>CAMJHQ010000033.1 GCA_946405625.1 uncultured Lachnospiraceae bacterium | reverse complement strand
GTCAGCCGGGTCAGCAGTACGGCGGACAGGGTCAGTTTAGTCAGCCGGGTCAGCAGTACGGCGGACAGCCACAGTATAACCAGCAGCCTAGACAGCCGCAGTATAATGCACCTCAGGGTAACGGACCACAGGGACCTTCAAATATGAAGAAGGGACTTAGTGGTGGAGCTATTGCCGGAATAATAGTAGGTGTTGTTGCACTTATTGCAGTGCTTGTTGTTGTTTTCTTTGTTTTACCTAAGAAGGATGATTCATCAAAGAAAGCTGAGGCTACAACAGCCGAGTCATCAGGAAGCGGCATTGGTGCATTGACAGAAGCAGAAACAGAAGCAGCAACCGAAGCTGTTACAGAGGCAGAAACAGAAGCAGCAACTGAAGCAGTTACAGAAGCAGCAACAGAAGCAGAAACAGAAGCGGCAACTGAAGCAGCAACAGAAGCAGCAACTGAGGCGGCAACAGAAACATCTTCAAATGATCTTCCTGTTTCAGACGCTGAAGGCTACGATAAGGTAATGGGAACAGTAAGCGGAGATGTTTATACAAATCCTCTTTTCGGAATACAGTTTACACTTCCTTCAGGACAGCAGTTCATGGATAATGATTCGCTTCAGCAGATTAACGGAACATCAAAGACTATGCAGGAGCTTTACGAAAACGTTGAGCTGGGTGCAAACGGTCAGGCTGTTATAATGTGCACATCAAATCCAATGACAGGAGATTCATGCAACCTTGTTATTCAGAAGTCTGCATTTAGCTATGATGATTATGATATGGGAGAGATGCTTTCAACATATAAGGATCAGATCGCAACTTCACTTACAGCATCAGGATATCAGAATGTAACAGCTGATACAGCTACTACAACAGTAATGGGAAAATCAGAGGCATGTATTGATTTTTCAGCTGAATATCTGGGAACTAAGATTTATGAGCGTTGTGTTTGTTTATCTAAAGGTAATTATCTGATGGTAATTACAGTTGCAAGTACAGACCAGAGTAATTTTGACTCGGTTTATTCTTGTTTCAGCACGATTAACTAATTAATTTTTTAACTAATTGTTTTTTTGGGATAGAATTTGAGGAGGTATCAAATGATTTGTCCATATTGTAATTCATCCGTGGAAGACGGAAACACATTTTGTACGACATGCGGAAAACCAATTACTTCGCAGAATATATATGGTGGCCAGCAGGATCCTTATGGAGCCGGCACCGGCCAGTATGTTCAGCCAAGCGCACAGCAGAACGCATACAGCAGCCCTCAGGGTTATGGCCAGCAGAGTTACGGTCAGCAGGATCCTTATGGAGCAGGTGCCGGCCAGTATGTTCAGCCGGGTGCACCTCAGAGTCAATATGGTGGCCCACAGAATACATATGGTGGCCAGCAGAATACATATATGCCTCAGGGTAATCCTTATCCGGGTGTTCCGCCTATGAATACAGGCAGTAGTATACCTGATGTGGTTATCGGACCTAACGGACAGCAGCTTGGAATGAACTGGTTTAAGTTTATCATCTATGTTCAGTTGTTCTTAACATCACTCGGAGCCCTGTACAATGCATATCAGTTATTGTCAGGAAAGATATACGATAATGATCAGGGCGTTACGGCTGAGCAGATTTTCAGATTATTTCCAAGTCTGAAGACAGTCGGTATTGTATCCGGATTATTATTTCTTGTAGTGGCAGGCGGAGCAATCTTTACAAGATTTCAGCTGGCCGGCTTTAAGAAGAATGGTCCTATGTTTTATTTTATAGTAATCGGAATTATCATTTTTGCTAATTTTATATATATTATAGCTGCAGTATCCGAAGTTAAAAAATATGGTTTCCCGGCATCGGCGATTGTTCAGCCTGGTATTGTCGGTCAGATAATAGGATATGTAATTCTTGTAGTTTGCAACATTATTTACTTCAATAACAGAAAGAAACTTTTTGTAAAATAATGATTTAATATGAAATGTATCAGGTAGGTCAGGTCATGATTGGGCCTGACTTATCTGATGAATAGTTTTAGGAGAAATGATATAAAATGGATGATTATTATACAGGTAACAATCAGAATAATCTGAATCCACAGTATAGTCCGGACACTCAGAATACCCAGTATAATGCAAGCAATCCGAATGTTCAGTATAATGCGGATGTGCAAAATACTCAGTATAATGCAAATGCACAGTATAACGCAAATGCGCAGTATAATGCGAATGCACAGTATAACGCGAATGCACAGTATAACGCAAATGCGCAGTATAATGCGAATGCACAGTATAATCCGAATATGCAGAATCTTATGAATCAGCAGAAGACTCCTTTTATAGCTGGGGCACCTTCAGCAAAGAATGAAGATGATGATCCTTTCAAGGATGCAGAAACTTCATGGAAGGCAGCTATTGGATTGGGTATTGTAAATGTTGTTCTGTCTATTCTGTGCGGTTCCTTCAGAATAAGATTCATAAGTGTATGGCTTATTGTAATACTACTGGGCGGCGTATACGGAAGCTATAAGGCTATTAAAGGCGGACTTAAAACCGGTAAGCCCTTTATAATGCTGATGGGCATTATTGCGATGGTAATAAATCTGGCTGCTACGGGATATTATATCTGGAGTATTATCTATACTATCGGATCTAAGTTCTGATAAAAACAAACGGTATGATCAAGCTGATGATGCATACATTTTCGGATGAATATCATCAGTAACAATTGATAAATAAAATGAAAAATTTTATAAATGGGTAGAAAACAAAGGAGATTAGGTTATGACAAGTGACAACATGAAATGCGGTCTTCAGCAAGCACCTGCACGTTCACTTCTGAACGCACTCGGATATACTGCTGAAGAGATCAAAAAGCCAATGGTAGGTATTGTGTGCTCATATAACGAGATCGTTCCGGGTCACATGAATCTTGATAAGATAGCAGAGGCCGTCAAGCTCGGCGTCGCTGAAGCAGGCGGAACACCTGTTATGTTTCCTGCAATCGCAGTCTGCGACGGTATTGCAATGGGACATATCGGAATGAAGTACAGTCTTGTGACAAGAGATCTTATTGCAGATTCAACAGAGGCCATGGCTATTGCTCATCAGTTTGATGCACTTGTCATGATCCCTAACTGTGATAAAAATGTTCCGGGACTTCTTATGGCAGCAGCAAGAGTAAATGTACCGACTGTATTTGTATCAGGCGGTCCTATGCTTGCAGGTCATATTCACGGAAGAAAGAGAAGTCTTTCGTCAATGTTTGAGGCAGTAGGAGAGCGTACAGCCGGAAAGATTGATGATGCTGAAGTACTTGAGTTTGAGGAAAAGGTTTGTCCTACATGCGGTTCATGTTCCGGTATGTATACAGCTAACTCAATGAACTGTCTTACAGAGGTTCTCGGTATGGGACTTCCGGGCAACGGAACAATCCCTGCAGTATATTCAGAGAGACTCCGTCTTGCAAAGAAGGCAGGATATGCTGTAATGGATATGCTGAAGAAGAATATCCGTCCTCGTGATATCATCACAAAGGATGCAATCCTCAATGCGCTTACAGTAGATATGGCACTTGGATGCTCAACAAATTCAATGCTTCATCTTCCAGCAATCGCACATGAGATCGGTTTTGATTTTGATATATCATTTGCTAATCCGATCAGTGAGAAGACACCTAACCTCTGTCATCTTGCACCTGCAGGTCCTACATATATGGAGGACCTCAACGAAGCAGGCGGCGTATATGCAGTTGTTAAGGAACTCTGCGATATCGGACTTATCAATGAAAACTGCATGACAGTTACAGGTAAGACGATCGGAGAAGCAGTTAAGAATTCAGTAAACAGAAATCCTGAGGTTATAAGACCTACAGATAATCCATATTCAAAGACAGGAGGACTTGCGGTACTTAAGGGCAACCTGGCACCGGACGGATCGGTAGTTAAGAGATCCGCAGTCGTACCTGAAATGCTTAAGCATGAGGGACCTGCAAGAGTCTTTGATTCCGAAGAGGATGCAATCGCAGCAATTCTCGGTGGCAAGATTGTTGATGGTGATGTTGTTGTTATCAGATACGAAGGACCTAAGGGAGGTCCGGGAATGAGAGAGATGCTCAATCCTACATCCGCTATCGCAGGTATGGGACTCGGCTCGACAGTTGCACTTATTACAGATGGCCGTTTCTCTGGAGCAAGCCGCGGAGCTTCAATCGGACATGTATCACCTGAAGCAGCAGTTGGCGGACCTATCGCACTTGTTGAAGAGGGCGATATGATTGAGATCGATATCAACAACTATTCAATCAATCTTAAGGTTTCGGATGAAGAGCTTGCAAAGCGCCGTGCAGCTTGGTCACCACGCGAGCCAAAGGTAACAACGGGTTATCTTGCACGTTATGCTTCTATGGTTACAAGCGGCAACCGCGGAGCAATCCTCGAAATCCCAAAGGCATAAGGAAGGAGCAGATATTATGCAGTTAACAGGTTCAGAAATAGTTATCGAATGCCTTAAGGAGCAGGGCGTAGATA
This sequence comes from uncultured Lachnospiraceae bacterium, assembly GCA_946405625.1. Classification (GTDB taxonomy): domain Bacteria; phylum Bacillota; class Clostridia; order Lachnospirales; family Lachnospiraceae; genus Eubacterium_Q. The sequence goes on along the minus strand of CAMJHQ010000033.1, from coordinate 34,236 downwards.
CTGTATTCGGTTATCCGGGAGGAGCAATCCTTAATATCTACGATGAACTTTATAAGCATTCAGATGAAATACGTCACGTTCTTACATCTCATGAGCAGGGTGCAAGCCATGCGGCAGACGGATATGCAAGAGCAACGGGAAAGGTTGGAGTCTGTTTTGCTACAAGTGGTCCGGGAGCAACTAATCTTGTAACAGGTATCGCTACAGCATATATGGATTCAATCCCAATGGTTGCGATAACCGCAAATGTAGGTGTTGCAATGCTTGGAAAAGACAGCTTCCAGGAAATAGATATAACAGGTGTGGTTATGCCTGTAACTAAATACAGCTTTATCGTAAAGAATGTTCACGAGCTTGCTGATACAATTCGTCGTGCATTTAAGATAGCAAAGTCGGGCCGTCCGGGTCCTGTACTTGTAGATATAACAAAAGACGTTACTGCAAGTAAGGCAGATTATAAGTATAAGAAACCTGAAACAATCAAGAAGGTTACAAATACTATCAAGGATGAAGATATTAATCGTGCTATCGATATGATAAATGCATCAAAGAGACCTTATGTTCTTGCAGGTGGTGGAGTTACTCTTTCAGGAGCTTCAAAAGAACTTGCAGAGCTGGTAAAGAAGATCGATGCTCCGGTATGCGATACACTTATGGGTAAGGGCGCATTTGACGGAACAGATCCGCGTTATACCGGAATGATCGGAATGCACGGAACAAAGGCATCCAATTTCGGAGTTAATAAGGCAGACCTTCTTATAGTAGTTGGTGCAAGATTCTCTGACAGAGTGATCGGAAATGCTGCTAAGTTTGCAAGTGAGGCGAAGATACTTCATATAGATATTGATGCAGCAGAGGTTAATAAGAATATCGATGTTGACGCTTCGGTTATCGGCGATGCAGCTGAAATCCTCAAAAAGATCAATCTCGGTGTTAAAACTTCACGTAAAACAGAGTGGATGAAAGAAATCAAGAAGCTTATGAAGGAAAATCCGCTCAAATACGATATGAAACATTTGACAGGACCCGCTGTTGTGAGTAAAATCTATGAGGAAACAAAGGGTAATGCTATCATCACAACCGATGTAGGACAGCATCAGATGTGGGCTGCTCAGTACTATAACTATAAGAAGTCAAGACAGTTCATCACATCAGGCGGTCTCGGAACAATGGGATACGGCCTTGGTGCAGCTATCGGAGCAAAGGTTGGATGCCCTTCCAAAACTGTTATCAATATTGCAGGTGACGGATGCTTCCGTATGAACATGAACGAACTTGCTACAGCTTCAAGAGAAGGAGTTCATGTTATAGAAGTAGTCATCAACAATCATGTTCTCGGTATGGTAAGACAGTGGCAGACACTATTCTACGGTAAGAGATATTCCAATACAGTACTTAATGATAATGTTGACTTTGTTAAGGTTTCAGAAGGACTCGGTGCGACAGCAATCAGAGTTAAGACAGTTGAAGAGTTTACAAAGGCTCTTAAGACTGCGTTAAAGGGTAAGGGACCTTATGTTATTGATTGTCAGATCGAGTCTGATGACAAGGTATGGCCAATGGTTGCTCCGGGAGCAGCAATTGAAACCTGCTTTGATTCGGAAGAAGGTCTTGGAAAGAAATAATTATTTTACCCGATTGATTTTATTTAAGAAGTAGTTATTTATCCGAATGATATCATTTAAATGCTACTAATGACATTATTTGGATATAAAAATATTTTAAACTAATATATTATTTATATATTTATTACATGGAGGAAAACAAAAATGGCAAGAGTTTACAATTTTTCGGCAGGACCATCAATCCTTCCTGAGGTAGTTCTCAGACAGGCAGCAGACGAGATGCTTGACTACAAGGGAAGCGGACAGTCAGTTATGGAGATGAGCCATCGTTCAAAGACTTACGATGCAATCATCAAGGAAGCAGAAAAGGACTTAAGAGATCTTATGAAGATTCCTGATAATTATAAGGTTCTTTTCCTTCAGGGTGGTGCTTCACAGCAGTTCGCAGCTATCCCAATGAACCTCATGAAGAATGGTGTTGCTGATTTCATCATCACTGGACAGTGGGCTAAGAAGGCTTATCAGGAAGCTAAGAAGTATGGTAAGGCAAATGTACTTGCTTCTTCAGAAGATAAGACATTCTCATACATTCCTGATTGCTCAGATCTTCCTGTAAGTGAAGATGCAGACTATGTATATATCTGCCATAACAATACAATTTACGGAACAACATTTAAGAATCTTCCTAACACAAAGGGCAAGATCCTTGTAGCTGATATGTCTTCAGACATTCTTTCTCAGCCTGTAAATGTTGAGGATTACGGTCTTATCTATTTCGGTGTTCAGAAGAACGTTGGACCTGCAGGTGTTGTAGTTGTTATCATCAGAGAGGACCTTATCCGTGACGATCTTCCTGAGTATGTTCCTACAATGCTCAAGTATAAGACACAGGCTGATGCTGAGTCTCTTTACAATACACCTCCATGCTACGGTATCTATATCTGCGGACTCGTATTCAAGTGGGTTAAGGATATGGGTGGCCTTACAGCAATGAAGGCTCATAACGAGAAGAAGGCTAAGATCCTTTATGATTTCCTTGATCAGTCAAAGATGTTCAAGGGTACAGTAGTTAAGGAAGACCGTTCACTCATGAATGTACCTTTCGTAACAGGTAATGATGAGCTTGATGCTAAGTTCGTTAAGGAAGCTACAGAGGCCGGTTTCGTTAACCTCAAGGGACATCGTTCAGTTGGTGGTATGCGTGCTTCTATCTACAACGCTATGCCGATCGAAGGTGTTGAGAAGCTTGTTGAGTTCATGAAGGACTTCGAAGAGAAGAATGCGTAACATAGAGTATTAATCAGAGTATAGAATACAATAGATAATTACGAGGTAAAACAAAATGTATAACGTTAAATGTCTTAATCCGATCGCTAAGGTTGGAACAGATGGTTTCACAGATCAGTACCAGATGACAGATGATATAAATGAAGCTGAAGCTGTCCTTGTAAGAAGTGCTTCAATGCATGAGATTGAGCCTTCAGATAAGCTTCTTGCAGTTGCACGTGCAGGTGCAGGTGTTAACAACATTCCTATCGATAAGTATGCTGAAGAGGGTGTTGTTGTATTCAATACACCGGGTGCTAACTCAAACGGTGTTAAGGAGCTTGTTCTTGCAGGTATGCTTCTTGCATCACGTGACATCATCGGCGGTGCTAACTGGGTAACAGAGAACAAGGGTGACGCTGATATCGCAAAGACAGCTGAGAAGGAGAAGAAGAACTTCGCAGGTACAGAGATCGCAGGCAAGAAGCTTGGTGTTATCGGTCTTGGTGCTATCGGTGCTAAGGTTGCTAACGCAGCTACACATCTTGGAATGGAAGTTTACGGATATGATCCATATGTATCAATCGATGCAGCATGGAGCCTTTCAAGATCTATAAAGCATATTACAAATGTAAATGATATTTATACAGATTGTGATTTCATTACAGTTCATGTTCCTCTTCTTGATAATACAAAGGGCATGATCGGAGCTGATGCAATCAGCATGATGAAGGACGGTGTTGTAATCCTTAACTTCGCAAGAGATATTCTCTGCGATGAGGATGCAGTTCTTGCAGGTATCGAGAGCGGAAAGATCAAGAAGTATGTTACAGACTTCGCTAACTCAAAGGTGGCAGGAAAGCCGGGCGTTATCTGCACACCTCACCTTGGAGCTTCAACAGAGGAGTCAGAAGATAACTGTGCTATCATGGCTGTTAAGGAGATCAGAGATTTCATCGAGAACGGAAATGTTATCAATTCAGTTAACTATCCTAGATGTGATGCAGGTATCTGCCAGACAGCTTCAAGAATTACAGTATGCCACAAGAATATTCCTAACATGCTTACACAGTTCACAGGAATCTTCGCTAAGGACGGCATCAATGTTCCTGATATGGTATCTAAGTCAAAGGGTGATTTCGCTTACACAATCCTTGACGTAGACTCACCGGTAACAGACAAGATCGTTGAAGACCTCAAGGCTATCGACGGTGTAGTTAGAGTAAGAGTTGTAAAGTAAGTTTTATAATAATATTCATGCAATCGCTGAACCCATTTGACTGCGTCAAATTCCTGTTCAGCGATTTATGAGGCTTCGCCTCATAGAGATTTGATTTCATAAACGTCTTAGAAAGCAAGCTTTCACGACGTTACGAAATTCAAATCACCATGAAAGAAGAGAGGGAAAGATTATGAGCGACAAGTTAAGAGTTGGTATACTCGGAGCAACGGGTATGGTCGGACAGAGATTTATAGCTCTGCTTGAGAACCACCCATGGTTCGAGGTCGTAACGGTTGCTGCATCACCGAGAAGTGCAGGTAAAACATATGAAGAAGCAGTAGAAGGCAGATGGAAGATGACAACACCTATTCCTGAAGCTGTTAAGAAGCTTGTTCTGAAGAATGTAAACGAAGTAGAGGAAGTTGCTTCTACAGTTGATTTCGTTTTCAGTGCAGTTGATATGTCAAAGGATGAGATCAAGGCTATCGAGGAGGCTTATGCTAAGACAGAGACTCCTGTAGTATCAAATAACAGCGCACATCGCTGGACACCTGATGTACCGATGGTAGTTCCTGAAATCAATCCTGAGCATTTCGATGTTATCGAGTTCCAGAAGAAGAGACTCGGAACAAAGAAGGGATTTATCGCAGTTAAGCCTAATTGTTCTATTCAGTCTTATGCACCGGCTCTTTTCGCTCTTAAGGAGTTCGAGCCAAAGGAAGTTGTAGTTTCTACATACCAGGCAATTTCAGGTGCAGGAAAGACATTTAAGGATTGGCCTGAGATGGTTGAAAATGTAATCCCATTCATCGGCGGTGAGGAAGAGAAGTCAGAGATGGAGCCTCTTAAGATCTGGGGTAAGGTTGAAGACGGAGTTATCAAGACTGCAGAGGATGGACCAAAGATCACAGCTCATTGTATCAGAGTTCCTGTACTTAACGGACATACAGCTTCTGTATTTGTTAAGTTTGGAAAGAAGCCTACAAAGGAGCAGATCATCGAGAAGTGGGAGAACTTCAGCGGAGAGCCTCAGAAGCTTAATCTTCCTAGCGCACCAAAGCAGTTTATCAGATATATGACAGAAGAAAACAGACCACAGGTTAAGCTTGATGTGGACTTTGAAAATGGTATGGGAATTTCTATGGGAAGACTCGAAGATGATAAGCTCTTCGATTATAAGTTTGTAGGACTTTCTCATAATACAGTCCGCGGTGCAGCAGGTGGTGCTGTGCTTTGTGCCGAAATGCTTAAAGCTAAGGGCTATATAGCTGCAAAGAATCAGTAATATTCCGCGGCGGATAGATTATGCAATATGAATCGTTGCAAAAGTGTGCTCCGGTAATTAAAGTTTTGTGAATTAAAGTTTTTGTGAATTGAAGTTTTAATAAATTGGTTTTTAAAGAATTGAAAATATAAGAAGTTTAGGATTTAGGGAGGTCCTCATGGATAAGAAGAAGATGATACTGATTACTTCTCCACCAGCGTGTGGGAAGACTTATGTTGCCAAGAATCTGGCAAAGGCACTTAATAATTGTGTATACCTCGATAAGGATGATCTTATCGTACTTTCGAAGAAGATATTTGAAGTTGCGGGAGAACCCTTTGACAGATCATCTGATTTCTTCCATGAATGGATCCGTGATGCAGAGTATGATGCCATAATGGAAGTTGCACTTGATGCACTTAACTATAACGATACAGTGTTACTTAATGCTCCTTTCAAGAAGGAAATCCGTGATTACGGATGGATCAACAATCTTCGCAAGAAGCTTGCCGCAAAGAATGCTGAGCTTGTACTCATATGGATACATACCGATATCGAGGTTGTTCATAAGAGAATGGTAACCAGAAATTCCGAGAGAGATACCTGGAAGATCGAGCATTGGGATGAATATGTTGCAACACAGGATTACACAGCACCTAAGGGGATTCCGGAAATGTTTGTTTTCGAGAATTCATCAGAGGATGATTTTGAGAAGTCCATCGGTAAGGCAATCAACCATGTTCGCGGAATGGTAACAGAGGTATAAAAATGGCAATTGTACGTCCGTTTGCAGGATATCGTCCTGACAAGCAAGTTGTTAATAAGGTAGCAGCTCTGCCGTATGATGTATATAACAGACAGGAAGCAAAGGCTGAGGTTGAAAAAGAACCTCAGTCTTTCCTGAGAATAGACAGACCTGAGACAAATTTCGGGGATGATTTCGATATGTACTCACAGGAAGCTTATGATAAAGCAAGTGAGCTTCTTCATACAGCATTTAATGATGGTACATATATTCATGATGAGAGCCCGGTTTATTACATTTACGAGCTTATCATGGACGGAAGATCGCAGACGGGTATCGTTGCTGCGGCATCCATAGATGATTATCAGAATAATATCATCAAGAAGCATGAAAATACTCTGGCTGCAAAGGAGCAGGACAGAATAAATCATATTTATTACTGCAATGCGCAGACAGGACCTATTTTCCTTGCTTACAGAGACAGAGATAAGATAAATGCCGTAGTTGCAAGAGTTAAGGAAACTCCGAAGACATACGGATTTACATCTGATGACGGTGTGACTCATAATGTTTGGGTTATTACCGATGAAAATGATATCAATGTCATCAAAACCGAATTCGGTGAAGAGACAAGAATATATATCGCAGACGGCCATCACAGAGCCGCATCCGCAGTTAAGGTCGGACTCAGAAAGAGAGAAGAGAATCCGGGTTATACCGGAGAAGAGGAATTTAATTACTTCCTTTCTGTACTTTTCCCTGAGAGTGAGCTTAAGATCCTTCCGTACAACAGAGTTGTTAAGGACTTGAACGGAATGACTCAGGATGAGTTCTTTGACAAGCTGTCAAAGGTTTATGATATTAAGAAGGTGAGCGAGGCATATCAGCCTGAAGAGAAGGGCTTTGTAGGTATGTTTATCGCTGACTCATGGTATGAATTAAAGATTCATGATGATCTGAGAAGTGATGATCCTGTTGAAGGACTTGATGTATCGCTTCTTCAGAACAATGTATTAAATCCTATTCTGGGGATAGAAGATCCGAGAACGGACAGCAGGATTGCTTTCGTCGGCGGTATCAGAGGACTCGGAGAGCTTGAAAGAAGAGTCGCTACCGACATGACTGTTGCATTTTCTATGTATCCTACATCTATAGGAGAGCTGTTCGATGTGGCTGATGCAGGCCTTCTTATGCCTCCGAAGTCTACATGGTTTGAGCCGAAGCTCCGAAGCGGTATATTTATTCACAGACTTGATGAGGAATAATTTCAATGATGAAACACAGACAGAACGTATTCGCAATAAACTGGATGGAGGTTGAAGCTCTTGTTAACGCAAAGCACGACAACCCTCATCATATCCTTGGAATCCATGAATGCCTGAATGATGTATATGTAAATGTATTCATTCCGGATGCCAAGGTTGTTAAGATTGTCGATATCGAGACCGGAAAGGAGTACGCTCTGGTTTCAGACAGGGTAAAGGGATTTTATTCTGTCAAGATCAAGGATAAGGGAAGATTTGATTATAAGGTCAAGGTTAAATATGAGGACGGAAGAGAGGATACTTTCGTAGATCCTTATGTTTTTGAACCTGTCATTGATCCGATAGATGTAAGCCTCTTCAACGAGGGCGAGCATTATGAGATTTACGAAAAGCTCGGCGCTCATCCGATGGAGGTTGACGGTGTTAAGGGTACACTCTTTGCACTGTGGGCTCCGAATGCGGAGAGAGTTTCGGTTGTCGGTAATTTCAACAACTGGAACGGCAAGAGATATCAGATGAGAAAGATTGATTACTCAGGAATCTTCGAACTTTTCATTCCGGGTGATTTTGTCGGGGAAATATATAAGTATGAGGTTGCATCCAAGAAGGGTGATGTCTTTATGAAGGCAGATCCGTATGGATTTTCATCAGAGGTCCGTCCTGCAAATGCATCCGTTGTAACAGACCTCACATATAAGTGGGGAGATGAAAAGTTTATGGCTGACAGGAATAAGAAGACTATTCTTGAGAAGCCGATGAATGTGTATGAGGTTCATCTCGGTTCATGGAAGAGACCTATAGACGGAAGAGAATTCTACAACTATCGTGAGATAGCTGAGAAGCTTGCGGAATATATGCTTTCAATGGGATATACTCATGTTGAACTTATGCCGATCATGGAGCATCCGTATGATCCTTCATGGGGATATCAGGTAACGGGCTATTATGCACCGACATCGAGATACGGTTCACCTGAGGATTTTATGTATTTCATTGACTATATGCATAAGAAGGGACTCGGAGTAATAATCGACTGGGTGCCTGCACATTTCCCTAAGGATGAGCATGGACTCGGAAGATTCGATGGAACCGCACTTTATGAGCATGAAGATCCGAGACGCGGAGAACATCCTCATTGGGGCACATACATTTTTAATTACGGAAGAAATGAGGTAAGAAATTTCCTCATTGCAAATGCTCTTTACTGGGCAGATAAATATCATGTTGACGGTATCCGTATGGATGCGGTTGCATCAATGCTGTATCTTGATTACGGCAGAGGTGACGGACAGTGGATCCCGAATAAGTTCGGAGGAAACGAAAATCTTGAGGCAATCGAGTTCATCAAGGAGCTTAATTCCAAGATGAATGAACTCTTCCCGGGAGTAATAATGATCGCGGAAGAGTCAACAGCATGGCCTATGATGACACGTCCGATCGAAGAAGGCGGACTCGGATTCGATTTCAAATGGAATATGGGATGGATGAACGATTTCCTGAATTACATGAAGCAGGATCCGCTTTACAGAAAGTATCATCATCAGGAACTTACCTTCAGTATGGTTTATGCATACAGTGAGAAATTCGTGCTTGTACTTTCTCATGATGAGGTTGTTCATGAGAAGGCTTCAATGATCGAGAAAATGCCGGGAGGATATGAGGATAAGTTCTCAAATCTCAGAACGGCTTACGGTTATCTGATGACTCATCCGGGAAGAAAGCTTCTTTTCATGGGTCAGGAGTTTGCACAGATGAAGGAGTGGAATGAGTCTTCAGAGCTTGACTGGTCACTCTTTGAGTTTGATGCACACAGATATCTGCATGAGTATGTTAAGGATCTCAATAAGCTGTATGATTCGGAACCGGCTCTTTATGAGCTTGATAATGATCCGGATGGCTTTATGTGGATCAATGCAAATGATGCAAATCATTCGATACTTTCTTTTGAAAGAAGAGGAAAGAACGAAAAGGATACACTTCTGGTAGTACTTAACTTCACACCTGTCGATTCAAAGAATTATAAACTTGCAGTACCTTCCGCAGGTAAATGGAAGGAGATTTTCTCAAGTGATGCTGCAAAGTACGGTGGTGACGGAAGAAATAACAAGACCTCAAAACAGTCAAAGGCCGGCAAGGTTGACGGAAGAAGCAATTATATTTCTGTGAATATACCGGGACTTTCTATGAGTGTTTTTAAGAAGGTCAGAACAAAATAGTTTAACCATACATGAGAGCGTTCCATGAACGCTCTCTTATGATTATTGAGAAGAGAACATATATAGATATGGAGGAATAAGAAATGGCAAAGATTGATATTATTTCAGGTTTTCTCGGAGCCGGCAAAACTACTCTGATCAAGAAGCTTATTGAGGAAGCTTTTAAGGGGGAGAAGCTTGTTCTTATCGAAAATGAGTTCGGTGAGATCGGTATAGACGGTGGATTCCTCAAGAATGCAGGAGTTCAGATCAATGAGCTTAATTCCGGATGTATCTGCTGCTCACTGGTGGGTGATTTCGGAGAGGCATTAAAGCAGGTTGTTGAGCAGTACAGCCCTGACAGGATCATTATTGAGCCGTCAGGTGTCGGTAAGCTTTCGGATGTTATCAAGGCTGTTCAGAAGGCTGCAGAGCATGTGACAATAGAGCTTAATTCAGCTACAACTGTTGTTGATGTTACAAAAGCAAAAATGTATATAAAGAATTTCGGTGAGTTCTTCCTTAATCAGATCGAAGCCTGCGGAACAGTTGTTCTCAGCCGTACTCAGTCTGTTGATGAAGATAAGCTCCTTACAGCAGTAAATATGATCAAGGAGCATAATGCAGATGCTCGTATCATTACTACACCTTGGGAGGATATTTCCGGAACAGTGATCCTTGACGCTATCGAGCATTCATCGAATATCGAAGATATTATGAAGAATTTCAAGTATGATCCTGCTGTTGACGATGAGGATGAGGACGAACATCATCATCACCATCATCACCATGACGACGACGATGACGATGAGCATGAACATCATCACCATCACCATGATGACGACGATGATGACGACGAGCATGAGCATCATCACCATCACCATGATGACGATGACGACGAAGATGAGCATGAGCATCATCACCATGATGATGACGACGATGACGACGAAGATGAGCATCATCACAATCACAATGACGACGATGATGACGAAGATGAGCATGAACATCATCATCATCATTATGATGAGAATGGTGTATGCAGCTGCGGACATCATCATCACCATCATCACGGACATGATGCGGACGAAGTATTTACAAGCTGGGGCAAAGAAACAGCTCATAAGTACTCAAGAGAGGAACTTGAGGAGATTCTCAAGGCTCTTTCAGTTGAAGATGATAATGAATATGGTATAATCCTCAGAGCGAAGGGTATTATCCCTGATAAGGATAATAACTGGCTTGAGTTTGATCTTGTTCCGGGTGAATATGAGATCAGAGAAGGAAAGGCCGATTATACAGGAAAGCTCTGTGTTATCGGAAGCAAGCTCAAGGAAGACAAGATTGCAGAGCTTTTTGGTCTGTAATAGATTTGAACTTTAAAGAATTAGGGAGGCGGATCTGATGCCTGGTATGAGAAATAAAGAAATCCCTGTATATATCTTTATGGGATTTCTCGGAAGCGGAAAGACCACATTTGCAAAGGATATTCTTATCAAGCAGGGCTTTACCGAGGGTGCTCCGACACTTCTTCTTATGTGCGAAGACGGTGAAGAGGAGTATGATGAAAAGCAGCTTAAGAAAAGAAATATCGCTGTTGAGGAAATAAATGAGGATAATCTTACGGAGGAGCACCTTGCCGAGCTTAGTAAGAAATATCATCCGGAAAATGTAGTTATCGAGTATAACGGTATGTGGGAGCTTGATAAGATATTTAATGTCAAAGTTCCGGCAGGATGGACAGTAGTTCAGGTTATTTCCTTTGTTGACGCATCGACTTATGATATGTACATGTCTAATATGCGTAAGATCATCATGGATCAGATCAGAAACGCTGACATGATAATCTTCAATCGCTGTGAAGAGGACACAAAGGCCGGTGATTATAAGAGAGGTATACGTGCTGTAAACAGACGTGCACAGGTTATCTTTGAGAAGAAGGACGGAAAGCCGCTTGAATTCGAAGAGGAGGCTTATATCCCATATAATCTTGAGGCAGATGTTATCGAGATTGAAGAGGATGATTTCGGCATTTTCTATCTGGATTCAACCAACAATCCTGACAAATATAACGGTAAGAAGGTTCGTTTCAAGGCTATGGCTCACAGACCTTCGAACTACGGAAAGACTGAATTTGTAACAGGACGTTTTATCATGACATGCTGTGAAGCCGATATTGAGTTTTATGGTATGAAATGTGTCTATCAGGGAGCTGCCAATATTAAGGACAGAGATTTCGTTATAGTCGAGGGAACTTTGAAGAAGGAATATTATAAAGAGTTTGAAGGATATGGCCCTGTACTTTATGCGGATTCGGTTACAATGACGTCTCCGTCGGAAAGACCTTATATTACCTTTGATTATTAAGAAATATATTAATAATGATAGATTTATGAGCATGGAGCAGAATAAGCTTGATTTATTCTGCTCCTCATTTTATTATAGCGTTACGGTTTATCCGTTCTGATTCCACTTTGTAATCACAATATGTACAGTAAGGTAATGAGCGGTATTCCCCTTGGCATAGAGGGGATGCTTATTTCGGTAGAATCCGATACCAGCAACGGCCTCCCGGGTTTTGATCTGGTAGGCTATCTTGCGGCGTCTGTCAGGGAAGCGAGAGACAGAGTGCGTTCGGCTCTCAAGAATACAGGATTTATTATTCCCGCAAAGAAGATTACGGTAAATCTTTCACCTGCAGACATCAGAAAAGACGGGACCGGCTTTGATCTGGCTATAGCGATCGCGGTCCTCATGTCACTTGAATTAATTCCGTATAATGAAACATTTGAAAAAACACTCTTTCTGGGAGAACTCGGACTGGACGGGACCATACTTCCTGTTCCGGGCGTACTTCCTATTGTTCATCATGCTTTGGGGCAGGAAATAAGGAGAATATATGTTCCATGGGAGAATGCGGCAGAAGCATCTTTCATCAAGGGGATAGAAATAATCGGTGTAAAGAGTCTGTCGGAAATGATCGGATGGATAGAGACCGGAGAAGTTGGAAATGTTTTTAAGAAGGAAGATACAGATCCGGGAGAGAAGCGTGAAAAAATGCCGGTTGATGACTATGTGGATTTTAGGGATATCCGCGGGCAGGAAAGTGCCAAAAGAGGCCTCGTTATAGCTGCTGCGGGATTTCATAATGTCCTTATGACAGGTGAGGCGGGGGCAGGTAAGTCAATGATGGCTAAAGCACTTCCCGGGATCCTTCCGGAAATGACCTATGATGAGAAACTGGAAATGACCAAAATCTACAGTGTCGCCGGCCTCCTGAACCGTACAGGAAGGCTTATGGAGAAACGTCCGTACCGTGCACCGCATTATTCAATTACCGAAAATGCATTGATAGGGGGTGGAGGCAGTCCGAAACCGGGAGAGATAAGTCTTGCTTCAGGGGGAGTTCTCTTCATGGATGAGTTCCCTCATTTTAGGCGGAGTGTGATAGAGATGCTCAGACAGCCGCTGGAGGATAAGCGGGTTACGGTGTCAAGGCTGAAAGCATCCTATACATTTCCGGCGAAATTCATGCTTGTTGCGGCCAGGAACAACTGTCCGTGCGGTTTCTATCCCGACAGAAAGAAATGCCGCTGTACCTGGCATGAAGTAGTTTCATATCAGAATCGGATAAGTCATCCTATCATGGACAGGATTGATATAAGGATGGAAATAAAGCATTTGTCTTTTGAAGAAATGTTTTCCGAAGCTGCAGGTACAAGTACAGATGAAATGCGTGAGCTGGTAAGTATAGCTCAGGAAAGGCAGGCCTCAAGGTACAGATATGAAGATTGGAATTTTAATTCTGAGCTCGGGCAGAAAAGTATAGGAAGATATATAAGGTTCAATGAATCATGTCAGACGCTTCTCAGAGAATTCTATGATACAACGGGAATCTCGGCACGAGGATATTTTAAGATCCTCAGACTGATCAGAACAATCGCTGATATAGATGACAGAGATGATATACGGGAAGAGGATATAAGAGAGGCGCTCTTCTACAGAAACGAAAGCAAGGAGGATTTCGTATGAGAGAGTATTATCTATGGCTGAATTCACTAAGAGAGCTGGGAATCAACAAGAAGATAGAATTGATACGCAGGTTCGGTGATCCTAAAGAGGTTTACATAAATCTGAACAAGGAGATGACAAGGAAGCTCGAAGAAGAAGGATTCCTTAAAGAATCTGCAGTACATGAAATTGATTCTTCAAAGAGAGAGGACTGGTTCGCAAATTATAAAAATGTACTGGAGGCCGAAGAGATAAGATATATTACACCGATTGATGAAGAATATCCGGATAGGCTTCTGTCGATTTACGATGCACCGCTTGCCTTATTCTATAAAGGAGATATATCACTCCTCAAGGATACTTATGCAGTAGGAGTCGTAGGATCCAGGAAACCTACGGGCTACGGAAGGATTATAACGGATGGACTGGTCAGGAAGATTGCCGAAAACGGTATAACGATCATAAGCGGAATGGCAGCAGGTATCGACAGCGCTGCACATAGAGCTGCACTTGAAGTAGGGGGAAGGACGGTTGCGGTTCTCGGCAGCGGAGTGAATCATTGTTATCCGAGGGAGAACTTTCCGCTATACGAAAATATTATAGACAGAGGACTTGTTATATCAGAATTCGGACCGGAAGTTCCTCCGCTCGGGATGAATTTTCCGCTTAGAAATCGGATAATAAGCGGACTCTCGGAAGGCGTTCTTGTTATAGAGGCTGCGATCAGAAGCGGAACGCTCATTACAGTTGATGCCGCTCTTGAGCAGGGACGAACTGTATATGCAGTTCCCGGAAGAGTCGGGGATGTGCTCAGTGAGGGTACAAATAATCTGATCCGTAACGGAGCGATTCTTGTAACGAGGGGAGAGGATATTATAGAGGATATGCTCGGAAATATAGAGATAAAGGCAGATATAAATGCAGATCTGAAGGAGAAGGGAAACATTTCTCTCTCTGATAAGGAACAGAAAATATATGACTCACTCAGTCTGATGCCGATCTTTATAGATGATCTGATAAGGAAAACAGGTGAGACTGTAACGGTTGTAATATCAGCACTTTATTCGATGGAGGCAAAAGGATTTATTATTCAGGAGACAAAAGGTTATTATGCCAGAAAAATGTGATTTTAAAAGGATATTTGATAGAATTATGTACATATTTTAGACCGTAAAGTTATGAAAATTTAACAAATTACCGTTTGTAAACTCTTGCACACTAAAATTTTTTGTGTTATAACGGACAACAGTGACCGGACTAGAGACCGGATAATTTTTGGAGGAGAAGTTCAGTGGCAAAAAATCTAGTAATCGTGGAGTCGCCTACAAAGGCGAAGACCATCAAGAAATTTCTTGGGAAAAATTATGAAGTGATTGCTTCGGAAGGACATGTAAGAGATCTTCCCAAAAGTAGTCTCGGAATAGATAAAGATCAGGATTTCGAACCGCATTATATAACTATAAGAGGTAAGGGTGAACTGGTAAGTACTCTCAGGAAGGCAGTGAAGAAAGCGGATTATGTATATCTCGCAACTGACCCGGACCGTGAGGGTGAAGCAATATCTTATCATCTGTCTGTAGCTCTTAAGCTTGAAGATAAAAAGTATAAGAGAATTACATTTAATGAAATTACGCAGAAGGCAGTTAAGGAATCTCTTAAGAATGCCAGAGCGATTGATATGAGTCTTGTTGATGCACAGCAGGCAAGACGTATAGTTGACAGACTCGTGGGATATGAAATAAGTCCGCTTCTTTGGGATAAGATCGGAAAGAGAGGACTTTCAGCAGGACGAGTTCAGTCTGTTACACTTAAAATGATCTCTGACCGAGAGGCTGAGATCGACAGATTCATCCCGGATGAATATTGGACAATAGATGTCATGCTTGCTGTTCCGGGTCAGAAGAAGCCGGCAGCATTCAGATATCAGGGAACAATAAACAGCAAGGCAGAAGCAGATAAAATAGTTGAGGCCGTAAAGAAGGCGGATTTTAAGGTCGCTGAGGTAAAGAATTCAAAGCGTACCAAGAAGGGACCGCAGCCTTTTACAACAAGTACACTTCAGCAGACAGCTGCTTCTAAGATTAATTTTGCTACAGCAAAGACGATGAGAGTTGCACAGCAGCTCTATGAAGGTGTTGAGATAAAGGGACAGGGAACGATAGGTCTTATAACATATCTCAGAACCGATTCCACAAGAATATCGGATGAAGCTGATGCAGCAGCAAGAAGCTACATTGAAGAGAATTACGGAAAGGAATTTGTTTCCGAAGAAAAGACAGCTTCATCAGACAAAAACAAGAATATCCAGGATGCACATGAAGCAATCAGACCTACGGATGTTTCTAGAACACCTGCATCACTGAAGGGTATCATCAGCAATGATCAGTATAAGCTCTATAAGCTTATCTATGAAAGATTCGTTGCAAGCAGAATGACACCTGCTGTTTATGATACATTTGCAGTAGTTGTTGAAGCAGGAGAGCATCGTTTCAGAGCATCAACCAGCTCGGTAGCTTTCCCGGGATTCCTGAATGTCTATAATGCGGAAGAGGATGCAGAAGACAAGAATTCATATAACTTCAGCGGAATCAACAAGGGCGATAAGCTGAAGCTCGAAGATACAGAGAAGAAGCAGCATTTTACTGAGCCGCCTGCACATTATACTGAGGCGAGTCTTGTACGTGCCATGGAAGAGAACGGAATCGGCCGTCCTTCAACCTATGCACCGACCATATCCACGCTGCTCAACAGAAGATATGTAACCAAGGAACAGAAGAATCTCTATATAACTGAGCTTGGTTCTGTGGTAAATACTATAATGGAAACAGCATTTCCTGAAATAGTCGACATAGATTTCACAGCAAATATGGAAACTCTGCTCGACAGCATAGGCGATGGAAATGTGAACTGGAAAGTAGTTGTCAGAAACTTCTATCCTGATCTCGAAAAGGAGATTAAGAACGCTGCCGACTCTCTGTCGAAGGTTAAGATCGCAGATGAGAAGACAGATGAAATATGTGAGCTGTGTGGCGCCAACATGGTCATCAAGTATGGTGCACATGGTAAGTTCCTGGCGTGTCCGAATTTCCCGGATTGCCGAAATACGAGACCGTACTTTGAGAAGATAGGTGTATCATGTCCAAAATGCGGTAAGGATATGGTTAAGAAGTCATCCAAGAAGGGAAGAACTTTCTACGGATGCATGGGCTTCCCGGACTGCGATTATATGTCATGGGCAAGACCGGTCAACAGAAAATGTCCTAATTGCGGAGGTCTGCTCTTTATCAAAGGTAAGAAGATCGTCTGCGAAGATCCTTCATGCAATTATAAGGAACAATTGGAGGAAAAGGACGATTAATATTGTTTGAAATGTTACTATGTGATATATTAGAAATGTCGGATTATCCGATTTTTGATCATTGGTTTTTGGAGGTGGTTTCTTGAGCGTTAAACTGCTTGATAAGACCAGGAAGATCAGCAGACTGCTTCACGAGAACAAGTCAGACGTCGTTATATTCAGTGATATCTGCAATCTCCTCGGAAAGCTTCTCGGTGCAAATGTAATGGTTATCAGCCAGCGCGGAAAGCTTCTCGGGATTTATGAGAGCCCGGATATTAATTCATTGCAGGAAATGCTCGTCGAGAACATCGGCGGAAAGATAGATTCGGAATTAAATGAAAGATTTCTTTCAATCCTTTCAACAAAGGAAAACGGAGATCTTGCAATGCTGGGATTTGAAAGTATCCCGGATAAGAGTTATACATCAATTATCATGCCTGTGGATTTTGCGGGAAGCAGAATGGGGACCACATTTATCTACAGGAAGGGTAAGGACTTCAGCGTTGATGATATTATTTTATCGGAGTATGCAAATACCGTTATCGAGCTGGAGATGATGAGATCTCTCTATGAGGAAAACGAAGAGGAGAAGAGACGTTCGGAAATTCTGATATCGGCTTTGGAGTCGTTATCGGTATCGGAGAAGAGAGCAGTGGGCTGTGTCCTGAAAAGTCTGAATGGCAATAAAGAGGGTATAATAGTTGCCAGCCGGATTGCTGCGGAGAACGGAATAACCAGATCTACCATTGTAAATGCCATGCAGAAGCTGGAGAGTGCAGGTGTTCTGAATGTACGTTCAAAGGGAATGAAGGGTACTTATGTTTCCGTTGAAAATGATGCGGTGTACAAATTGGAATTTGAAAGGTAAAGGTTAAGGTTATGACTACTACGACAATCGTGCTTCTTATTATTGCAATCATAGTTATTATTATCAGTTTTGTTGTAACTCCTGCTGATAATGCGGCTGAGGAGGCCGAGGAGCGTACCACACCGGGAATACCCGAGGAACTTACTGAAGCTGATAAGAAACATTTAAAGAAGCTTACCGATGGCTTTGTTAACGAGTACAGCAAGAGAAAGGTTAAAGATCTTGTTAAGAACAAGGTTGAGAGTGCTGTAAATGATGAAGTTAAGAGAGGTACTTCAAAGGTTACAGATGAGGTTAACAAATCTCTTGAGCAGAGCAGATCTTCTGCTGAGGACCTTTATAAGAAGATCACTGAGAAGGAGAAGGATGTTAAGCTTTCACTTAATCTGGTTGATGAATATAAGGGCGGACTTGAGAAAATGAAGGCTGAGCTTTCTGATCTTGAGGGAAGACTTAATGATGCCGAGAGCAGACTTGATGACAGAATTGAGGAAGCTGATGGCAGACTTGCAGCAGTTGATGAAAGAATTGCCGTAATAGATGAAAAGATAGCAGCTGCCGAGAATGCAGCTGAGAGTATTGGAGATATTCCGGTAGTAAGAGCAGCAGCTGAAGCTGCGGATGATGCAGCTGATGATCTTTCAGAGCAGACTGAAGTTTTAGCCGGAAATGAAGAGGATGCTGAAGCTGAAGAGGAAGCTGCGGTAGAAGAAGAGACAGAAGCAGTTGAGGAAGAGGCTGAGGCTGAAGAAGAATCAGAAGCAGAAGCTGAGGAAGAAGCTGACGTAGAAGAGGAGGCAGAGGCTGAGAAAGAAGCTGACGCTGAGGAAGAGGCTGACGTAGAAGAGAAAGCAGAGGCTGAAGAAGAGGCTGATTCAGAAGAGGAAGCAGAAGCTGAGGAAGAAGCTGATGCAGAAGAAGAAGAAGCTGAGGAAGAAGCTGATGCAGAAGAGGAAGCAGAAGCTGAAGAAGAAGCTGACGTTGAAGAGGAAGCAGAGGCTGAGAAAGAGGCTGATGCAGAAGATGAGGCAGAGTCTGAAGAAGAGGCTGACGCTGATGAGGAAGCTGAGGCTGAAGAAGATACAGAAGCAGAAGCTGATGACGATGAAGAGGAAGCTGAGTCAATTGATGATTTTGCAAATAATGCTGTAGTTGAAGAGTCTGAAGATGATTCCGAAGACAGTGCAGAAGAAGAGGAGGACGATGATGATATCGAAAACCTTCTCCCGATAAATAATGAATATCATGCAGAGGATCTTGATGACCTCTATGATACATTTGATGATGAAGATGATGATCTTACAGAAGCAGAGAATCTCGATGAGATCCTTGATAAGGAAGGAATTGAGATTACAGACGGTGACACAGTCGGTAATATCATGGAGATGTATAACGCCGGATTCAGTATCATTGAGATTTCAAAGGTTATGAATGTCGGAGTCAGTGAAGTTAAGTATGTTATAGACAGTCATCAGGGAGATTATTAGAATGAATAAAAAATATTTATTAAGAGGAATAGGAATAGGAATCATAATAGGTGTTTCTATCATGTTCGCTGCCTGGAAGACCGGCGGCAGTTCTTCCGAAGGTGAGCCTGCTGTTTCAACAGAGGCTGTTACTCAGGCTCCGACAGAGGAGATAACAGAAGCAACCACCGAGGCAGCTACCGAGAAGAAGACGGAGGCTGCTACCGAGGCAACAACGGAGGCGACAACAGAAGCAACCACCGAGAAGAAGACGGAGGCTACTACTGAGGCGACAACCGAGAAGAAGACAGAAGCAACCACCGAAAAGGCAACTGAAGAGAAGACTACTGAAGCTACCACAGAGAAGGCTACAGAGGAAAAGACCGAAGAGGCTGCAACTGAGGAGAAGAAGGAATCAAAGGATGGAAATGTAACAGTTGAAGTTACATCCGGTATGGGTTCCGAAGATGTTTCAGCAGCACTTCAGGAAAATGGTATCATTAAGGATGCGGATGAGTTCAATGCATTCCTTATCTCTAACGGATATGATGCACAGCTCCGTGTCGGAAGCTTTAGCTTAAAATCAGGAGACAGCTTCGAGAATCTTGCAAAGGTTCTTACAACAGAGGGTGAGTAAGCCTGATATTTAAACAGTATGATCATATAAGCATATCGTGACTGCAGTCATAGTTTTTAAAAGAAATTATGACCGCGGTCACTTTTTTATTATTGTCTGAGAAGATATTATCTTATTGTAAGGTTGATCTATATAGATTCTAAAAATCAGATTTGCTACAGGAAGCAGTACGGAAGATTCAAAATATCGAAAGAGTGTTCCGGTAGTAAAAGGAGGAAAAGATGAGGAATAAGTTATCGGCGTGGAACTATATCAGGAATAATAAGAAGACAGCCGGTGTTCTGATAATTGCACTTGCAGTTTCTTTCATGGCTATATATACGATATATGTCCTGCTTGCAACATCGATAGAAAGCTTCAAGCCTATTATGTTTGAGATGCCTAAGAAGATTTCATACATTTCACTTTCAGGTGAATCGATGGGAATAAATAACCGGGAAGATTATGAGACATCGGAAGCGTATGCAGAAGCTATTGATAAGAGACGGAACGAGATAATAGAGGAATTAAAGAAACATCCGGGAATTGAAAATGCATATTATATCCAGATTATTCAATGCGTTTATTCGGCAGTTATCGGACAGTGGTCTTACGAGGTACCTTTGCTAACAGAAGACCTGATTCCGGAGTTTCTGGAGCATACGGGAGCAAAGCTGATAGAAGGTGAAATGCCAAAGGGTGATGCGGAAGTTCTTGTGGATAAAACGGTAATGAAGAATCAGAATCTTTCACTCGGTGGCTGGTTTATGGAGGGCCGGTTTGGTGAAACCTTTAAGATCTGCGGAGTGATCGAGTCGGATGGAATGTTCTGTGTAGGAACGCCGATGGGTCATACAAACAGCGGAGAGTACATAATGGTCCTCAATGATGAAACCGCAGCAGATATGACGGAAATACTTCGCGAACAAGGAATTACTGTTTCAGATAAGGACGAGATTTTAGATGTGGTGAATCAGGAAATGCAATATCAGAGTGATATTAAGAATACGATAGAGTCAGTACTGGATGTAATCTTTGCGGTTGTTCTCATATTCCTTGCGATTTCAGTTTTGGTTTCATATATCTCCTTTATGAGGAACAGGGTAAATGAATACTGCCTCTATGCATCAATCGGCTATGCGAGGGGGGACATATATGGAATGATAATCCGCGAAATGCTGATCATATTCGGAATCGGAATAGCAGTCGGTCTTGTTTTTTCCATGGCTATAGCAGGACTGGTAAATGTATATCTTATTGAACCGAAGGGCCTTGTGAGCAGGCTTTTCTACGGAGACAGGATTTTCGGAATCGTTGCGGTATATATTTTCATTATGGGAATGCTGCAGCTTCCTGTGCTGATGAATATACATGATATAAAAACAATAGATGCAATAGAAGATTGAGAGGTACTAAAATGTTTGAAGTTAAGAATATAAGCATGATCTATGATATGAATACAGATGAGAAGATGTATGCTCTTAAGGGCTTTGATCTGACACTCCCGGATA
Organism: uncultured Lachnospiraceae bacterium; assembly: GCA_946405625.1. GTDB lineage: Bacteria > Bacillota > Clostridia > Lachnospirales > Lachnospiraceae > Eubacterium_Q. The sequence continues at coordinate 12,905 of CAMJHQ010000033.1, read as the reverse complement.
CCGGACTTGTCGGGATCATAGGACCTTCGGGAAGCGGAAAGAGTACACTTATGTATTGTTTATCTACGCTTAAGACTCCGACTGAAGGAAGCATTTTGTATAATGGAACTTCACTTACCGAAGTGAGTAACGGAGTAAGAGAGAAGCTCAGAAGAAAGGAATTCGGTTTTATATTCCAGAAACATTATCTGGTTCCGTATATGAATGCGCTTGATAATGTTCTGGTTGCATCAGTGGATAAAAGCAGGGAAGTGGTAAAGACAGCAGAGAAAATCCTGTCGGATCTCGGGCTTAAGGAAAGAGAGTTTAAGAAGAAACCGGCAAAACTCTCGGGAGGACAGAGTCAGAGAGTTTCTATAGCGAGAGCAATGATCAATGATCCGAAGGTGATTTTTGCAGATGAACCGACAGCATCGCTTGATCATGAGAATGCATATAATGTGATGAAGATTTTAAAGAAGTATTCAAAGGACAGGCTTGTTCTGGTTGTTACTCATGATAGAAGCATATTAAAGGACACTGATATGATAATAGAAATGTGGGACGGTGAGATCAGCAGTGTACCGGAAAAGAGTGAGGTGTCGGCATGAGACCATTTTCGGCAATGTATTATATCAAGGAGAATAAGAGAAAATCCATTATAATCATTTTTATGCTGTTTCTTACAACATTCATATTTCTTGCGGGAAATTATATAGACAGTGTTTACTATTTTTGGAACAGTTATAATGAATATTCCGATAAGCTCTGTGTTGTTGATGCACCGGCTTCGGCAGAGGATTATAATGATTTCACGGAATTCTATAATGAACTGAAGAATGATGATAAACTGATAGTGCAGCCGAGAACCGGCTGGGGACACCGTGGACTTCCGTGGAAGTGCACTATGGGATTTGAAATGGGAACCGCATCCATGGTGTTCAGCTCGGTCGATGATATGAAACAGGCTTTCGATCAATTTGGTATAGAGTGCGATTATACGGATATCAAGGACTATTCGGTTGTTATGTCTGAAACCTTTGCAAAGCATTACGGGCTTAAGAAAGGCGATGTGATCGATTCCTCGACGGATAAAATAATTGAAGGAAGATATACACTGGATGCGCTTATTGATGATGAAAGCTTCGTACTGTTTTATGTGATTCCGGGAGATGATGTGGTTTACAGACTTAATGTTATGAGTCCTGATATGTCCGGGAATGAACTGAGGGATTATATAGCCGATCGCCTCGGAGACAGGAAAGCACAGATAAACGAACCTATGCGAAATGAGATAGAAAGACAGTTTGAACCGTTTTTCTATATATTCTTCAGCGGGATCATACTTCTCTCTGTCGTACTTTCCATAGTTGTAAACTCGGTAATAACAGGCCAGTATATCAGGAGAGTGTACGAGTTCGGAATATATAGAGCGATAGGTATTACAAAAAGGGGAATATTAAAGAAATGCGCATCTGAAATCTCAATGATGAATTTATTGGCAGTTCTTTTCGGAGCAGCAGTGATAATAATATTTACATTTCTGATAAATGAACTGTATTATATTCCGGATGGCAAATATCTTCCGTATTTCTCAAAAATCGGATTGTATGGGTTCCTTCTTTCAAATGTTCTGGTCGTGATCCCAACGATCATTTCCAAGGGAAGAGGAATGGCAAAAGCCGACGTGACAGAATTCTAAAGCCTTCCCATCTGTGGAAGGTGCCCCGTAGGGGCGGATGAGGTGAATTAAGAAAAATATGATCAGCATCGTTATATCAAATCTGATAATTATATTACTCGTATGCATATCGGTGGTATTTTCCAAATACATTTTCTGGGAATTGCTGCTGGGAGGAATCCTGATGATCCTTTTAACTGCCGAGTATCTTACGGATGGACACGAAAAGCTTTACAGAATATGTCAGCTTTTCGTGGCTGTCCTTTTTGCGGTTTTATCCGGAGGATGGTGGGGATTCCTTGCAATCGCCGCGATTGTAAATCTTAAACTGCTTCCGGTATGTCTGACTTCGGGAATCATATATACGGTATATTCATCCGTGCATATGATCTTTTCGGGAACCTTCGGCAGATATAACATAGCAAGAATGGTATTGGGGCTTTTCCTGATAGAGTTTATAAGCTGGATTATAGTCATGGTCAGGGTGATTCTCCAAAAGAGCGAAGAGAAACGACGTGAAAATGCCAGAAGGATGATAGGGTACAGCCTCAGTGAAATGCATGAGATAAAGAAGAACAGAGAGCTGTCTCAACAGAGCTTCTATATAGATAAAAATGCAAGGCTTATGGAGAGAGAAAATATAAGCCGTAATATTCATAATAGTGTAGGACATTCGATCACGGCTGCAATAATGACACTGGATGCTGCGGATATGCTCTTTGATAAGAATCCTGAGGAGGCTCATAAGAGAATGAATGATGCAGCCGTCAGAATCAGGGGCAGTCTTGAATCAATCAGAAGTGCTGTAAGAGCACTCGATACCGGAGACGAAGATATTTCGGTAAAAGATATGATGTGTTATACTGACAATATTATTGATGAGTTCATAATGGATACGGAAATTACATGTGACAGGATATATGATATATATTCCGAAGATATGATGCTTCCGAGAGAACATGCTGAGTTTCTGACAGGTGCGCTCAGTGAATTTCTTACCAACGGTGTGAAGCATGGAGGGGCGACCGCATTTATGGTTAAGCTTTCGGGCGACTCGGCTCATATAAGGCTTGAAGTAAAGGATAATGGAAGCAGTGATTATAATGACGATACTAAGGACGAGCTGATACGTCAGGGCTTCGGACTAAAGAAGCTGATGTCTTATGCTGCACGCTGCGGAGGCGTGACGGATTTTTACAATGATGAAGGCTTCTTCTCGATGATCGAGCTTCCGCTCGGTGAATAAACTATTCCGTGTCACAATCGAAATTTGACTGGATTAAAATGAATGATGAAAGGAGTCGGTATGTATAAAGTACTGCTCGTGGATGATGAAAATATGCTGCTTGACAGCCTGGAGATAATTCTTTCACTCAATGATATGGAGATCGTTGGTAAAGCTCATGACGGAAGAGAAGCACTTGATATCCTGAAGAAAACAAAATGTGATATAGCTCTTGTTGATCTCAATATGAAGGGTATGGGCGGAATAGAGCTTATCGGTCATATGAAAAGAATGTATCCGGAGATAAAGATACTTGTGCTTACAACATTTTATGATGATAAGAATATAACGGATGCAATAAGTAAGGGCGCGGACGGTTATCTTCTCAAGGACAGCGGCAAGGATGCTATTCTCGGAGCGGTAGGTCAGCTTATGAACGGAATAAGCGTGCTTGATCCGAAGGTGATGCAAAGGCTTACGATGTTGATGAACAAGAATGAAGAGATAACTCTGTATGATGAGATGACAGGAAGAGAGCGGGAGATCGCATCACTTCTCGCGGAAGGACTGACCAATAAGCAGATTGCCGATAAGCTGTACATTTCCGAAGGAACTGTAAAGAATTATATCTCATCAATCTATGATAAGACGGGAATTCATGACAGAGTGAAACTTGTTGTAGCTCTGTCAGGTGGTTTATGATTTCACGGAAATGTTTTTGAACGGTATCAAAAGTATTTTAAATACAGTAAAAATCTTCTTGCATATGGTTTTTTATTATGTTATTATCGTGCTTGATGCGGTAGCGGCCGTCTATTTGGCATGCGATTATCCGACATCATAAACTACATGCGGCATATACGCAGGTGCTGTGATTAACGCCCACAGTTTCGCGACCGGTTGAATTTTGTTTAACATATTGAAGAACATTCGTGAATCAAAGATTCACTCATGTTCTTACAAATCCTGCTTCGCAGGATTTAAACAAATTCATAATTAATCCTTAGCCCACAAGTGGTCACGGATTAATTCCGAATTTGTTAAATATGTTCAGCGATTCATTTTCAACCAAATAACATATGCTGTCAGAAGACATTTTTAAAAAACCAGGAGGTAAGTAAAATGAGCGTTATTTCAATGAAGCAGTTACTCGAGGCAGGTGTTCACTTTGGTCACCAGACAAGAAGATGGAATCCTAAGATGGATGAGTTCATCTACACAGAGAGAAATGGTATCCACATCATCGACCTTCAGAAGACAGTTGGAAAGATGGATGAGGCTTACAAGGCAGTATTTGATTGTGTAGCTGACGGTGGTACAATCCTTTTCGTTGGTACAAAGAAGCAGGCTCAGGATTCTGTTCAGTCAGAGGCTGATCGTTGCGGTATGTACTATGTAAACAACAGATGGCTCGGTGGTATGCTTACAAACTTCAAGACAATCCAGTCAAGAATTGATACTCTTAAGAAGTATGAGAAGATGGAAGAGGATGGTACATTTGACCTTCTTCCTAAGAAGGAAGTTGTAAAGATCAAGAAGGAGATGGAGAAGCTTCAGAAGAACCTTGGCGGTATCAAGGAGATGAAGAGAGTTCCTGATATGATCTTCGTAGTAGATCCTCACAAGGAAAGAATTTGTGTACAGGAAGCTCAGGCACTCGGAATTCCTCTTATGGGAATCGCTGATACAAACTGCGATCCAGAAGAGCTTGACTATGTAATCCCTGGTAACGATGATGCTATCCGTGCAGTAAAGCTTATCGTTGCTAAGCTTGCAGATGCAGTTATCGAAGCTAATCAGGGTGCTGATTCTTCAGCTGATGCAGAGGATGCAGAGGAAGCTGTTGAGGCAGTTGATGCAGAGGAGACAGCTGAGGACGCTGAGTAATCCGTATTTAGATAAAATTGTTTCTAATATTGATCCCGCCTGCTGCATTTTGGACGGTTTGCAGCGGGGGTCAATCACCAATATTCGTATAGGAGGAAATTAAAATGGCTATTTCAGCTTCAGACGTAAAGACACTTAGAGAAATGACAGGTGCCGGAATGATGGACTGTAAGAAGGCTCTTACAGAGACAGATGGAGATTTCGACGCAGCTGTAGAGTTCCTTAGAAAGAAGGGACTTGCAACAGCAGTAAAGAAGGCTGGAAGAATCGCAGCTGAAGGTGTTGTTTCTACAGTTATCTCAGATGATGACAAGACAGCTACTATTATAGAAGTAAATTCAGAGACAGACTTCGTAGCAAAGAACGAAACATTTACAGACTATGTAAAGGCTCTTGCTACACAGATAAATAACAACGACTATGCTAACATGGATGAGTTCAACGCAGCTCAGTCAGATGTTAATCCTGATGCTACAGTTGCAGATCAGCATGCAGCAATGATCGCTAAGATCGGTGAGAACCTTACAATCAGAAGATTTGAGAAGGTTACAGGTGATGTAGTTGTTTCTTACATCCATATGGGTGGTAAGATCGGTGTTCTTGTTAAGGCAGCTTGTGATGCTCCTAACGACAACATCAAGGAAGCTATGAAGAACGTAGCTATGCAGATCGCAGCTATGAATCCTCAGTTTGTAAAGGACGAGGATATGACAGCTGATTTCATGGCTAAGGAGAAGGATACAATCGTTGACAGCTCACTTAACGATACAGCTTCACTTCCAAAGCCAATCCTTAATGAGCTTCTTAACAAGGCTGTATCAGAGAAGCTTTGGAATGATGAGGATATCAAGGCTTACGAAGCTGAGAAGAACAATAAGTTCCTCTTCAACTTCCTTTCAGATGAAGCTAAGGCTGTTCTTGCAGGACTTGCTATGGATAACAAGGCTGCTTACGTTGAGAACAAGATCTTCGCAGGTCTTGTTGACGGACGTTTAAAGAAGCACTTCAAGGAAATCTGCCTTATGGATCAGACATATGTTAAGGCTGAGGATAAGGAATCAGTTAAGCAGTATGTTGAGTCAGTTGCTAAGGCTAACGGATGCAAGTTCGAGATCGAGAGCTTTGTACGTTTCGAGACAGGTGAAGGACTTGAGAAGAAGAACGAGGACTTCGCTGCAGAAGTTGCTAAACAGATGGGACAGTAAGATTTTAACATAAACGTAAATCCTAATAAGCAATAAATTAAGCCGGTACATATCACGAATGATATGTATCGGCTTTTTGAATTATTGGATTTATCATTATATGCACCGGCTGTTTTAATTGTATCCTGCGGTAAATATATGTTTAATGGAGAGCCCGGCTATTTCTGACAGCGACTTCCTTTTTAATATAATACATGTACATGAAGAAAAGCATCGTTGTCATAAGAACCCAGCTTATAGGCTCTGTAAGCGCAACACCAAAATATCCGATGGCGGGAACCAGTAGGGATGCAGAAAGAACTTTTACCGAAAGCTCCATAGCGGATGAATAAAGAGGTATGATCTTATGCCCCAGACCCTGGAGGGTGCATCTCAGAACGAAGAGTGGACCGAGTGCTACGAAGAAGAATACTCCTGTTCTGCAGTACATTACACCGTTATTGATAATGTCCACGTTGTCTGTGCTGGCTATCCATGTAACTACAGGCCTTGAAATAAGGAGACATATAAGAACAAGGGTGAGTGATATAACAGTTACTGTTATTGTTGCCGCTTTGACTCCCTGTTTTACTCTGTCTATTCGGCCGGCTCCCACATTTTGACTGACGTATGTGGTCATCGAGAATCCGAAAGTGAATATCATTATCATCAGAAGATCCAGAACACGGCGGCCTGCAACGTGTGCTGCCATGATATCAGGACCGAGACCGTTTATTGCACCTTGGAGAATTATTGTTCCGATATTTACGATACAGCCCATAAGTCCCATGGAAAGTCCGGTGGTGAATAGCTCAGCAAGCATGCGTGAGGCATGTTTCCAATCGCTTTTATCAGGGATGATATGCCTGTATCTTTTAAATACATATGTAAGGCATGCCACCGTACATATGGTCTGAGAAAGTACAGTTGCATATGCTGCACCGTTTATTCCCCAATTCATGATACGTACAAATATATAATCCAGACCGAGGTTGAGTATTACCGATAATATAAGAAATAACAGCGGAGTTTTGCTGTCGCCCAGCGAGCGGAGTACATTTGCCAGTAGATTATAGGATGCTGTAAAGAATATTCCGCATATTATTATCCTGACGTAGCTGAGTGCCTGTGGGAGTATTTCATCCGGTGTATTAAGTGCTATCAGGATCGGTCTGATGAACAGAAGTCCGAGAGTCGTGAGGACTGTTATCAGAAGCAGTGTAAGCAGAACGCTACCGGCAATTGAACGCTTCAGACGTTTCATATCATTTGCACCGAAGCTGTTTGCAACCAGGATTCCGAAACCCTGAGTGAAGCCGCCTATCAGGCCGTTTAATGTATTTGATACAACAGCGGTCATTCCTACGGCGGCAAAAGCGTACTCATCGATAAATTCGCTGACGATTTTTCCGTCACCGATATTATATAGCTGCTGAAGTATATTTCCGCAGATCAACGGAATAGTAAAGAGGATGATCAGCTTCCAAGGGCTGCCCTCAGTCATGTTTTTCATGAAAATACCTACCTTAATACCATATGAGAGAGTATCATATCAGACATGAATTATTATTCAACCGATGTTTTAATCATGAATTGATTTGATTTTTATCATGATCAAATCTATTTTATCATGAATTGATTTGTGCTTTTTCATGAATCGATTCATATTTTTCATGAATCAATGTATATTTTTCATGAACCAATTCATATTTTATCATGGAAACCGTGCATGTGATGAAAAGTGTGATATAATGTTTCGGTATATAACGTAAGCGGAAATATAAACAGTGAGCGGACAAATACCATGATAAACTATATATCATGACAAGAAATATTAAGTGATTTGGAGACTGGTTATGAAGAAGAAAATAGATAGAGAACTGTTAAAAGGAATAATGGAGGCTGCAGAGGTTGATGGGATTCTGATAAATGATCCGTATAGCTTGAGATATTATACGGGCTTCCGGGGTGGAGAGGGAGTAGCTGTTATCTCACGGGAATCCTATGTTTTGATAACCGATTCAAGATATACCGAAGCAGCAGGACAGGAAAGTGAATTTGAAGTAAAGGAATACAATTCAAAGAATCCGATGAAAAGTATTCTTACGGAGTTTATGAAGATGAATGATGTAAGGAAGCTTGGATTTGAGAATCTGTCTATTTCATATAATGATTATAAAAAATATGAAAAACTGTTGTCTGAAGATGAGCTGAAGAATACACCGGTAGAGCTTATTCCGTTGGAGGACTCACTGCTTAAGCCGAGACGAGTGAAGACAGAGGAAGAAATATCACTTCTACGTCAGGCTGAGCATATAGGCGATGTGGCATTTGATGACATCCTGGGAATCCTTAAACCGGGAATGACAGAACTTGAGGTTGCAGCTGAAATTGAGTATAGCATGAAACGTCACGGTGCTTCCAGGCTGTCATTTGATACTATTGCAGCATCGGGGGTTAACAGCTCTATGCCTCATGCTATTCCGTCAGATAAGAAAATAGAAATGGGTGATTTCCTCACAATGGATTTCGGATGTCTGTATGAGGGGTACTGTTCCGATATGACAAGAACTGTATGTATCGGTAAGGCGGATGAAGAAAAGAAGGCTGTATATAATAAAGTTCTGGAGGCTCAGCTTGCAGTACTTGATAAGGTAAAACCTGGCCTCGTATGTAAGGATGTTGATGCAATTGCCAGAAATATCATTGCTGATGCGGGATACGGAAGTAATTTCGGCCACGGACTCGGTCACAGCGTAGGGCTTTATATTCATGAGGCTCCGGCCTTTAATACAAGAGATGAATCGATTCTTCAAGCCGGCATGGTTATTACCGACGAACCGGGAATATATCTTCCCGGCAAGTTCGGCGTAAGAATAGAAGATATGATCCTGATCACAGAAGATGGATGTGAAGTGCTTTCGAAGTCTCCGAAGGAATTGATAGAATTGTGACATCCTCACACGCCTTAGAGAAATGGGGATTCTTGATGAGAGCGGATAGAAACATAAATAGGATTATCAATATGAGCCATATCATTTCAGATTGAAGTGATATGGCTTTTACATTAGATAGATAATTGCTATATAGAATAATTGACAATGATACATTTATGATAATATAATGATAAAAAGATGATAAAATGATAACCGGATGACAATATGAGGAGGGAACGATATGTTTACATTGGAAGAAATGAAGCGGATCAGAAGAGATTTCGGCCTGACTTATAATGATATACATAAGGGATGCAAGGATGTCTCTATAAGCACTATTCAGAAAGCGTTCGGAGGATTTGCAGGAAATCCGAGGAATGATACGCTAGAGAGGCTGTCGATTTATTTTGAAAAGTTTGTTAAGGATCATGCATCGGAAATGTGGGATAAGATGCCAAGGAAGGTTACTTATGAACCTGATGAAAAGAATCTTTTTGTGGCAGAAAACGGAGAGTATTTCACAAGAGGTAATTTAGCTTTTAAAGTACCGTATGAAGAAATATTTGACAGAGGCGGTTATACATATGATGAATATACGAAGCTCGAGCTTCCGGAAGGCATGAGAGTAGAAGTTATCGACGGATATCTATATACTATGGATGCTCCGAATATACGACATCAGGATATAGTGATGTATATAAGTAATGTTATATTTCAGTTTATCAGGAAGAATAAAGGAAAATGCAGAGCAATGGTATCGCCGGTGGATGTGAGACTGGAATATGATAAGGGCGACAGGACAGTGGTTCAGCCGGATATAATAATAGTTTGTGACAGGGATAAAGTTAAGGATGGGAAAAGCGTTGCAGGTGCACCGGACTTTACTCTGGAAGTTGTATCCCGCCACAGCCGCCTGAAGGATATGAATGTAAAAATGGAAAAGTATCGAGACAGCGGCGTCAGAGAATACTGGATAGTGGATCATTATGACAATAAGATATTTAAATATGATTTTGCTGAAAGTGATATTCCGAAGGTTTATACATTTGCGGACAAGGTTCCTATGAAGATATATGATGAGAAGCTGATTATAGATTTTGTGGAATTAAAGGATTATCTGGAGTGGTAAATATTTCGGAATACTGTATTATCCGGAATGATAAGAATGCAGCACGGGTAAAATAATACTTGCATTTTCTCAAATATGTGTTAACATATGATTTAGCTTAATAACAATTACTTGAGTGGGCGCGGAAGAGTCTTCCGTTCCCACTCTATTTTATGCAAAATACCATATCAAGAAAGGATACTATGAAAAAAGCTGATATTGAGAAAAGAACAGAAGAATTGGTAATGCCCATCATAGAACGTTTTGGCTATGAGCTATGGGACGTTGAGTATGTAAAGGAAGGAAGTGATTACTACCTTCGGATATACGCAGATAAGGAGGGCGGCTTTACGGTTGATGACTGTGAGGCAGTGAGCAGGGCACTTGATCCGCTGCTGGATGAAGAGGATTATATCAGCGATGCATATATCCTGGAAGTAAGTTCTCCGGGACTTACAAGAAAGCTTGTTAAAGACAGAGACTTTGAGAGAAGCATAGGAAGACTGATCAGAGTTAATCTTTATAAAGCTGTTGATGGAGAAAAGTCATTTGTGGGAACACTGAAGGCTTTTGACAATGATAATCTGTCGGTTGAAATAACCGCTGATAATACATTTACGATACCAAGAAACAATATATCACTGGTCAGACTTGAGTTTGAACCAGAATAGAAGGAGGATGAAATGTCAGAAATTATTGATGCTTTAAACTTACTTGCAAAGGAGAAGAACCTTGACAAGGAAGAAATCATGCAGGGAATTGAAAAGGCTATTGCCTCAGCCTGCGAGAAGGATTACGGAAAGAACACACAGTATTCCGTAAATATGGATCGTGAGACAGGTGAGATTAAGGTTTATACTCACAAGACTGTAGTAGAACAGATTATGGATCCGCGTACTGACATTACGCTTGAGGAAGCTCAGCAGATCAATCCTTACTTCGATATAGATGATGAAGTTCCGGTTGAGATAACAACTATGGATTTCGGACGTATTGCAACTCAGAAGGCAAAGGGAATTATTCTTCAGCAGATTAAAGAAGGCGAGAGAAGAGCCGTATTTAATAAGTATAAGGATATGGAGAAGACTATTGTCACAGGTGTTGTTCAGAGATATGTTGGCGAGAACGTAAGCGTTGCACTTGATGACAGAACAGAAACACTTCTCAGCAAGAAGGAAATGATTCCGAGAGAGAAGTACAGAACAGGTGACAGAATAAAGCTTTTCATTCTTGAAGTTAAGGAAACCCAGAAGGGTGGATTCCGTATAATTACATCAAGAACACATCCTGATTTTGTAAAGCTTCTTTTCGAGCGTGAGGTTACAGAGATCGCAGACGGTACAGTTGAGATCAAGAGCATCACAAGAGAAGCCGGTTCAAGAACAAAGATCGCTGTATGGTCAAACAATCCAAGCGTTGATGCTGTAGGATCATGCGTAGGTGTAAACGGCGAGAGAGTTAAGCATATCGTAGATGAGCTTGGCGGTGAGAAGATAGATATTATCAAGTGGGATGAAGATCCTGCAATCTTTATTGAAAATGCTATCCGTCCTTCAGAGGTTATATCTGTTGATGTATATCCTGAAGATAAGGAAGCATATGTAGTTGTTCCTGATGACAAGCTTTCACTTGCAATCGGTCTCAAGGGACAGAATGCAAGACTTGCTGCATTCCTTACAGGATATAAGATCGACATCAAGAGTGACAGACAGATCGAGGAAGAGCAGTATGATGAAGAAGAGTATGATGCTGATGATGTAGCAGAAGCAGAGGAATCAGAAGTTTCAGATGCTGCAGAAGACACAGCTGAAGAAACAGAAGAAGCTGCAGAAGCAACAGAAGCAACAGAAGCAACAGAAGCAGCAGAAGCTGAAGAAGATGCAGCAGATGCTGATGAAGATAAATCAGAGGAAGAAGAGGCATAAACCTCCGATACAGAAGGTGCGGCCGAGAAATACGGGAGTAAATTTTGAGTATTAAAAAGGCAAAGAGAAATAAGGTTCCTCTACGGGAATGTATAAGCTGTTCGGAACATAAGCCCAAGGCTGAGATGATGAGAATCGTTATTACGACCGGTGAGGAGGGCGATAAGAAAAGAGATATCGACGAAAGCGGAAAAGTGAGAGGCAGAGGCGCCTATATATGCCGTAATCCTAAATGCATTGAGGATGCTTACATAAAGAAGCTTATCACTGAAGACGAGAAAGTCGAATTAACAGAGAGTCTCGCTAAATATGCGATCAGCATGTTGTCTATCGCGGCAAAAGCCGGGAAGATATGTTCGGGAGAGGTTCAGTGTGAAGCAGCCATTTCGGACGGGAAGGCATCCCTTGTGATCATTGCCGGTGATGCATCGCCAAATACAGAAAAGAAGTTTATAAACAAATGCACCTTCTATGAGATACCTTATATCAAATATGGTGATAAGGAAGCTATAGGCAGAGCGATAGGAAGAGAAAATCGCAGCTGCGTAGCGGTAACGGATGACGGAATAGCAGACTGCATAGGTCTGGCATTAAATGTGATTGAACAAAATTCGGAGGTAAAACATTGAGAATACATGAGTTTGCAAAGGTATTAACTGAAGAGACGGGAAGAGAGGTTCAGAGTGCAGATATTCTGAATATACTCCAGAAGAAGAGACCGGATCTTAAGGCTCAGAGCAGTATAGATGAGGATATGATGAATTTCCTCAGAATGAAGATAACAGGAAAGCCTGCAGTAAGAATTGCAACACCTGCTTCACCGATAAAGCCTGAAAATGTTATTAAACCGGAGAAGAAGACAGCAGAGAAGGCTGAGAAGACAGAGAAGAAGGCTGCAGAAAAGACTGAAAAGGCAGTGAAGACGGAAAAGAAAACAGCAGAGAAGGCTGAAAAGGCTGAGAAGACAGAAAAGAAAACAG
>CAMJHQ010000032.1 GCA_946405625.1 uncultured Lachnospiraceae bacterium | reverse complement strand
ATCGATGATTCTTCGAATCGCTTGTTATCACTTGTCTTATCAATCGATGATTCTTCGGAGTGCTTGTTATTACTTGTTATATAATACTCCTCCGCAAGCTCAGCGAAACGAGCACACATTTCATCTGCAAGACTATCGATCATTACAAATGCAACCGGCCTATACCCACCCATAAGTGCTCTTTCGATTACCATCGGACTTTCTACAGCAAAGAGCCCGAGATCAGGTTCATAAAAATGCAGCAGCTGATTTTCGTTTGCATCAAAAAAGAGTTTGAAGAAGCCATATTTATCTTCGGTTGATTCACCATCTATTCTTATATAATTAAATTCCATATTCTCTCCAATTTGTATTCTTTATATCCAGTGATGTTTTTTCCCATCTATAATAATAAGCTTTCACAGGACATTCTTCAAATCAATATTTCATTAGATGTACTGCATTTCCGACGCTTGATTATATCGAATACGACTTTAGATTGATCTTTTATTCCGATAAATGATTTCTTAATAAATACGCCCCTTGACAAATCCCGTATATAAGTTTATCATGTTCACGTTATGTGTTATCTTGTCAGTTCGTGAACAACTATCAAGCAGGACACCATGAACGCCGGTGATCAACCATTGAAAAACACATACTACATACACACCGGTATCACGAACATTGGACAAGATAATGCATATCACCCCAGATATTTCATTAGAATCTAAAGAGGAACCACTCAAATGAAACAACCCTCCTCAAAAAAAATAAATACCTCCGGAGCTCGTTTCGGGAAGCTGCTCAGAGTGCTTTTCTTCACTCTGCCTGCAATGATTCCTATGGCGATCTTCTGGATCGGTCCGATTATGAAGAGCGGATTCCTCAGTTTTACGGATTGGGATTATATGACTCCGGATTATAACTTTGTCGGAGTCGAGAACTACAAGGATGTACTTACAAGTTCTCATTTCTGGGCCGCTTTCAAGCATACAGCTGTTTTCGCCGCAGGAACAATAATCCCGACCCTGACTATCGGACTTGCAATCGCACTTCTTCTTTCAAAGGAGTTCCGCGGCAAGGCAATATATAGATTCCTGGTATTTTCGCCATGGGTTACACCTACCGTTGCGATATCAATCGTATGGAGCTGGATCTTCAATCCGAAGGGTGGATTCGCAAACGAATTTCTCACCTTCCTCGGACTTCCAAAGTCACAATGGATCAGCAGCAGCAAAACCGCGCTTCTCTCAGTTATCATCGTAACTGTTTGGAAGAGCATCGGATACAGCTGTATCTTCTATCTCACAGCAATCGACAAAATACCTGAAGAACGTTATGAGGCAGCCGCACTTGACGGTGCAGGTTTCTGGGCAAAGCTGAGATATGTCACACTTCCCGGAGTATCGCCAACAACCTTCTTCCTTACAATAATAACAATGCTGGATGCACTTAAAGCCTACGACCAGATACAGATACTCACACAGGGCGGACCTGCAGGCAGTACAAGAACTCTCACATATCTCTTCTATCATTTGGGATTTGAGCAGTTCAAAATGGGACAGGCTTCCGCAGTTGCGATAATCATCGTTCTGATAACAGTCGCACTATCCTTTACACAGTTTAAGCTTTCAAAAAAATGGGTGAATTACTAAACCATTAGAAACAGGTGAATATCTAAATGAAGAAAACAATCGGAAAAGGAATCAGACATACTGTACTGACCATAATAAGCCTCATCATGGTATTCCCCATGCTCTGGATGGTGCTGGGCAGCGTAAAGACCAGCAAGGAAGCTATGGACCCAACCATGATCTTCCCAAATATCATCCATCTGGAAAATATCATAGAGGTCTTCAACAATTCGCCTCTTATGAAATATGTGGCTAACAGCCTCATCGTTGCTCTCATAACAACTGCAATACAGATTGTAACAGGCGCGATGCTGGCGTACGCATTTTCATTTATCAAATTCAAGGGAAGAAACCTTCTCTTCGGAATAGTTATGGCAACATACATGCTTCCATCATGCGCAACCTATATACCTGCGTATGTAACACTTGCGAAAATGGGACTGCTCAATTCAAAGGCAGGACTTATCTTCTCACAGTGCGTAAGTATATTCGGAATCTTCCTTCTCAGGACCGCATTTCTTCAGGTCCCCGGAGAACTTATCGAAGCCGCAAAGCTTGACGGAGCAAATGACTGGAACATCCTGTGGCGCATAATAATGCCGGTTACAAGATCTTCTTTTGTGACATTCGGACTAATGAGCTTCGTTTCACTCTATAACAACTATATGTGGCCATCACTCATCACTAAAGACGCCGATCAGTACCTTGTTGCACAGGGACTAAGAAGTTTCTTCATCGACGACGGGGCTTACGGAACAGACTGGGCAAAGGTAATGGCAGGAAGCACAATGATAGTGATACCGCTCCTCATACTATTCGCCTTCACTCAGAAATGGTTCATCAACGGATTATCGGGCGACAGCGGCGTGAAGGGCTGATCAACATCGTAATACAACAATTGCAGCACTGAATGCAGATGATCAGAAATCACTGCAAAGATAAATAACTGCAAAAAAACACTGTAAAGATAAATCACAGTAAACAAAAAAAGATAATTAAATCGCATATAACCTCATACGAGGTTCATATATAAGATCTTGCATATAAATGCAAAAGAAAGGACAACGAGGGATAATTATGAAAAAGACAACAAGTAACATCATGAGAAAATTCGCAGCAGGAACGCTCAGCAGCCTTATGCTGATGGGTGCTATGTCAGGATGCGGAATCAGCACATCAAGCACAGCTGAGACACAGAGTGTAGAATCAGAGCAGACAAATGCATCAACAGAAACTGTAACAGCTGCAGCTACCGAAGAAGGCACAACAGCATCTGAAGGAAATGCATCTGCTACCGATACAACAGCTGCAAAGGATGTAAGCGCTGAAGGAAAGACTGAAATCGAATTCTGGTTTGCCGGCGGAAAAACAGCAGTTGGTGTTATTCAGGGCATTGTTGATGACTTCAACGCATCACAGGATAAATATTTCGTAACAACAGTTACACAGGGTGACTATGACGAGACTTATCAGAAGCTTCAGGCAGGTATTGCCGGAAATGTAGCCCCTGACGTTGCTCTTATCGAGGTTGAGGCAGCAAGAAATCTTTCAGACAAGGATCTCCTTGCAGACCTTAATCAGTATACATCTAACGATTCAAGCTTCGACCGTTCTGATTATCTTGATGTATATTTCGAGCAGGGTGTTGACGGTGAAAAGATTTATGCTTTCCCTGCTTACGGATCAACACAAATCATGTACTACAACAGAGAAGTATTTGAGAAGGCAGGCGTAAATCCTGAAGAGATCAAGACTTGGGTTGAGCTTGAGGAAGTATCAAGAAATATAAAGGAACAGGGAATCGCAACATATGGCTGGGAGCCGATGTGGGGCGAGGATAACCTTATCGATATCGCATTTTCAAACGGAGCTCAGCTTCTCAGTGATGACGGAAAGACAGTTCTTATAAACTCTCCTGAATGGATTGAGGTTTGGGACAGCATCGGAAAGGATATCAACGAGGATGAGATAATGGCAGTTCACTCAGGCGGTCAAGGCTGGGAGTACTGGTATGATACAATGGATGACGCAGTAGACGGAACAGCCGGTGGATATATCGGTTCAAGCGGTGACCAGGCAGATCTTGATTTCTCAGTAGTCGGTGCTATGGAGCAGCCTGCTTGGGATGATGACAGCACCTCAGCTCCTACAGCAAGAGCTAAGCAGCTTGTAGTAGTTTCAAATTCTACTGACGATGAGAAGACAGGTGCTTATGAGTTCATCAAGTTCTTTACATCACCTGACAATCAGGCACGTTGGGCACTCGAGACAGGTTATGTTCCTGTAAGACTTTCAAGCCAGGACAGCGAAGCATTTAAGGCTTACTCAGCAGATCATCCTGAAATCCTTGTACCGCTTACACAGTCTTCACATGCATCAGTAAGACCTATCGATCCTACAGGCGGCGAGATCTATGATGCACTTAAGATTGCAGCTGACAAGGTTGAGCTTGAAGGTATCTCAGCAGAGGAAGCCCTCAACGAAGCAGCTGAGACAGCTCAGGAAGCACTTGATAAGGTAAATGCAGAATAATAGCTGAAACAGCATGCATCAACAGCTTTCATAAACAACATGTATAAGCATTATAAATAAACAATGCGGGGAAGTGGCAATAACCACTTCTCCGCATTGTTTAAATACTATACTATTGCTTTTTATATTTGTATACGTTCCCCATCACTTCAGCTGTCATTACATCACCAGAAAAAACAACTCCTTCAAGGCCCATGCCTTCTTTAACTTCTCCTCTCACGAGAAGCTCAAAGTTATAGGATCCATCATCATTTGCTCTTACTTCATACTCCACACCCATTATAGAGTTAGTCGCATGATCCCCTTCGATTGTAAAAGCCTCATCTGATATATCATCTCCGGTAAATACATTTCCCTCATAATCGGTCATTTCATACATTTTCCATGTACCGTTAATATCAGTGCTAGTTGTCGATTTGCTGCTATTTCCGCATCCAACAAACAAAAACAGCATAACTGATAATATCAATACACATAATAAATACTTTTTCATAATATATTTCTTCCTCCTAAAACAACTAAAAAAAGACGGGATTGTCACGACTATATAAATAAAGCCTTTAATCAAACTACCCGTATTTATAAAATTTCGTTACCCCGCCCGATAACCAATATTATCAAGCAGATATTGCACCATAATTAAAATATACCACCTATTAAACACCAAGTATTATATCCGAGATATTTTATCATGTCAACTGCAATACAATAGCTCCAACCAGCCTATACAATATAATAGCTCCCACCGGCCATAACGGTCGACGGGAGCCACTTATAATTTCCATATAAGAATCCAAGCAAACTGTCTTGAATAATCTTTTTATCAAATAGCTGCTCAAGTCATCCACATATAGTGAATTACATTACATCCTTCAGTGCTGTATATTCATATCCGTGTGCTTCTGCAACATTCTTATTTGTGAGCTTTCCGAGGTAGCAGTTAACTCCTGTCTCGATAGCACGATTCTCACAAGCCTTCTCAAGGCCCTGATCTGCAATCATAAGGCCATACTTAAGAGTTGCATTTGTAAGTGCTATAGTACTTGTTCTCGGAACTGCGCCCGGCATGTTACCAACGCAGTAGTGAACAACTCCATCTTCAATATAAACAGGATCGTCATGTGTTGTAACATGGCTGCTCTCGCCGCATCCGCCCTGATCTATAGCTACATCTACAAATACTGCACCGTCCTTCATTTCAGGAAGATATTTCTTCTTGAAAAGCTTAGGAGTTGAAGCACCCGGAATCAGAACAGATCCGATTACGAGATCAGCATCCTTAAGCACTCTCTCGATGTTGCTGTCAGTTGATACAAGAGTCTGGATATGAGCTCCGAACATGTTATCGAGCTCCTCGAGTCTCTTCAGATTAACATCAAGTATAGTTACATTTGCACCCATACCTACAGCAATCTTGCAGGCATTCATACCTACCGTACCACCACCGAGGATGACTACATTTGCCTTAGGAGTACCCGGAACACCGGCAAGAAGGATTCCCTCTCCGCCGAACTTCTTCTCAAGATACTTAGCGCCTTCCTGAATTGAAAGACGTCCTGCAATCTGAGACATCGGTGCAAGGCACGGAAGACCGTTATCCTCGATAGTCTCATATGCAACAGCCTTAACCTTTCCTGCAAGCAGAGCATCAGTCTGCTCCTTGTCAGCAGCAAGATGAAGGTAAGTATAGAGGATCAGGCCCTCACGGAAGTATCCGTACTCGCTCTCAAGCGGCTCCTTAACCTTGATCATCATGTCAACAAGGCTCCAAACTTCAGAAGCATTATCGATAAGACTTGCACCCGCATCAACATATTCATTATCGGAGAATCCCGAACCAACTCCGGCTCCCTTCTCCATATAAACATGATGCCCCGCAGCTACATAAGTCTTAACATTATCCGGTGTAAGCCCCACACGAAATTCGTTGTTTTTAATTTCCTTAACGCAACCGATTTTCATAAATACACTTCTCCTTTTTCAAAAATATAAACAACATTTTACTAGATTAAACCTACCTGCACAAGTGGTATATTTCAGATGAAACGAATCCCCGGGAAGCCTGTTCCGAAACTTCCCGGGGACCGTTTAGTATAAGTATTTAGTTATAATGGAGCTAATTAATTATTACTTCTCTTTAACAAACTTCTTCATGCCTGCCGGTACCTTTGGCTGACCAAATAACCAGATGCACTTAGAATTCGCCGAATCCTTACCTGCAAAGAGTGCTGCTGAAGTAATTACTGCACCCTTCTTTACAAGTGCATCCTCAACTATCTTCTTCATATTTATTTATCCTCCTTCCCACATTTTTTTAGGGCTACTATATGCCGGATGTGCTCCGCCAGCGCTGAAACGGCCGCAACAAAAATCCCGGCTGATATATAAAATGATAGCTCTCGAAAATAAAAAAACGAAAGAATGGAAACGCACGCGGAAATGCAGAATATCAGGATTGCATTTCTCCGAAGCGTGATCTTCGACTTATCATACAGTGGATTGTTCGGGTGTTCTACTGGCGCCAGGGAAAATATAACCGGCGCCGCAAAGCCTAGGAAGCCTATAAAGCATATAGTTTTAATATCCGCTGTAAGATATCTGATTGCCGCAAGGTATGTTATCAAAACAAATATAAGTATCGATGTACAGCCCAGATGCGTCTCGGCGTGATATCCGCCCGCATTCCGCCGCATAAGTATAAATACGACCGAAAATGCAGCAACTGCCGTAAACTGCCTCGATAGGACTGCTATAAGGATTATTACGACTACATTTAATATCGTTGAGAAGAGAACCTCGAAGGAATATGAATAAACTTCCTGATCCTCCCTGCTTATAACACCTTTTTCAACATAAAATGAAGCTGCTTTCTCAGCAAATCCCGCTAACATAATGAAAATTCACCTGATTTATAATATTTGTATCTTTTTAATAATATTCATTTCGTATTCCGTTAGTTCCTCTTCATAATTTCCGTATTGTGCATTTTGCACAATGAATTTATCGTTCGGATATTTCTAACGTTTATTACATGAGGAATTCTATCAAATCGCACCAGAGATGTCCAGTTTTTTATTCACAAAAATATTTGTAACATATTACAAAATCACTGAGCGATAAAAATATCCGGCACAGAACCTAAGTTCCATGCCGGATCAGACCGTTTAATTATTTAAATCATATTGGGGAAATATACATTTCATACTTAATCAATCGAAATATGCTTCTGCCTTACACGTTCGATCAGAACAGATATAGCCGCACAAAAAAGTCCCGAAGCTATATGAAATGAAAGCTGATGAACGAAAAATACCGAAACAATACTTACGCCGGATGTAAAAATGTACAGAAGCATCGCATTTGACCTGAGTATGAATTTCTTCTTGTCAAAAAGCGGATTGTCAAACTGTCTTACAAGCACCCTGAAACAGATGATCGGTGCTGTAAACACCAAGAACCAAAGCGCCAGTAAATCCTGGATTTCATATGACATGTAAACCTGCCCTGTCACGAACAGGAACAGCATGATTGAAAAAAGAATGGTACATCCAAGATGGGATTTCGGTGTATAGCCGCCCGCATATTTGCGCATCCAGACGAACACACCTATAAAGACCGCAACCGGAATATACTGCTTAGATAAAACAGCAGCCGCGACCACCAAAAGAAAATTTAGGATCTGTGCAAACAGAGTCTCAAAAGAATCCGAATAAACGTCGGTTAGTTCCCGGCTGATCATGCCCCTCTTGGCATAATGCAGCGCGGTCTTAGACGCTAAGACGTGTAACATATGCAGTTTCCCCCATAATTAATAGATTTAATAGTGTAACTCCATACTATCAGATTCAGTTTCCTATGTCTATTCGTAATAGTTCACAAATTTTTCACCATCGTTAAGACTATTTTTTCTTTTCCTTCTTATCCGGCAAACAGACCACTACCACGATGATCAAAAGCAGCAATCCAAATCCAGCCGCGGCAAGGTACAGAACATTATACAGCTTATAAAGCGACTCTGTTGTATATTCCGGAATCAGGAAATCCCCTTTCTTATCACGATATACCTCAACATTAAGCACATCGCCCTTCTTAACCTCTGACAGGTACTCATGCTTACCGGTATACTCCTTCCCGTCCACGGAATACTTGAGCTTTGCTACCCAGTAATTTTCCTTTCCACCATACTCGTCCTTCCTGGATTTAATCTCCGCATAATCGACAGTCGCACTTACCACACGGATATCCTCCGAATTCTTATATCCGAGATATTTCGATCTGTTACCAAGGAATCCCCAGATTCCCAGGATCAGGAAGAAAAGTCCAAATAAGGATGTGATGATCGCGCCCTGCAACTGCTTTCTTCTCTTCTCACTCTCACGTTCCTTCTTACGTTCAGCCTTTGTACTCATTTCAAATCCCCCTAAATGATTTTATTTACAGTATGTTAACAAATAATTAAATGTTTGCTCATCACTTAATATATAGGTTGTAGTAATATACAGTTAAGCCAATTGAAGAAGCAAACGAAGTTCTCTCAAAGGTTTATAGATTAATAGTGTGAAGAAGAAGCACCCGAATGGGTGCTTTTTTCTTGGTTTTTTTCGGATTTCCATTCATTTTTTATCATAGCTCTGCAAGGCAGCCCATATATCATTCAGATTTAATCATTTTCCCTCTACTATAGCCGTCGCACCCTTAGGTATTCTGACATCTGCCAACGAATCACACCCGTAAAATCTATAATGTTCCACGCCATCCGGAATTCTAATGGCTGTCATAGTATCCAGGTTCAGAATTTCAACCGATCTCACATTATCCGGAAGCCAGATAACTTCAACCTTCGCATCGACAAAATTTGACATCAGATTTATCTCAACAACCGGCTTTCCACCTATCATATCCGGAATCTTTATCTTTGTTGCAGTCCCATGATAACCATCAATCCTGATGCCTTCCCCGCAATCACTTACAGAAAAACAATCATCTTCAGGTATAGTCAGATTATTGAAAATGTCCTGCCTCTCACTCTCCCATTCTGAAAGCGGCTGTACCTCCTGATTTTCCAACGAGGCCATAACCACGTCAGAAACAGCTTCAGATTCAACGTCGGAATCATCACTTAATTTCTCATCAAGCTTATCCAGTGCATTTTTACTGATGTAACTAACCACCCAAAATAATACCGTTATTACGATCAATATAATGATAAATGCTTTCCACAGTTTTTTCTTATCTTCGTGATATTTCTCCAGATAGCTCTCTTTATATTTCTCTTCGTAGCTTTCTTTATAATTCTCTTCTTCCAACATTTTCTAACCTTTCAAAATTCCCCTGTTTAAATCATGGATTACAGTTTTTACAAGGAACATATCCCATATCGATTACTTCATCCCTTGTTCCATGAAATTCCTGCTTATTCTTCTCCTTCATCTGATTTACACTATTACACGAAGGCTTATGAAACTTTCCGGTATTTGTATTTAGTACATAATCATACTCAGGTACAGCCTCTTCAGTAGTTATCTCTTCAGTGGTCACTTCAGTTGTAGATTCTGTTGTAATTTCAGTCGTGTATTCTGTAACCTCTTTTTCTGTAATCTCCTTCGTATCTATAACCGCAAGTTCTTCAGCAGCCGCATCTTTATCATCAGTAACTTCTTCTTTCTGATCTGATAATGATTTACGTGTCGAATCCTCAGCTACAATTTCTGTAGAAGCCTCTTCAGAAGTATCTTCTTCGATTTTCTCCGAAGTCGTTTCGCTATAATCATCCGGTATTGATCTATTTACTGACGCTTCTGCTTGTGCCTCAACAGACGCCTGATTTGAACGATCAGATTTATCTCCATTTAAATCTATCACAAGTCCAAGTATCAAAACAGCAAAACTAGCCGCAAGCGCAATTTCCGCACCTTTCTTAGATTTTCGCATAATGGCTTTTACAATCAATGCAACAATTGAAATCGCAATGCCCAAGAAACCTATTATTCCAAAAAACATTCCCATAGAATTGTTCCTCCTTTACCCAGCCAGAACCTGAGTACTTTCCGTAACTCATCTATTATCAAAGGGTTATTTATCCCGCTTTTTATATTAGTCAATTTCCAATGTGCCAGAAACTTTTTCTTTTACTCGTTTATTTATCCAATCTTTTATAAAATAATAATATACTTTTCATATTATGTATTATAATTCAAACAACAAAGGAACAAGTTGAACGCCTTGCGTTTTTTCCACTTTTCTTTAATTCAAAGTTAATAACATTGGTCCGGATAACTGGAAAGAAATGCCGGATGAAGTTTATAAGCGTCTCCGCCATATACCTGCAAAGTATATTACTGAAGTTCATACAGACAAGGTATATGTAGATACGGACGGTGATCATCAGGATGAATTCTATCGTGGTGAACGACCTAAGGATCTGCTGAAGAACAGTATCGTTACACCTTCTTTGGCCGCTGCTATTTTCAACGACAAGTTTGTTAATTCCATTCCTTTCTATCGTATAGAGCAGGAATTCGAACGTAATGACGTTCATATATCCCGACAGGATATGGCGAACTGGACAGTCAACATTGCTACCAGATATCTGATGCCTTTCTGCGAACGTATGAAGTATCACCTCTTCAAATGCATGTAAATCAGTGTGATGCGACACCTGTGCAGGTCATTGAAGATCAGACTCGTCCGAACAGCAAGAGTTATATGTGGGTACATAGGATCCGGTGAACTCTATACAGATAAACAGATTGTCCTGTATGAGTATCAGAAAGGCCGGGATCATCATATCCCACTTGAGTACTACGCTGACTTCAAAGGCGTGCTTGTTACAGATGGTCTATCACAGTACCATCTGGTTGAACGTAAGGCAGACAGCATAAAAAACACTAACTGCTGGGCTCATGCGAGAAGAGCTTTCTCAGATGCAGTCAAGGCTGCAAGCAAGGATTTAAAAGATAATCCTGAGATTGCTAAACAATCCGTCGCATATCAGGCACTGCTTAGAATAAGCGGTATATATAAACTCGAAGGTACATTTAAGGACCTTTCTCCTGAAGCACGTCTAAATGAACGGCAGATGAACATAAAGCCACTCGTTGACGAATACTTTGCGTGGGTGAGAAATGCCCTTGAAACAACATTGCCCAAAGGCAAAACAGCTGAAGGTTTAAACTATAGTCTTAACCAGGAACAACAGCTCAGAGTATTTCTCGAAGACGGAGAAGTTCCGAAAGATAACTCTGCTTCTGAAAGAGCTATAAGAACGTTCTGCGTAGGAAAGAAGAACTGGCTATTCTTCGATTCTATAAAAGGAGCCGATTCAGGAGCTGCGATCTATAGTATTACCGAAACAGCAACGTTAAACGAACTACGTCCATATAAGTATCTTGAATATCTTTTTACAGAACTTCCCAAGTTCTGTGATAACAAAAGAAATATAGACATTACAAAACTGGATTCGCTGATGCAATGGGCTACCGATTTACCAGATGAATGTCGTAAACCGCGCCGCTAAATCAGCGGCGTATTTTAATGGATAGCGTATGGTTTGACGCTTACGGACAGGCGGCTCCGCCGCACCGTAATATTCAATAATGAGGTTCACACGTTCTTCACGGTGACATGCACCTATATCAGATTATTCATTTAATTTATAATTCCACTCTCTTGTATCAATTGCATACATATTTCAAATACTTCTTTTTCTGATTTATTATCTGTCTTAATTATCTCAGCATCTGAATAATTCATTATATATTTTGTATTTGTAACATAACCATCTAACGCAAATCTTATTTCTCTATTTTCTTGTTCTTTGCATCTTTTTTCAATCGTTTGCTTATCTGCAGTCAAAATCAGATGTATACTCTGATCAGTTTTAGATAAAACCTTTTTATATAACTTATCTTTGCTCTTATCACACAACAGACACATATCTATTATTTGTACGTAATCTTCTTTCAAATTCTCAATTATTATATCAGCAAAATAATCCAAAAAATATATATTTGTCTGAGCACTAAACCCTCCAATAAAAATTTTAGTTGGATCACCATTATTATCTAACTCTTTCTTCCAAACATCATAATAATAGTCAGACTGTAAAAATATTGAATTCGTAATATGTTCATATAGCCTTTGTGCCAAATGTGATTTTCCAACTCCATATGTACCATCAATCCAAATTATCATAAATCAGTCATCCTATAATCTCACTTCTTTAACTCCAGTCATAAACTAAAACAATTCTATAGAAAGACTGTTTTTACTATATCTAATAAAATCTGGCATAATTGCAATAGTTGCAATTAAAAGCATTTCCATCATTGGCATTAAAAAATTAGATATAATATTACTTTGCACTTTATCAAGATTTTGATAAGTAAGATGGGTTTCTGTAGCCTTATTATGAACTATTTTACATCTCATTTGATAAATCCAATACGCGATAACATTAGCAATATTAAGGTTTTTATCTCTTAACATATCATCAAATGATTTCTCCTTATTATTTTTGTTATCTTCATATATTTTTTGCAAAAACGTTCTTTCACTATTTGAAAGATTCTGCCATAAATCATTAATTGCATCTACAAATTCAATCTTTAAAGCATCTTTATTCATAGTATCCTTTAGCATATCTCTTATTAACTCTTGTAATGCATTATTCTCAGAAGATTTTATCTCCTTAAACTCCGTCAACATTCTTACATTTAATTCTTGTTTTTTGGTAAATGGAACTATCGATCGTCTGACCATTAAATCCTCAAATAATTGATATAACCTTAAGTATTTGTCTAATAATCCTTTTGTTGAATTATAATCACTAAATGCATCACAGATCTCATTTATCTGTTCATATTGTCTATCGTCAACAGAAAACATTTTAATACACTTTATGTGATTATTCACACAACTATTCTCCAATGGTTTCAAAGAATAATCTATAATATTTCTTAAAATTTCACCATTGATAACCATCTGTAACTTGATTGCTACTAATAATCTGTCCTTCGATAATTTCTCACTGTTATAATAATTCGATATTATATATTTTCCACCTATTTCTATTTTTTCTATATCAATGTTAATAATGCTATAAGCCATTAAGAAGTTAATATTTCCTTGATTATCATCTATCCATTTTATTAAATCTTTTCTTTGCACTAAATCAACATATCCACAAAAACTATTCTGACAGTTTATTATCTCACCACTCCACATACGATGTGCATCAAACATAGTGCCATCAACTTCATAATAATAAAAGCTATGCTTTTCAAAATCTTCAGAGAAAGACAAGTTATCAATGTTCTCTGAAAGTATAATAAATAGCTTCATTATAATACGATATGCATCATCTACCTTATTAGCTAATTCATATATTTTTTCTATCCATTTTTCAGAATATGGTTCTAATGCCTCAATAGAAAAAACATCGTCTTCCTCACAGCTTTGCCTATCAGCACATCGATTTAGAAGTTCCATTAATCGATTATTAATCTTTTCTCTTATCTCTGTATTTTCCATAATCATTCTCTAATATGTAAACATATCTCCCCATTTAACTATCCCTGTATTATTTAGGAAATCTAATATAGCTTCATATACAATTGCTTTTGTCTTCTGTCCAATATTTACTCTAGAAGCCGCTAATCTATCTTTGTATAAGTCAAAGTCTCTTAAACATAAATCCTCTATCCTCGAAGAAAATATATCCAAACAACTAGACAAACATTTATTAGTTTCTAAATTATTCTCTTGATTCATACACCATCTGCCAACTGCCGCTGTTAGAGCTTCAAGATTGTTTTCTCTCCCATACCATAATCTTCCGTCATCGCCATAATGATTACATATAATATCATCCAAATCCGCAATAAATCTTATTAAATCTGTATAATATACATTTTCCGAATTAACAAGCAACGTATCATATGAATTAAATGATTTTTCAATTATATTTGATTGAATTTCATTTATCTTTCCATTTTGAAATGATAATGTTGCAAGGACAAGATCTGAGAACTTATAAGTTCTCGGATTTCTATTTTTAACAAATGTAACTACTGATGATTCTTCTCTTTCTCTAACAATTTTAACATCAGACGCTTTAGAAAAAGTATCAAGCCAATTATAAAACAATAATTCTACTTGATGTCTTGGACTCATAGTTTTATGTCCAGCATTTAAAAGTAACATCTTATATATAATTTCGTTATGACTTAATCCATACCAAAGCTCAAACCACTGAGTATTATCTTCAAAATGTCTTACTATTTTATTGTAACTGCCTATTTCATATATTTTTTCTGCTATTTTCCTAGCTTGTTTTAAATCTGATATTCCCATCTCTAGTATTTTTTTTCTACTTTCTAAAGGAATAGACCTCATCGAAATATCAATAAATCCCTTCTTTAATGAATCCATATCCTGATAATTCTGCTCAAGCCAAGAAACAAATAATAATATTCCATTTAATCTCCATGTTCTTTGAAGTCCATCTAAAATACGAAACTCCCCAACTTCTACATCTGTATCATATATATCTATTTTATTCTCTATCACTAATGTAATAATTGGAATATGTTCATTATTTACTATAGTATCAAATATTGTATCTAAATACTTATTATCTACAATGTTTCTTTGAATATCATATTCATTAAACCCTTCCTTTAAACTATCAATATACTCTTTTAAACTAGCTTTACATAAAAGACATCCTTTTCCTTGAGATAATTCTTTCTTATCCAATAACCTTAATTTCATCTCTATCCTCTCTTAAAAATTTTTACTATATACATTTTTATTATTTTCCTACTGTTTATTACATATTATTCAATGCATAAGCTGATTCCCCCAATAATTAATCTACTAGTTTCAAAGTGTATCATTTTCCCCTCTCTATTCTCCTATATATTTGATTTTTCTAAGATTATATGTTCTATTCTTTTCGTTAAAATCCATTTTATATACTGGTATACTCTTTTCCTTAGCAATCTCTACCAAAACTTTCTGATATAATTCACTAATTTTTCTCCCAAGATATAATGCCGATGGCTTTTTGTAAACATATGAAAATCTTTCATTATTTAATTCTTGAATTGAGGTATTGAAAAACATCCTCCACTCTTTTTCCTTCTTCCATTCGTTTGATTTTACGAGAGCAACCTTTTTAAACATAAAACTATCCGGACAAGGAACCACCATATTACGAAATTGGTTTGGAATAGAAATTCCCTTTTCCCTTAAAACCCTATATAAAATGCTTATTTGAAACAAATAAAAAGCAAATTCTGTTGCATCTAGCCTTCTCTGATCATAATCAATCGGATATAAATCGCAACTTATTCCAAACTTATATTCTTTATTTTGATATTCCGAGCTCCTCTTATCAAATTCATATTCAAGAGTAAATCCTGTCGAGCAATTTGCATACTGTTCCCACATAGTATTCGACTGTATATTGGTTGTAAAACACGCAAACTTTGTTTCTTCTTGAATAAAATTAGTTATAAACCGTAATTCATCATCAATATTATCATATACAAAATGAAGTATTTTATTTGAAATTATATCTATCTCGGTTTTATCCAATTTCTTTATTTTACAAATTTCATCTGATGCATTAGGAATTATGCAATTAATTATTGGAGGAATACTATCCATACACAATATGTTATCGATAGGTTTCAGACCTCCTGATTCTGTGACAAGCGAATTAAGAAAATTTATTATTCTCTTCTTGTCATAGAATATTCTTGAATCAAAATCATCATTCATCGCTGTTCCATTTGCAAACCATAATTCATCCTTCAAAAACGCCGTAAGGCTCCTCTCAGTTATAGCTCTATATCTATAAAGCTTTATCGGGAATTTCGAATCGATATAGTTTTCAAAATCTGCACAAGCCTTTTCATTTTGATCAGTATAATTATCAGGAATGATAGCGTTTCGTAACAATTCTTTATAATTTTTTGACATAAAACTTCCCTTCAATCTGTAATATTCATATATAACAATTAGTAGCCGCTTTTAAATCCTCTATTATTCCAACATCATCCTTACCTGCGTCATATCCATCAATATGCCACCAAACGAACAAAAGATATCTAATCTCCTTTAGAAATTCAAACTGAAGAATAAATGGGAAAACCCCACATTTATTCTTCAGGCTTACGTTTCATTCCAGTGCTAAGCCACAATTTAAGTTGATTCATTTCTTTATCTTCTTATAAATCATCCGAAAATAATCTCTATAGAATACTAAATTTATCACAAAACAACATATCAACCATATAGAAAAAACTTTAATTGCCATTATGACCCAGTTTAAATACGAATACTCATATATATGAATATTTATTGTAAAAAAAATACCACACATATACGTCAAAGCATCAACAACTACTTGCTTTAAAAACTTTTCAAAAGGCCATTTAATGATATTTTTCGAATTATACCATGCCATCCAAACTGTCTGATACGTCATTGCAACAAATGTTCCTATAGCAACGCCAACCAAGCCAAAGAACTTCACTGTAAAAATAGATATTACAATATTAGAAACTGTAGCAATAATGTAACAATGCTGCGTTTGTTTATAATGGACACCTGCTTTGATAACTATGTGGTATGGTAACCTGTATGAATACATTGCATATGCTACTACGATAAAGAAAGAAAAAATCGGTTGATAATAGTTTGCATCATCAACCTCTCGTGTGTAAATCATAATGAATGGAACAATTAATACAAGAGCACATCCAAAAATAATGGTTGTGATTGTATGAATAGTCCATTCAGTCCACGCAAAAACTTTTTGTAGCTCTCGTATTTTATTTTTGGCATATAATTCTCCAATTAATGCCTGAACACCATTAGTAGTCGCATTAAATAACTGTTTTATTCCAGAAATCACAAGATAATACATTGAATAAATAGAAACATTCGGTAAAGTTGAAAAAATAGTTAATACTATAGTATCAGTACTTTCAAGCACCACAGATGCTACATGTTGAGCTAACCCATTCCATTTTTGTCTAATCGGCTCAACATCATATTTAATCCCCCGTTCAATTTGATAATGTCTATCAACATATATCTTTAGCAAAACTGGCCTCGCCACATATATTAGGGATGTAGATAACTTAACAATATGTATAGTAGCACCAAGTTTTATTAGAATATAACATGCTAACGTATTAAGAATTATAGTGATTATTTGAATATTATATGCAACATAGCCTCTTTGATCGGCAGTCAATAATAATCCATTTGCCATACCAAAAAAATATTGAGCGAAATAACTAATACCCATTGCAACAATTAATGTTGTAGTATATATAAACCCGAATTTATGATTGGGGATATGAGGAAATATACATATTAATGCCAAAATATATATCAGAAGAACTTCTGCAAGCCGGGTAAAAAATTTTTGTCCTGAAGCATAAATCTTGCTTAGATTAACATTATCCCCATCCGCTAACGGTTTATATAATGAAGATTGAAATACTGCTCCGACTCCCAAATCCAAAAAGGCAATAATAGACAAAAATTGAGCTATTGAATTTACAAGTCCATTGATTTCCGAACCGAATTTGTCTAAGATTAATTTAGGTAAGATAAACCCACATACAATGGTTGTAATCTGCAAAATTAACGATGATATGGTATTATTTGTTAATTTTCTGTTGTGCATTACTACCCCTCGTATTTATATCACTTCTAACATAATCCAATGCTGCAGACGTAAACATGATTGGAATATAACCCATACATTGACCTGAAAATGTAACAGTAGCCCAATCCACAATAAGCATTTCAAATGTTAAAAACATACCCACAATTCCTATATTAAAGTAAAAAGGACTTCGATGTATTTTATTTCGAATAATATATGTCATATTTGAAAAGTATTTAGAATAAAAAATCAATGTTCCAACCACACCAAAGCTACACAATAATTCAGTATAATTGCAATGTGAATAATCATACAATGTGCTAGTATTCGCAAAGAAATAATTATATCCTCCTCCAAAAATAGGCTTTGAAAGGAACAATGCAAAAGCCTCTCTAATCATCAGTTCTCTCATACTTGTAGAATATGAATAAAACCTTGCAATATTTGAAGAGTTTGAAAACATAGTTACTATCATAGACTCTATACGAATTCCTATTATGTCATAAAGATACGGAATATTAAAAATAGCATACACTCCAAATGCACAAATCAGCATCATTTTTAGCCACATGCTTACTTTTTTCTTCTCATATATTATGATCATAAACAAGTCGAGAATTATAATTATAACTGCTTTTTTTGAACCCGTTAGAAGCATTATTACAATAAAGCCTACCAGAAGAATTAGATTTTGTTTTTTCTTCGTTTTACAGTAATCCCATGCAACCAATAACGAAAAAAAACCAAAATTGAAACCTACAGTATTTGCATTTCCACTCATAGTGCTTCCAATTCTAATTCCACCTCCTATAATGATTGCAAATTCCTTTACAGCCAAATAAAAAAACGATAGAATTCCCGAAACAACAAACGGTCTTAAGATGTTTTCTCCTCTTTCATAAAACAACCCTTTAATCGCCAAATAAATGGCTATATTTTCTCCAAATCTTGTCAACATACTATCCCACGCAAACGTGCCCGCCTGGAGAAAGAAAAATCCATAAAAAAAGAAAATCGAATAAATCGCTATTAACCATACGACACAATTTGATTTCTGAATTTTAAAGTTAAAATATCGGAAATTATTAATAACTGAGATTGCAATTCCCGAAAGAGTCAGAACTCTATACAGATTAATCATATCAATCGTATAGAAACAGATATTTGAAACTATTATAAATACCAACGAAATCTCATTCCAACTCAAGCGCTCTTTTTCTACCTTTTTTGCCATTCCAATTTACCTAATCATCTACCAATTTTACAAAAAAAGACTCCCATCTTTCATATATATATTCCGGTTTAAACTGCTTCATTTTCTTCTTTCCTTCAATACCAAAACGATTACATAACTCTCTATCAGATAATACATTGATAATTGCATCTGCTAAAGCCTTTTTATCTCCAGATGGCGTTATACATCCATTAATGTCATTATCAATTATCTCACGCGCACCACCTGGCTTACAATCAGTGGAAATACAAGGTATACCTAATGCCATGGCTTCCATTAAAGTATTAGGCATCCCCTCATGATCAGAACTAAGCACAAACAATGATGCGTCATATATCAACTGATGTATATGATCACTTGTTCCTTTTATAAAAACCCTTTTAGTCAGTCCATTCTCATTAATTTGACGTATAAGATTTTCTTTTAATTCTCCATCCCCGTAAATCTCTAAAGAATAATCAGGAATTCTATCAGCAATTAGCGCAAATGCATCTATTAATAATTTATAGTTTTTATGATGATGCAATCTACCAACTGAAACAATTACTTTTCTTCGTTCGTCTATTTCTGGTAATTTGTCATTAGATATAAAAACCGGATTCGGTACAACAATACTTCTCTTTTTAATCTTCTCATTAAAAAACTCCTGTGCACCTCTAGACTGAAAAACAAACCCATCAATTCTCGGCAAAGTTATCTTTCTGATAAAACTTAACAATCCATTATACTCACTATCTCCTGGATCCCCTCTTTCAGCATATATTAATTTACCAACATATTTTTTTGACATAAAAGCTGACATATATGCAGACTGAAACCAAAAGTTTACTGTAATATCAGGTTTTATCTTTTTCAAAATAGATTTTATATCCTGATAACGAGTAACTATCCGTAGAACATTCTCTGTTCTATCTGGCAAAAAAATATACTTTATATGCTCATCTAATGCATAGCAGACATTATTTAGACTTATTGATATTACGGTAACATCATGACCTTTAGCTACCATTGCATTTGCAAGCATAGCATTTTGTTTTTCCGCCCCTCCGAATCCATGCATGTATGTAAGAAATACAATCTTCATTTTATTATACTTAATTACACCTCTCTAATCTAATTATTTGATTTTGTAATAGCCGATTCATTATTATGAATACCAACACAATAGAGTCCCCTATGTCCTTCATAAACTGAATCAAAACATATTTTATCTCCAGCATGATTCCATCGCGGATGAAGATCACATCTTGTATCATTGTCATATTTAAATGGTGAAAAAACTTTAGCGATTATTTCCGGTTTACTATTTTCATCTTTCATAACTCGTAGATACTGGATTCTCGTTCTATCCGGATATGAATCAGTAACTATCCATTCTCTGTTGGGGCTATAACTCGGATGGCCATCCCCTGTTAATTCATCCCAACAACGTATATAATCCTGTGTCCTATCTCTCATAAGATAATATCCTGTACCACCATTATTCTTATTTTCAAAAGCGAGAATATGCTGATCATCTTTCCAAATGCAATGACTCACCATGTCATCATCAGATAAAACGTACATATTCCCCCCATCTAAAGTATCAAATGTTATAAGCCTTGTATACTTTCTATCTCCCACAAACCAACGATATAGAACCATGCATCGTTTTCCATTTGGGCTAATCATTAAATGATTAACTTTATGAACCGAATTAGATTCCTTCATTTCTATTCGAGGCTCAAATTTCGCAAAATCCATATAAGATAGGAGTGCCTTAACTTCATTTGTTTCTAAATCTATTTTCCACACTGCTGGCGCATTTGGTAACAAATCTCCTTTTGTTTTTTCTGGCACGTTATAATACCCATATCCTGGTCGAAGATTGTATAATCGTGAAAAGTCTAGCGTCAATGCCATCCTTCCATCAGATGATACAGTATATACAGGAGCCTGAATAATACGTTCTTCTCCATTATTAATGTTTTTAATCACAGCAACGTACTTTCCATCACGATAATCATTATAAAGAATACGAGAACAATAATCCGGGCCCAACCATTGAAGCATACATGCCTGTTGAACATTCCATGAATTAGTTTCCGCTATCTTTTTTATCCTGTTATCATCAGATTCCGAAAGACTTGTGTCTATTATAAGAATATCCGCCTTTTCTTTTGGACTTACATCAGTCCAAGTATCATTAGCTCTCATACAAAGGACAAAACGATCCGACATATCCCACGGGGATTTGTCATAATACCCAAAAAAATATTCATGTGAATTATCATCTGGTGAAATGCGAAGGATGTTCCCTTCACTTTTAATCTTTCGAGATAATGCATACATCACATGTTGATAAAATGACTTAATGTACCTTTTTAATGAAGGAAATTTATTAAGTTGATAATTTACTCTCTGTTCAAAGCTCATAATATACACCTAAATATTTCAAAATCATCCTCGGGCCTTAACAAGTAATTTAACAAATAAATACTTTTTACCACCTGCTAGATTTACAAATAGTTTCTTAGCCAATGGAAGATTTTTAATATATTTATTATTTTTCCAGTTAGGGAATTTGTTAGTAAACCATTCAACATGTTTGATAAAATCTTCTCTTGATTTACCCGAACTAATCATTAGATATATCATTCCATATAGCATTTCATGAACTGCACGAAACTCCAATTCTTCTTCATAACCTCTATCCGAAAGATCAAACATTCTTTGTAATGTTTTAGGATAAAATGATAAGTCTATATTTTTATTTGAGTTTGAAATTGATGTTTTTCTTTGAAAATAATAATATACAGTTTTATCAAGCACTCCTATTTTTTCTGCTTTTGTTAAAATAGGTATTATTGTACCAATATCTTCACTACGTTTTATATCCTCCGGAAAAAAAATCCCGGAATCATGAAATAATGATGACCTAAAGATTCTTCCACAAGCATACGATCTACATAAAGCTATTATTTCTTTGTTTCCTGCACCTACTTGAACATTTCCGAAAGCATTAGCAGATTTCGTCTCCCCATTTTCGTATACATAATCTGCATTTCCTATCACTACATCCGCACCAATACTATCTGCAACACTTAACAATGAGCTTATATAATCTTTTGAAACCCAGTCATCTGAATCAACAAATGATAGCCATTCCCCCGAAGCATATTTCATCCCCGTGTTTCGAGCTAATGAAAGACCTCCATTTTCATCTCTGAGAATCAGCTTACAATTATCTGCATATTTTTCTGAATAAATCTTAGCAATTTGTACACTATTATCTGTGGAACAATCATCCACCAATATAATCTCTAAAGGTTTATAGTCTTGTGATAATAATGATTCGATACATTTTTCTAAGTATTTTTCAACATTATATATAGGAACAATGATTGAAACTAATGGTTTATTACTCATTACAAGTTCTCCTTGTACCATTCAATAGCAGCTTCTATTCCTCTTTCAAAACTCCAATCAGGATCATATTTCAACATCATCCTTGCTTTATTGATATCCGCATTACTATGCCTTATATCACCTGCCCTATCTGGTCCAAATATAGGTTCAACATTAACCCCTAAAGCCTTTGTCAAATCATAATAAATATCCAACAAATATTCTCTTCCACCATAGGCAATATTATAGACTTCACCTGCCGCCTCTTGTCCAGCTATACAGGCTTTTAAATTTGCCTCTATCACATTTTCAATATATGTAAAATCTCGACTCTGGTGACCATCTCCATTAATTGTAGGTCTCTCACCATTCAAGAGTTGTTTTATAAATTTAGGAATAACTGCTGCATACGCGCCATTCGGATCCTGACGACGTCCAAAAACATTGAAGTATCTCAATCCATAAGTATCTAATCCATAATGTCTGGTATATTGTTTTGCCCACTCCTCATCTGCCCTTTTACTTACCGCATAAGGTGAAAGTAAATTACCTTCTTGTCCTTCTTTTTTGGGCAAATTAGGTTCATCTCCATATACAGAAGAAGATGAAGCATATACGAATTTTTTCACCTTATTCTGCCTTGCAGCTTCCAACATGTTTAGTGTTCCTTTAATATTATTTTCACAGTAAAATAATGGCAGCTCAATTGATCTTGGAACCGAACCCCAAGCTGCTTGGTTAAGGACATAATCTACCCCTCTACAAGCTTCCATACAAGTATCAAAATCCTTAATATCTCCTTTTATAAACTCATAATTTTCCTCTTTTATAAACATGTCAACATTTTCTTTCTTTCCTGTAGAGAAATCATCTAAACAACGAACTTTATACCCTAAACCAAGTATCGCTTCACAAAGATTAGATCCAATAAATCCAGCCCCTCCCGTAACCAAAAACAAACTATCTTTAGGAAAGGCAATACTTTGATATCCCATTTATGCAACCTCCGATTATTATATTTTCCTATAAATTTAAATTATAATCTCCAATAAATATATCCTGCCCTTTCAAATTCTTTTCTATCAAACAATCCTTTTAAATCTAGCAATACTTTTTTCCCTCTCGCAAACAAGCTATCAACATCATCTATTTCTAGCTTTTTAAATTTGTTATGTGCTACTGCTAAAATCACCGCATCCATCTCTTTAATTGTACTTACATCTACAAATTCAACGTCATATAAGCGCTTTGCTTCTTCAATGTCGGCTTCAGGATCAGCTATTATTGGATCAATGCCATATTCTCTTAATTCATGAATGATATCGATGATTTTAGTATTTCTTGTATCCGGGCAGTTCTCTTTAAATGTAAATCCAAGTATTGCAACTCTTGCACCTTTCACTGCCTTATCAGCCCCTATGATATTTTTTACACAGTTTTCTGCAACATACTTACCCATATCATCGTTTATTCTTCTACCAGATAGAATAATCTGACTATGATATCCCATAGTTTCTGCTTTATAAGTAAGATAGTATGGATCAACTCCAATACAATGTCCTCCTACAAGTCCAGGATAAAATTTCAAAAAATTCCACTTAGTTCCGGCAGCTTCAAGCACAGCCTTCGTATCAATTCCCATTTTGTTAAAAATAATAGACAATTCATTCATGAATGCTATATTTATATCTCGTTGACTATTTTCTATTACTTTTGCCGCCTCTGCAACTTTAATACTCTCTGCTCGATGAACTCCTGCCTCTACTACTAATTCATAGACCTTTGCAACACAATCAAGGGTCTCATCATCCATTCCTGATACTATTTTCGTAATAGTTTCTAATCTATGCACCTTATCACCCGGATTTATCCGTTCCGGGGAATATCCAACTTTAAAATCAACACCACACTTTAACCCAGATTCTTTTTCAAGAATTGGAACACAGACTTCTTCTGTAACTCCTGGATAGACCGTTGATTCAAACACGACCACAGACCCCTTGGTAAGATTTCGTCCTAATATTTTACTAGCTCCTTCAACAGGACTCAAATCTGGGGTATGGTCATCATTTACAGGTGTAGGAACTGCGACAATATGAAACTTAGCCTCTCTAAGCTTACTCTCATCATCTGTAAACTCTACCGTCGTCTTTGAAATCGCATCGTTTCCAACCTCGTGAGTTGGATCGACTCCTTTTTTATATAAGTTGATTTTTTTACTATTCAAATCAAAACCTATAACATCTAGTTTTCTAGCGAACGCCACAGCAATAGGCATTCCTACATATCCAAGCCCCACTAAAGACAACTTTTCCTTTTTTTGTAACAACTCCTCATAAAGTCTCATTTTTATTTCTCCTTTTGAGTGATAAGATTTTTATTTTAATAATCCCGAAATATATCCAATTCCGTATGACGTATGTAATAGGAAAAACAAGAATGGCATCTCTATTATTTCTATACCTTTTCCTTTTGCTTTAATCCCAAAAAAAAGTCCTAATAAAACATATAATGCAAGCACACCACCTTCAAATAGCCAAACTGGTCTATATATAAGCCCTAGAATAGTAGTAAGCATCAAAAACATTACAAAAACAAACGGGACAATGTGTCGAATTGATAATCCACTTCGATCTTCCTTTAATAACACCATATTCCACTTACCGTTTCCAAAAGCTTGTTTTATCATTTTTTTTAGAGTATTTCGTGCATAATACTCACATTTAATCTCTGGATTAAAATAGAACTTTCCTCCCGATTTTCTAATACGAGAATGCATTTGCAAATCTTGATTTCGTACATATTTTTCATTAAATAATCCGATCTCATCAAATATCTTTTTTTTGTATAAGCCATAAACTGCCGTATCCATAAATCCTGCATTTTCAGATACTCTGAAACTTGAGTTCCCAACCCCAAACGGAGATGACAAAATCTTAGAAATCGTTCCATTACTGCCGTTCATTGATTTTGTAATGAGCTTTCCTCCAACACAAGCAGCTTCAACACTCTTCATAGTCTCGACACTTTTCATGATAAAATCTGAATATGCCTTCGCATGTGCATCAATTCTTATCACGTACTCGCCCTTTGCTGCCATTATTCCAATATTCCATCCAGATGCCAAAATATGTTTTGGATTAGTAATAATTGATATCTTAAATTCGTCAGTTTCGAACTTTCTCTTAATACTTCTAGCCACTTTAAGTGTATTATCAGTAGATTCCCCATCGACAATAATAATCTCATACCTGCTTTTAGGATATGTCTGCTCAATAAATGACATCAACGCAATTTCAATATAGTCTTGTTCATTCTTTGTAACCAAAAGCGCTGATACAAATGGAAGATCATCCACTACTTCTTCTTGAATCATTTCATTTATAATCCTTTCTCATTACCGCAACAACCGTTCTAAACATTGTCGCAATTTCTCCGAAAAAACAAAAATCCCTGATGCTTTTTAAGTTATATTTCATCTTTCCCGGTAATACTTTTTCCACATATGCCTTATCCACATCATCTACCCCATCCAGGAGTTTTGCTTCATCCTTATATCGAATACTAGCTTCAGATGTTATCCCCGCTGGAAGGAGCAATGTTGCACGCATTTCTTTTGTATATTGGCGTACATACTTTGTTGCTTCAGGTCTGGCTCCAACAAAACTCATATCACCTTTCAGAACATCTATCAGTTGTGGAATCTCATCGATTCGTAAATTTCGAAGTTTTTTGCCAATTTTTGTAATCCTTACATCTCCGCCAAGCGTTACTGCCGTTCCAATCTTATCCGCATTTTTCACCATCGTACGAAACTTATGGATTTTGAACTTCTTTCCATAAGCTGTAATACGTTCTTGTCTATAAAAAACCGGCCCCGGAGAATCAAGCTTTATCATTATCGCTATAATCATCATCGGAATAGCAAGTATGATAAGAAGCATAACCGCAACTACCACATCAAACATTCTCTTTAATTGAAGCTGTGTCTGTTTTTTAGCCAACAGATCATAATATGCCTTTACCTCATCACATTTCATGAACTTTGGCATATTGTCCCACTTTCGTAGTATCATCAGTCGGCACCCTTTCTTAAATATATTTACGAATAACTTCTTTGAAATTACTTATCACATATTCCACATCCTCATCCGTAAGTTTGGTATGAAGCGGTAATGTAATTAAGTTTTCAAAATAACTATATGCATTGGGAAAATCCTTTATACTCCATCCCAACTCTTTATATGCTGTCATCATTGGTAATGGCTTATAATGCACATTAGTATTCACACCACGCTCAGCAAGTTCAATAATGATTTCTCTACGAGTTTCATCATTTATTCCATGTATTCTTGTAAGATACAGATGACCGGATGATAAACTGTTTTCATTATAATGAACCAGATGCTTTACTCCCAGCTCATCACACATCGCATCATACTTTCCTATAATTTCTTTTCGTCTTTCAAGAAGTTCCGGATATCTATCCAACTGCCTCAATCCAATAGCTGCCATAACATCGGTCATATTGCACTTATACCACGGACCGATGATATCATATTCCCACGCTCCCATTTTTGTTTTGGCCAAAGCATCTTTACTTTGTCCATGAAGCGACAGTAGTTGATACATCTTATATATTTCACTATTATCTATTCCATCTATCGTCCGCCAAGTTGCTGCTCCACCTTCTGCTGTAGTAAAATTTTTTACAGCATGAAAAGAGAAAGATGAAAAATCAGCAATGTCACCACAATATTTTCTGTTTCCATTAACAACTCTGGAAGCTCCCAACGAATGTGCACAATCTGCCACAACCGCTACTCTTCCAATAGCTCTTTGAATTCGTGATGATAAATCTCCAAGCACTGTTCCGTCTGATTCAATCGGAGTAAACAATGATCTCTTTCTATTAACTATTTCATAGATTTTGTCGTAATCACAGACAATCCCCGCTAAGTCAACTGGTATTATCGCCTTTGTTTTATCAGTTATTGCGTCTTCAATTTTCTCATAATCCATTTCCGGAGCATGAGTAACTTTATCGCCGTCCTTCTGAATATCTACAAATATAATCTTGGCCCCACAGTGAACCGCAGCTGATGCAGTCGCAGTATATGTATATGCCGGAACAATCACTTCATCGCCGGGTTTAATTCCCAATATTCTCAGATTTAATTCTTCAGCCGCTGTAGCTGAATTCAGGCATACAACACGATTACTATATCTTTTGATATTATCCTCAGTATTGCAATCTATATCCGTCTTTCCTGTTTCAATATAAGCAGCAAGTCTACGTTCCAACAACTTAGTACGAGGTCCTGTTGTTATCCATCCTGAGTTCAGCGC
Source organism: uncultured Lachnospiraceae bacterium (assembly GCA_946405625.1). Taxonomy (GTDB): domain Bacteria; phylum Bacillota; class Clostridia; order Lachnospirales; family Lachnospiraceae; genus Eubacterium_Q. Next base: position 12,693 of record CAMJHQ010000032.1, on the reverse strand, counting down.
CTCAATAACTTCTGCAATTTCTAACTCTGATATATCCGGCGGACTAAATTTTATATTCCTCTTTTCCATTTTCAGCTTTCCCCATGTAGAATCAACTCATTTATGATTTACTATATTCAATTGATACGTCTCCACAACCTTCGCAACTCCATCCCTGATATCTTCGCAGTTCTCATATGCTTTCTTCATCAAGAATTCAACCTGCTTAAGGAATTCATCTACATCAAAATCAACCGGTTTGCCTATAAAGATAAGTTCATTCTTCGTCTTTGTGAGTCCTTCTTCAGCCATCAGCTTTTCTTCGTAGAGCTTCTCTCCCGGTCTGAGTCCTGTATACTCGATCATTATATCTTCATTAGGCACATGTCCTGAGAATCTAATCAGGTTCTTTGCAAGATCAACTATCTTTACAGGTTCACCCATATCAAGGACAAAAATTTCTCCACCCTTAGCATATACTGATGCCTGAAGGACAAGTGATACTGCTTCAGGGATTGTCATGAAGTATCTGATTATGTCAGGATGTGTTACCGTTACAGGTCCACCTTCCTCTATCTGCTTCTTGAAGAGTGGTATTACCGAACCGTTACTTCCGAGAACGTTACCGAATCTTACTGCAACGAATTCTGTCTGAGACTCCTTATGTCCCAATCCATCCTGTCCCGGTATGGTGAAGATTTCATTTCCGTTCTCATCTACTCTCATCTTTCCTTCAGGACCGAGCGGATACATCGAACCATCCTCATCTTCCTGATGAACATGGAGTACCGGGATCTCTGATTCCTTATGAGCCTTAATCTTCTTATCAAAGGACTGAATTACCATTTCGCAGAGACGCTTTGAGGCACCCATTATATTTGTCGGATTAACTGCCTTATCCGTACTGATGAGAACGAATCTCTGTACACCGTACATCATTGCGGCATAGGCAACCTTATAGGTTCCGATCGTATTATTCTTTATAGCTTCGCATGGGCTTGCTTCCATAAGCGGAACATGCTTATGTGCCGCAGCGTGGAATACTACGTCAGGTCTGAACTTCTCGAAAATCTGATTTACACGTCTCGAATCACGTACTGAACCGATCATTACTTCAAGATTCAGTCTCGGATATTTACGTTTCAGCTCATTTTGAATGTCATAAGCATTATTCTCATAAATGTCAAAGATAACGAGAAGCTTCGGCGCATGCTTTGCTATCTGGCGGCAGAGCTCGGAACCAATGGAACCGCCTCCACCGGTAACGAGGATTGTTTTTCCTGAGAGGTAATTGAAGATTTCAGTCATATCGACCTTTATCTGGTCACGTCCGAGTAGATCTTCTATCGCAACATCACGCATTTGTGAGACCTTAACCTCACCGCTTGTCAGCTGGTAGATTCCGGGAAGGTTCTTCAGTTCGCAGCCCGTTTCCTTACAGATATTTAAGACATCCCTCAGCTCGCTTTTCGAAGCACTCGGGATTGCGACATATATTTTCTTGATATCAAACTTTTCTACATTTTTAAGGATTGTTTCGCGTCCGCCGACTATAGGGACATCATTAATGAATCTGTCCCACTTGTTCGGGTTATCATCTATGAAGCATACCGCTTTATCGTTGCTCGGATTTCTCCTCATATCGTAGAGGATGCTCTGACCTGCGTTGCCGGCACCGATGATCATTACATTTTCGATCGGAACCTCTTTTCCTGTTCTGTTGTTTCGAAGCAGGAGAACAAGTCTGTATGAAAATCTTATCGAAAGGAGAAGACCAAACTGGATAAATGTACCGAGAATGTAATAGCTTATCGGCATTCTTCTGATGATCAATGTAATAGCAACAATATGAAAGGCTCCCGTAATGGAGGTTGCCTTGATGACACGTATCAGCTCTCCGAAGCTGGCGAAGCGCCAGATGCTCTTGTAGAGTCTGTAGTACCAGAAGACCATCATACAGAAAACTGTATAGATGGGAATGAACTTGTACCAGGATTCCAGATAGATCTTATCTATCCTGGAGAACTCGCAGTCGAATCTGAGCCAGAGTGCAACAAAAAAAGCCATATTGACCACTATGGCATCGTATAACATAAGGAACAAAGAAATGATCTGCCAATGTTCCCAGTCTTTGAAAAGAATTCTTCTTTTCGGTCTGCTGCTCATCTTCTACCCAACCCCATTGATTCACACAAAACACATTTTTACCATAGCTTTGGTTGTAATACCGATTCTTGCATCTTATGCTGATCAGAAAATGTAGGCCTGAAACCCCTTTGCTTGCATATTGTAATCCCGCATATTTTAACTGCTTGCGAATTTTTCACAACTCTATATGGTAATTTTGCACAACTGTTCTATTATTATAACTCAAATGTGATAGTAATACCATATTTTTTATGCAAATTATTGAGTCCGGTCAACTTTTTTAATGCAAAATGCCCAAAAAAGCCCTTTATCAGTGACTTTTTGAATATTTATTAATTTTTCAGCTGATGTGTGGTAGAATGAGGAATGGCTGTTTGGGTTCACATTTAATCGGAAATGCGGCTGGTTTTGTTTCTTTCAGATCAAACTGACTGTAATTCTTACAATAATGTACAGCAGCTACTACATTTTCCAAGCAGAGGGGAAATCTTATGATTTATAATATGCTGGCCTCACACTTAACTGATTCGACCATTACAATGATTGCATGCGTTGTTGCGTGCATCCTGACTTTTGTCTTATATATCAAACCTTTCAAGTTCCTGCCGAGGGATAAGGGAAAGGTTGTTACAACTCCGGACGGACAGACGGTTTCGATCAATATCCAGTCTGCCGGAAAGGTCACCGGTGCGGGATATATATTTGTATCTGTATTTCTCCTGACAAGCCTCGTCTTTCTGCCATACAGCATGGAGCATCTGATCTACTATGTGCTGATGGCGCTCATGATGCTTATCGGTTTTATGGATGACGGCTCGAAGGCTCCTTGGGGTGAGCTGGTGAAGGGTATCCTGGATCTCGCTCTTGCCGCTGTGGCTGTAATTGTTTTCGTATACTATAACGGAACTGTCGTGAATTTCTTTAATCTTGAATTCAAGATTCCGGTTGTTATATACGTTCTTCTCGGAATCGCGCTTATATGGGGATCGATAAATGTAACCAACTGTTCTGACGGTGTTGACGGTCTCTGCGGCGGTGTATCGGTAGTTGAACTGATCACCTTCTATCTGATTTTCAAAGTTTCAAAGGATATCGCGGGCTTTACCGAGTTCAGCGGAATGGCAGTTATACTTGCATCCGTCCTAGTTGCATACCTTTTCTACAACTGGTTCCCGAGCAAGCTTCTTATGGGAGATGCAGGTTCTCGTACCATCGGATTCTTCATCGCGCTTATCGCTATGAAGACGGGACATCCTTTCATCTTCGTTCCGCTCTCGCTCGTATTCCTCTGCGACGGCGGTCTCGGACTTCTGAAGCTGGCACTTATGAGAACTATCTGCAAAGGCCACGAAGTCTTCGGCAACATCCGCTTCCCTCTCCACGACGAGCTGAGAAAGAACCGCGGCTGGGCCGTACCGAAGGTTGCTGCGTTCTTTATAGCGTGTGAAGTGGTGATATGTGTGATAACTTATATTGTGATGTAGGATGAATATTATAATTCAAGATGATAATGGCGGTGCCAAGGCACCGCCATTTTGCTTATTTAAACAGATATTTATATTTTCTCATCTGTTTTATCAATTCATTTTCAAACACTTCTACCATTTAGCTACCTCTCTATTTTTATCCAAAAATCATCTTCTGCCATCCTTCCCTCTGTTTTTTCAATGATAAGAAAAGGATCATAAAAAGGTATATCATATTGTTTAAGCATTATCTTCATTTTATCCCTTCCTTTAGGAAAACATCTGGATTCCAAAAACTCTTCATAATCCTTGTATGTCGGATGTTCTTCTTTTCCAAACGCACGATACAAGAGATTATCTGTATAGTTGCGGATCATAACCTTCTGAAGCATATCGTCTACATCAATTACCGTACAAACTGTATTTCCATGCATATAAAAAAGACGAATCTTAAGCTCATTATGCGGAAGCCTCAGATTATTTACGATACCGGGATTCTGTTTGAATAGTGTAAGAAGTGGAACTGCCGGGCCGCTTATCTTTGTTTTTCCGGACTCCCATCTTTCAACCGTAGGTTTTGATACATTCAGAAGCTCCGCTAATTCACGCTGGCTCATTCCTATCATCCCTCTGATTGTCTTTATATCGTTACTTGTTAATTCGTTTATTGTTATATACATACGTTATACCCTCATATTGATGGTGTTTTTATTTATCTTTACCATCATAATGATGGTTTGTCAATATAATCCTTACTTTCATCGGTGCGGATAATCCTACCGAAAAAGGGAAGCACAAAAACGTGCTTCCCCTAACTGCTCATTGGATAATCTTTTCAACTTATTCTCCGTAATATGCATATCCCCACAACGCATCTATCTGTACGATTACACGCTCGAGATCCCATTTCTGAGAACTTCTCTCAGGGCTGTTCGGATCACATATTGAGAGCTGATCATTATCGTCTATTCCCGTTAATACTATGTAATGTCCGACCTGAGTGAAATCACCGGGTACAACGTTACAGATTATCGGATGTCCTTCCTTCAGGGTATTTCTGATATCCTCCTCATAGCACGGAACATCAATCACCTCAAGACCATACTCCTGCGGAATATCGTTCATGGCTTCCCATGTGGTTCCGCTTCCCGGAATGTAATACTCTCTCTCTGCAAGCTCAAGACCTATTGTGTACGGGTTCTTATCTGTCTTTCCGGTCAGTCCCGAGTAGACCATACATATACAGGTAGGTCCGCATCCTGCCACACCGAAGTAACTGTTTCCGAACTCTTTATAGCCCCATCTTTCATCCCACTGACAGAGGTATGTTACTCTACCCGGAATAACATCCTTCGTTATATCCATATCATAGGATATCTTAGACTTTTCCGGATAGAACCATGAGTAAGGAGCAACCTCAGGATATTTCTCATAGAATTCGATCAGAACATCCGGCACTCCCTTTTCTCTCATTGCATCTGCAGAGTAGCTTTCCGGCTCCTGAAATGTAGGATACTGCGTTGTCTCTTCTGTTTTCTCCTCAGTAAGTGGTTCCTCTAACTTTCCAAACGTGTCTCCGAGTGACGCTGTAGTCATCGGCTTATCTTCTAGCATAAGACCCTTCATAGCCTTTGCCAATCCCATTGAAAGGATTACTATCACGATTACAAGCCCTGCCAGGAATCCGGCTACAACTCCAAAGCCCTGTACAGCTTTCTTAATTTTCTTGATACGTTTCTTCTTACGTCTGATTGCAATCTCTTCAGGAGATAGCTTACGCTTACGACGCGGGCGGTCTCCTGAAGGTCTTGGTCTGTCTCCCTCCGGACGTCTTGGCCTTTCTGCATCTGTTACTGCTGTTCCGTCCGCTGTTACTGTCCTTCTCGGTCTCTCGCCCTCCGGACGTGGACGTCTCGGTCTTTCTGCATCTGTCACTGCTGTTCCGTCTGCTGTTACTGTCCTTCTCGGTCTCTCGCCCTCCGGACGTCTTGGCCTTTCTCCTTCCGGACGTGGACGTCTCGGTCTTTCTGCATCTGTCACTGCTGTTCCGTCTGCTGTTACTGTCCTTCTCGGTCTCTCGCCCTCCGGACGTCTTGGCCTTTCTCCTTCCGGACGTGGACGTCTCGGTCTTTCTGCATCTGTCACCGCCGTTCCGTCCGCTGTTACTGTCCTTCTCGGTCTGTCTCCCTCCGGTCGCCTTGGCCTTTCTCCTTCCGGTCGTGGACGCCTTGGTCTTTCACCGGCCGGCCTTCGAGGCCTTGTCACATTTTCTGTATTTGTTCCTGTCTCACCCGGTTGTCCCGGCCTTACAGCCGTATCTATATTCACCTCTCTCTGAATCATACCGGATGAGGTATTTCTATCATCTGTCATTATAATTTCTCCATATTTTCGGTTATCTTCTTCGGTGCGATGTCAACCAGCTTCCATGCTGCAATCGCAAGTATCATGAAGATAACTACGTAGTAAATAACTATCGGAAGTTTTATTATATCATAAACTAAGAATCCTACGCCAAGAGTTAATGCTGCAAGCACCATCATTATCGCCATATTAAAGAAGGTGTTGAGGTTACCTCTGAGCGCGCTATATTCGTCATCCCACTCCACATACGGCGAGTTGCTGTCCAGCATCATCCCTAGTGCGACTGAAATGATATGTGCCAAAAGCATCAAGATTGCATACAAAACCCCTGTCAGAAACCAAGTCTTAAGATATAGACAAATTATTAAGTTTGTCAGAAGCAGACTTGGATATGTGAAAACAAAGGCTACAGCAGCCTTTGCGAAGAGCTGTGTCTCGTAAGGCACCGGAATAAACTTAATAAGATCTAAATGATTTCCTTCTCTTGTAAATGCAGTCGAGGCCAGCGAATTCAGTGCCGTCGCGATAAATGCGATCGCAATAACAACTATCGACATCAACATGCCGGCTCTATCCTTACCGGTCTGGTACATTTCGATAAATTCCTTAAGAAATCCCTTGTCCCTTGTAAAATGGAACAGTAAAAATGTTCCCACCGGCCAGAGCAGATTTATATACGCACAGTTGCCTGAGAAAGCCTTGGTTCTGAGGATCACACGGACTTCCTTCAGGAAGCTTGCCTTGAACTGTGACTGCGCTACGATATCCTTTGTTCTTACTTCGGCTTTCTTCGAAGAGCCGAGCGATGCCGCGGTATAAAGTCCTTCCTGGTAAAGCGCTTTTCCCGTGAAATAGAGAATCGCGATAAGGAGTACATTTCCTAAAATGTACATAAGAAGCTTCACGATGCTGCCTGAGCTTATCGCATCCGCAAGCCATGGCACCGGGAAGAATATTATATTCAGAGTTCTCAGCATCAGGTTATTGCCGCTGCCGAGAGACTCAACATAGTTCTCCATATTTACTTCGCCGATTCCCTTGAGGGATACCATGAAGATTGCGGCGAATATCAGAAGAAATATCGTCGATGTTCTGTAAAATGCTTTCGTTGACCTTACGCCCTTCAGTGCAGCCATGAGGATCAGGCTGAATATTGCACAGTAGATCATCGGAATAAGTGGAATCAAAATTACACCGAGTACCGATCCGATGATTGAAATCGGATGAAGTGCTGCAGCGATTCCGACATTTTTTCCTATTGCGAGCATGTATCCGATAAAGACTGCCGCAAGGATCAGGAATTCCATGATACTCTCTGCGATGTATGCATATATGAATTTTCCCATCATCAGGTGATGTGCCGGGATTGGGAGCGTTACGAAATGCTCTCTGTCCGACGAGAAGAACAGTACGCTGAAAATGATCAGTATTCCGAAGATCATTGAGAAAGCAGAAAGAATCTGCATTTCGAACAGCATACCGCCGCCCGGGCTGCCTGCTTCAAGCAGGGCTTCTGTCATGACGTAGCTGATGAAGCCTACTATCACGGTGCACGGGATCATTATTCCGAGTGCTGCGATTGCAGCAAGAACCTTGTAAAGAGTCTTCTGCGGCAGCTGCATTTCGGAATTCTTCGATAATATTTTTACCAGGGATCTGATACCTGTTTCTTGCATAGGGCCTCCTATGTGTAGTGACGTCTGAACGATGTACATCATCGATGGTAGTAGATATCATGTCAGATTATCACCATATGCATTATATTACATTTCTGTTACGAAATCTATTAACAAATGTTACAATTTTATTACGGCTAATTTATATTTTTTCTTAAGATGATTGGCAGATTTACCACTGATCTGTCGGTTCAGCAGCATTACTCTGTGATCCTTCACCTTCGATCCACCAGTATTACTCTATAATCCTTCACCTTCGATCCAGCAGCATTACTCTGTGATCCTTCACCGTCGATCCGCCAGCATTACTCTGTAATCCTTCACCGTCGATCCGGCAACATTACTCTGTGATCCTTCACCGTCGATCCACCAGCATTACTCTGTGATCCTTCACCGTCGATCCAGCAGCATTACTCTGTGATCCTTGCACCATCGCCGACCATTTCGATGAAAATAGCTTCGAGATCTTTGCCCGGATGGGCCTTGGCAAGGTCTTCCACGGTTCCCTGATATATGGACTTTCCATGGTTGATAATTATGATTCTGTCGCAAAGTTTCTCTGCAACTTCAAGAACGTGTGTTGAGAAAAGAACCGCATTTCCTTTCTCTGCATGTTCCTTCATCATCTGCTTAAGCTCATATGCTGCTGTCGGATCAAGTCCTGTCATAGGCTCATCAAGTACCCATGCTGGCGGATTATGAATCAGTGCAGCTATTACCATTGTCTTCTGGCGCATGCCGTGGGAATACTCCTTCATCGGGCGTCCGAGCGACTCGGTAAGTCCGAACCTCTCAGCCAGCTCATTTATACGGCCTTCTCTATGCTCCATCGGAACCTTATACAGATTGGCAATATAATTGATATATTCAACTCCCGAAAGTTGAAGAAGCATATCCGGATTATCTGCTACGTATGCGAAATTCTCTTTTGCCTTTATCGGATCCTTCACAATATCATATCCGTTTATCATTGCTCTGCCTGCGGCAGGCTTCAGGATTCCGGTCATCATTTTTATTGCAGTAGTTTTACCGGCACCGTTAGGTCCCGCAAAGCCGACTATTTCTCCCGGCTTTATCTCAAAAGACAGATCATCCACTGCCTTAAAATCTTTACCATATACCATTGTCAGATTCTCTGCCTTTATCATACGAGTCTCCGCCTTTCATATATTAAATACCATGCCTTTGTTCCAACTTTCATATGTTTAAAGTTGTGCTTTTGTTCCGGCTTTCATATGTTGAAAGTTGTGCCTTTGTTCCGATATTTCATTCTAACATATTATCGGAATATCGTCTATTTATGAGCATTTTAATATGCTTTAGCCAAAATAGATTTATCACTTTCGTAAAGCAGACATTCGTATTCCGCTTCGCTAAATACTCTTAAATCTGTGAAGATTCACATGACTGAAGTCACGAGTGTGCGTCGTAAAACATCAATTTATACATATTGTCGGGTATTTTGACCTTACACAAATATAAAGGAGCCGGTATAAACCGACTCCCTTATCTCTATGTAGTTCCACTTTATTCTTTACGTAATTTCACTTGATTTTTTTACGTAGTTCCACTTCTTTCTTTATAGCAATTACGACCTAAATGGACTGCTGCACATTTTTCATGCTGCTCTTCGCTTTTTCATGCTGTTCTTCACTTTTTCATGTTGCTCTTCTCCGCATTAATTCTCAAATATATTGTCATGATATAGCAGTCCTCTTGCACCATCTTCTGAAGATTCATCAAGTTCTCCGAAAAGATCTCCTGTTCCCTCATCGAGAACAACTCTCTCATACATAGTATCCATATCAATTCGACATCCTTCATAAGTCTTCTGAAAAATGAGCTCAACATTATCATTTTCGAAATGCATCACATTTATCGTAGTATTTTCACGCAACTGTGAGCTTTCAGAAATAACCATATATCTGCCACTTGATGTTTCATATGTGTAGTATGATCCGCTTCTGAAATTCAGATTGTAACGAAGGCCCTTATACCGGCCATTTTCATCAGGCACTATATATATGATCTCGTCATCATCCATAAGTGTAATTGTATTCCCTCTGACATATACATGCTGATAGAAACCATCTGCCAGATAAAACTTATCAAGTTCATGATCTGCCTTCTCATCTGTGTTCATAAATGCATAGCCAAATTCAACCTGAATGGCATCGCCCTCAGTGCTTAAATTGTTCGCAATCAGTGCAAGTCTTTCATAATCCTGATGTCCCATAGCCTTCTTGTCTAACGTATCGTACCTGTACATGAGAACTAGTCTGCCCTCATCAGTAACACCCAGCGGATATATAATATAATGTGAATCATATTCTGCAAACTGTTCTTCAGTACCATCCGGATACACCTTATAAATCTGGGTTTTATAATCAGGCTTCAGATCATATCCACATGCACACACCTGTCTGTCATTGACTGCTACATAAAGAGCACTGCCGTCAGGTGCAAATACCGCTGTACTGTTGGTGTATCCACCATGTTCATAATCGAATTTATTTATCTGATTTCCTTCTGTGTCATAATAATATGCGAAAAAACCCCTCTTGTTTCCTGTATAAGATGTGATAAAACCAAAACCCTTACCATAGAAAATAACAGGATTAATTCTATAAGAATGGCAATTATATATTTCGAAGCTGTTCAGCTCCTTATCAGTGTTTATGTCATAAATTACACCGTCAGTTTTCATATTATGAATGTCGCGGAACAGAATAATGAATCTGCCGTCTGCAATAGCCTCTATATAATCAGCGTCCGGATATTTATCTACTATAGTACTTTGATATTTGTGGGTTGTTGTTGTGTCGATTGTTGATCCAGATGTTGTTTCGTCTGATGTTGATCCGTTAGTTGTTTCATCTGTTGTGATTTCTGCTATTTCGTCTGATGTTGATCCGTTAGTTGTTTCATCCGTTGTGATTGTTACTGTTTCACCTGCTGCTGATTCGGAAGTTATATCCCCTGTTGTCGGATTCACATCCACCACCTCAATTATCCCCTGTTTAGCCAGCCCTGTTGTTGCGCTTGCTGCGTTCGTTTCTGCAGACGTCTCATTAGCATTTCCACAAGCCGTAAAACATATTGCGGTGATGGTTGCCATTGCCACACATAATGCTCTTCTTAAAGATTGCTTTTTCATTTCGGTTCCTCCGATTTAATACTTTTAACCTATTTTTATGAGCTTCACTACGGCTCATATAATCTTTACGGATGTGGACGGTAGATTTATGGTATATGATTGTAATTTCTTATCATTTTTGTTGTTTTTCTGTGTTGCGAATTTGGATGATATGTTATAATAGCCAAGTGGGGAGAAGGTGATAAATGGGGGATTATTCTATCATCGGCTTTCCGCGGGACAATATTTTTTAATACTTCAAAGGAGGCTGAACAATGCTCGAAAAAGTCTTTAAACTCAAGGAACACGGCACTGATGTCAAGACTGAAATCACAGCGGGTATCACTACATTTCTCGCCATGGCTTACATCCTTGCTGTAAATCCAAACATCCTCGGAGCTGTTATGAATCCGAACGGTGTTTTTCTTGCCACAGCTATCGCATCGGCAATAGCTACATTTGTCATGGCTTTTCTTGCCAACTATCCTATAGCTCTTTCGGCCGGAATGGGACTCAATGCGTACTTCGCATTTACCGTTTGTCTGGGCGAGCTTGCTGATCAGGGAGCAAATGCATTTACTATTGCTCTTACTGCTGTTCTTGTTGAAGGTATCATTTTCATCGTTCTTTCTCTGTTCAAATTCAGAGAGGCGATCATCAACGGTATCCCTCAGAATCTCAAGTACGGTATCACAGCCGGTATCGGTATCTTTATCGCATTTATCGGTATGCAGGGTGCGGGAATCACTGTAAATGATGATTCTACTCTTGTTGGTCTCGGAAGCTTCGCAGAGCCATCCGTTGTACTTGCACTTATCGGATTCCTGATCATAATTGCTCTTGCACATTTCAAGGTTAAGGGCTCAGTTCTGTTCGGTATCCTTATTACATGGGGTCTCGGTATCCTTGCTCAGTTCGGAGGCTGGTATAAGGTTAATCCGAAGGCAGGTGTATACAGCCTTCTTCCAAGCTTTGCAAACGGTCTTAATCTGAACGGACTTGCAGATACAGCATTTAAATTCAATTTCAGCTGGGTTGGATCACATTTAATCCAGTTCGTAGCTATAGTATTCAGTTTCCTTTTTGTAGATCTCTTTGATACAGTCGGAACTGTTGTAGGTGTTGCCGATAAGGCTAAACTCCTCAATGAAGACGGAACTCTTCCGAGAGCAGGCAAGGTATTCCTGGCAGATGCAATCGGAACTACAGTCGGTGCATGTCTCGGAACTTCAACTGTTACCAGCTTTGTTGAATCCAGTGCCGGTGTTGCTGAAGGCGGAAAGACAGGTCTTACAGCTTTCACAACAGGACTTCTCTTCATCATCGCTATCGTACTCAGTCCGATATTCCTGGCAATCCCGAGCTTCGCTACAGCTCCTGCACTTATCTATGTCGGAATGCTGATGATCACAAGCGTTTCAAAAATCAAGTTCGACGGTGACCTTGCTGATACAGCCGCTCCATATATGGCAATCGTCATGATGCCTCTTACATACTCAATTGCAAACGGTATCATGTTTGGTGTTTTATCATGGGTTATTCTCAAGGTTGTTGTTGGTAAGGCAAAGGAAATCAGCCCGATCATGTACGGTGTATTCGTTCTCTTCTTACTGAGAATACTTGCACTTGCATTTAACTTCTCGTAATGGATTTGGGATTAAGTTAGAGGCTTCATGTTTTGAAGACCTTGTTGGGGAGCTTCCTGATTAGGTGCTTCTCGTCGGAGCTTACTATGTGAAATTAATAAAGCCGGAGATTCCATGCTGGAATCTCCGGTATTTTTTTGTGGTTCTCTTGTTTATACTAACTATTCTACCTGTTTTCTTATTCCTGTTAGTAAATAGCTTCTCGGCATCTCTGGATTTCTCATCTTTTTACTAACTATTCCGCTGTTTCCTCATTTCTGTTAGTAAACCGCTTCTCG
>CAMJHQ010000031.1 GCA_946405625.1 uncultured Lachnospiraceae bacterium | reverse complement strand
CTACGCTGTTCATTTTACAATCAGACGCTTCATCTCTGCCGGTGCTTCTCTTTATATACATAAATATCGCATCAAATATCTCAAGGAATCTTTTCCGATCCGAATTTACCATTCTTTCAAGGACTCCCGACATGCCTTCATAGGAAATGTACGGCATCTCAAGATACATTCCCGTTTCATCGCTGCAAAGTTTAGTCTCAACTACAGGTACTTTGCATTTCTTTAACTTTTCTGTATAAGCATTCAGCTTTCTCAGCTGAGCTTCTCCTTCAGGATAAAGAGCTCTCTTGATCACACGACCATCATGTCTGATGGTTGTTGCCATCCCGAGCATACTGCCTCTGTCAGTTGTAATCACGGCATAATCAATATCCGAAAGTTTACTGTTCTGTCGAACTGTCGATTTTTCACATACTTCATCCGACTGCCTATTATTCAAAATATCTGTCAGTCTTCCACTTGCTCCATCGGACTGCCTATTATTCAAAACATCTGCCAGTCTTCCACTTGCTCCATCGGACTGTCTATCATTCAAAACATCTGCCAGTCTTCCACATACTTCACCCGACTGTCTTTCATTCAAAACATCTGTAGAATCTCTGCATACTTCATCCACCGACTCTGCCATAGCAGCGATAGTGGCTGTATCCGGACATATTTCGATAATATATGAGTCAGACATAAAAGGAAGTGCACCACTGTCTATTACATCACCGAATAATCTATGCTCCATAACACGCATAGGATAATCATGATAGTTATAATCATTGAGTCTCTCTCGTGTATTTATTCCATTCATGTAACTATCAGTGAATATCATCTGCGGCATTCTCATATCCGGTACAGGATAATAGAATTTATAGTTACTTATTCCAGCTGACTTTATCATTTCTTCAAGCTCAAGCTTACTGAAACGTCCGAGCCGGCTCATTGAATCATCCCGGCTGTCGATTCCTTCTCCGTTACCGCAAAACTCGCGAAGTGCATATCTGTTATCAACTCCGAGAATGATGACTCCTCTCGGATTCAGAAGTCTTCTCCACACCTTGATGATGGCTGCTCCGCCATCGGCAAGCTTCTTTCCATCCATGCACACGATGTAATCGTATTTTTTAGGTGCAGTGCAATCATCTGAATTATAATATGTATCAGCCGATATTTCTGACTCTGAACCAACTTCTGTCTCTGCTGATATCTTCGCTCCCGAACCAACTTCTGTCTCTGCTGATATCTTCGCTCCCGAACCGACTTCTGTCTCTGCTGATATCTTCGCTCCCGAACCGACTTCTGCATCCATTGAAGTCTTTGATTCCGTGCAATCTACGCTTCCGCACTTTCTTTTAAGAAGTCCCATAAGTACATCATCTTCCGAACCTATCAGAAGCGCACTGCTGTTTGCTTTAAATTCATACCAGTTAAGGGCTGATTCTCGCATCTGAGATGTATTTATCTCACTATCCCACTCCGGACAATTATCCTGTTCGCTTACATCAGACAAAACAGACTTATTTACATTATCCCTTACACTGTTCTCCGGGCACTCACCTTTTTCACATCCACTTTCATTCGGCTTGATTTTTTCGCATTCATTCTTCAGATGGCCAATGGTTTCACTTTCACTCTTCGTCTTATTCGAAGCTTGGGATTTTCTCTCGTCTCGTTCTTCGGAGTTAAGTGCATATTCCGGAATCTTGCTTCGTCTTGCTTCAATGAGATATTTGAGATCGATATCTCTTCTTCCTCCCCAGAGTTCATCATCGATCAAAACCTTATCGTAAATACCGAGATCCGATCCTCGACAATAGCGGATGAACGCCTCAAAAGGCATTGCCGCATCATGATATCTGAATGACACTTCATTTTCATAATCCCGGAAGAAGTCCAGATAATCCTTAACGAAATCTATTGCACCTTTCTGCATTTGAAGAGCTGCTTTATAATATCCATCGGCCGGTCCCGCATCATATATTTCCTCAAGATCATCGGTATAGCCAATGCATGAAGCCGTTGCCTCAAGGTATGAATATTCCCTTAGCGATGCTTCCATGTACGGATTGAAATCGAAGAAACTTCTGATTTTCATTCCCGAACGTTTCTCAAATCTGAAATGATTTCTTCCGTCAGCATGGAAATAATAAACTGCCGGATTCGTTTCTGTTACATCCATTACAGCCGCCGGAATACGTCCGCTGTAGCCCATATCAAACAGAGCGGCACAGTCCTTTAAGGAATCCTGTGTCTTATTCCTTATATAATCGGCAATTCTTTGTTTTGCCTCATTATGCTTATTTCTGTCATATCTTTCTATAATAAAATCATGTATGAATTCTCTGAATGAATCAGGTGTAAAATGATTGTCACCCGTTTCAGTGATTTGGTTGACATTCGTGTCAACGCATGCTTTTCCATCACAAAACTCAAGCAGACTGAGCAGCTTCTTCGGTGTCTGATAAGTTATATCCACCGGAAGGTCATAAAGATCCTCTGGTTCCCTGATCATTGCCGGAAGTACAGACCTTCTTGAAACATGAAGATACATCGACTCCGGAAGCGATGGATGAATTTTTCTATAAATGTCATATGCCTTCTTCGGAAGATATCCGTCGCGTGCCATAAAGATAAGGTGCTTAATACTGTCACGCTCCGCATTTTCGGAAAGCCATTTCGTAAGTGCAAGCAAATGCATTCCGAGTGCTCCGTATCCGACGAAATAAGGATCTGAATTATAATCCGAATTATCATCAAACGTACGAAATGGATCATCAAAATATATATTGGCGGCCATTTGCCTCATGGCGCCGATGCCGACTGAACGCTTTGCAGCTTCCCAATCGGTCAGATCTGCACAGATTTTCTCAACCTGGTGGCTGCATCCGCGGCTGTCATACATTTTCATCGTTGACGGAAGATATGCCGCCTTGAATCCAAGCTGTATAGGAATATTGTAATCTGACTCCTCATTGTCACCTATATGAAATATCCTTTCCGGCGCAACTCCGAGTATTTCAGAAACAGCCTTGTACAGATTTCCGGAAATCTTACGTTTACCTATTTCCGATGAAACATAAATATCCTGATATCCGTCGTAACCGTTCTCCTTGAGTATTTCCATAAGACAGCTTTTCTCAAGGTACATATCAGATGTTACGATCACGGCTTTGCCCGAATCCATCGCTTTGTCCCACAGAAACATTCCGCTCTCTCTTGGGCGACTGAGACTGATCTCCAGAGATACTTCCTCGTCCATCAGCTTGTAAGCTAAACTTTCATCAATTCCGAAATCGGAGATAAGCGCCTTATAAATATCTGAAAGCCTTATATCTTCCTTCTCTATCTCTCCGCGAATGATCCTTCTTCGAAGAGTTGCTTCAGCATCCATGCGAAGCTTCTTGAAACTTACGGATGCCCCGTGAAGTCTGCCAAAGTCGCGGTCGAGCATTTCAAAAACATCCGTTGATGATTCAAGAGGTCTGGTAACCAATGTATCAAAGAGATCGAAGCTCACCACATCTATATTTTCATTTAAAAATCCTTCGGCTATTTCATCAAGACTGCTGTACATTTTTCTATCCTATCCAAATTCAAATAATCTATCATTCCCAAATCGGCTCCAAAATCATCTGCCAATTCATCATTCACTTACCGGCTTCGAAACCACCTGCCAATTCATCATTCACTTACCGGCTTCGGAACCACCTGTCAATTCATCATTCACTTACCGGCTTCGGAACTATCTGTCCGTTACCGACTATTTCCGGATGAAGATTTCTCTCGTTCTCATCATCCATTATCTGCTGACGCCTTTCATATGCTTCAAGCTCTTCCTCCGAAAGGAGCGACTCTCTGAGAGCCTTCACGCCACTATTTATCGCAATTCTCATATCTCTATGTATTTCTTCAAGCTTGGTCTCCGGACAGAACCTGCTCTTCAAATGATATGATGCACCGTCCAAGGGAAGCTTATCCATATGCATTACATTTTTCAGTTCTTCAAGTGCCCTTTGTCCCTTCTCCGTAAATGCGAGTGCCATCGATAATCCCCGTCTGTCGTTTCGTTCCACATCAAAGAAATCGCATCTCCAGAAATCCGACAAGCAGATATCCGATCTATGTGCATCAGAGAAATGACATCCATGGCATGATAGTCTTTGCATTGAAGAACGCAGGAACGAGAAGAAGTACGGATCCGACATTGCAGTTTTTCTGTAAATGCTTCCGTCCTCAAACTCTGCAAGGAAACAGTACTGTCCCCATCCGTAATGCTTATCTCGAAAGCTGATGCGAATTACTTGTGAATCATGTTCAGCTTCAAGATATGATATATAATCCGAAAGATACGGCTGTGCAGCCACACCTCCACATGCGAAGTCGACTATCAGGAGATTATCGTAATCCCGTCCGAGGAAGCTTCTGAGTCCCGCCGCCTGACATGGTGTTCCGCAGAAGAGAACCTGTCGTCCGGTCTCAACTTCCGATTTGACTCTTCTCAATCCATCCTCTGAAATATAGCTCTCAACATATTTACTTGTCAGAAGCGAATCAAGAGACACATGATCCGTGTCTGTAAGATATGCCGAGCGGCTGCTGATATCATACATGCATCCAAAGACAATTCCGGTCTGATGCGATGTTTTATCACATACTATATCTGCATCAATATTCTGATTCGAGTTATCACATACTATATCTACATCGATATTCTGATTCGAGTTATCACATACTTTATGTTCATCATTCTGTGCTGTTCTGCCACATACTGTACTTATGTCGCCGTCATTCTGCGATGTCACCGCATGGTTTCCGGACATACCACCTTCAAGTACAGCCTCTGCAAGTGCATAGAATGCTCCGCCGGATGATGATTTTTCGACAACCTTCTCATCCATATGAAACATAGACCATGCAGCAATCGGTTTCGGTTCACTCTTCCATTTTCCGCTCAGTATCGCATCTTCTTTTTCCCGGCCTTCCGGAAGGCCGTTGATCGGACATACGAGTTCGCACTGTCCGCAGTCAACGCATGCCTCTATATCAATTTCAGGCATTGCAAATCCGAATTCGTCTTTTTTTATATTTATTGCGCCGATCGGACAGCCGTTCACACAAGCCATACACCCGGTGCATTCCTTCTTAATCTCTAACATTCCAAACTCCGTTTGATAGGTTGGGATTTAATTTGACTTACGTTCTATAAAGAAACCAAACAATATAATATAAAGCACACCCACTGCTCATTATTTTAACATATCCCATAAACTCTTTCACCATTTTAAACGCCCGATCGGTGATATTTTTATGACTATTTCCGTCCAAACAAAAACCGCCTGGCTCGCTGCTATAATAACGAGTCAGACGGATTCATATTCATATATTTCCGATTTACTCTTCGACTATCTTAAGATCTCCCGAAGCCGAATTCATAACAATTTTATTTGTACCCTTGCCTAAAACATACTTATCGTCTTTTTTCTCATACGACTGATCACATGAGAAATCACCGCTTGCTGTCTCGAAGTCCACTGTGGCATCCGCATCCTTAGGCAGATAAACCTTTGCATCTCCTGATGCGGAATCCATATCCATTTTTTCAGGAACATTTTTGAAATGGCATTCACAGGAACCACTTGCTGTATCCGAATCAAATTCCTTAACAGAATCCGCATTTAATACAACATCTCCTGAAGCAGTACTTACACTGAAGTTCTCTATATTTTTTGCATCAATCTTAACATTTCCCGAAGCCGAACCGATTGTAATCTTTTCAGAGTCGCCGGTCAGATTCAGCTTGATTTCTCCCGAAGCCGTATCCATATCAACCTCTTTTGCTTCGCAAGTCACATCAACATCGCCCGAAGCCATATCGAATTTCAGATTATCAAGCTTTAAATCTTTAGGAATCGTTATCTCAAGTTTCTTATCAAGATTTGAAAGATTGATATTCTTATTTGATTCGCAATATTTTATACGAAGTGTCGACCCGTCAACCCAAGTATGCACCTTGGTTTTATCATTTAAAGTCTTTTTTGCGGTTTCCTTAATTGTTATTACATCTGTATCAGCAGTTACGATCTTTACCTCACCCGATATATAATCTACATCGATTGAATCTACCTTATCGGATATCTCCCGATCACCCACCACATAATCATCGGAATTCTTATAAGAATAACTGGTCTTTCCTCCGATAGTAAATGTGCATCCGCTCACACATGCGATCATTGCTGCAATCGCTGCACCACAAGCAAGTAATTTAAGCTTCTTCATATTATTAATCCTCCGTCATTAAAATATCATTCTACATATGATACCGTGTATCTTATGGTGATAATTTAACAGTTCAAGGTTAATCAGTCTTTTAAGAAATATTAAAAATAGATTAAATCCTTTACTGATCAGACTATCACAATAATATTTCAATGATCCTGTTTCCATTTGCCTTAACTGCGTCACTATATTCCTTCTTCATATATTTCGAAACGCTGATAACTACAGGGATTGACTTATCTGCCTCTTCAACAGTAATAAGCGGAAAACCTTTGAATGCTGTCGCATTCTTCTCAAGCACTATAATTCCGCGGATTATTATATCCTGTGCTCCGAGTGCCTCAATTGCGCGTTCCGTATACTGCCCTGTTCCGCAGAGATAGCATTCGGAAATTGAAAGCTTCTCGGTTCTCCAATGCATAAGCTTAACTGTCTCGAGTAATCTTTTTATTTCCTCGCCGACAATTCCTTCCAACATTGAAGCGGTTGAATCATCCTTATCAGCAGCAGGCTTCTCTCCTGTTTCATTACCGGACACCGCATCTAATGTCTTACGTTCATCGCCTGACGTTCTGATATTATCAGATGTTCTGCTGTTATCTGATGCCTTCTTTGAGCTGAATCCTTCCGGAATCGGCCTGTCTGTACCGGCAACCATCTGCATGATCTGATTCAGACGTCCGAATATGTCTCTCTGCCATTTTCCGAAAGCTTCCTTGAAACGTCCATCTGAATCAAGATATTTCTTAAGCGCCGTCTCAAGTTCAAACGACTTATAAAAGCTCTTCAGATAACCTGCAATATTTTTCTCCGTAAAGCCCTTCGTCATTGTCGAATTGCTTCGGATTCTTCTTTCAAAATATACCTTATGAATGAAACGGACCGCATTTGCTCTAACGATCAGCTCGAGAATATAACCTACATCCTCATGTAGAATACCTTCAACAAATCGGATATTCTTATCATTAAGATATTCTCTCTTCATCATAAATGTAGGCGTGCTGAGCGAGAAAGACTCATTCTCCATGCAGTAAACAAGTGCAGCTCTTCCGTTCATCACTTCCGTATCACGATAAGTGATCGTCTTGATGCGGACATTTTTTTCATATGACGGATCATCCGAAAAATTCCTTGTTTCAAATCCGACAACATCCAGGTTATCGCGGCTGCATATTTCATAGAGCTCTTCAAAAGCCTCAGGAACTATCCTGTCATCCGCATCCAGCATATATACATAATCACCGGTCGCATGCGCGAGTGCATCATTCCTGCCCGATGACTGTCCCTTATTCTTCTCATGACAGAAGACTTTTATCCTGCTGTCCTTCTTCTGATAATCCTCTAAAATGTTTCGCGTCCCGTCTGTTGAAGCATCATCAATACATATGATTTCAAAATCCTGCATGGTCTGATTAAGAACGCTGTCGATACATTCTCTTAAATAAGGCTCTACATTATAAGCCGGAATCAGTACTGAAATCTTTGGCATAACAGACCTCCTTCACATACTACTGGGCGTTACTATTCAGAACCGCCTCAACCTTTGCAATATCTTCCGGATTATCAACTCCGATACTGTCGGACACAACCTCGAGTATCTTAATCCTGTAACCGTTTTCCATGAATCGAAGCATTTCAACATCTTCTATTCCTTCAAGATATCCTCTTTCCGTATGTGAATAGAAAAGAAGTGCTTCTCTCGAAAGTCCGTAGAGACCGAGATGTCTCTTATAATCAACCTTTTCGCCCTTCTTTGATCTCGGGATAGGAGATCTCGAAAGATAAAGCAGATCATCATTCTTCGCTGCAGCAGCCTTAACGATGGACAGTTCATTTACATCCTGATCCGGTTTAAGCGCCGCCATAGTATTTATGACCTCGACTTCCGGATGTGCTTTCTTATAATCAATTATGCTCTCTATCACTCGCGGCTCAATAAGAGGCTCATCCCCCTGAATATTTACAAAGAAATCTGCGTCACTCTTTTCAGCTATCTCTCCGAGACGATCCGTTCCTGTCGGGTGCTTATCACTTGTCATTGCGACTTTGATTCCAAGTTTCTCACATTCCTCATATATCTTGTCGCTGTCTGTCGCAACCATAAGTTCATCAAATGCAGTCACCTTCGATGCCTGCTGATATACCCACCATATCATCGGCTTACCCTGAATAAGTGCCAGCGGCTTGCCCGGAAACCTCGACGACTGATATCTCGCCGGAATAACTCCAACAATTTTCATAACATACCTCCTCTTTTACCGGAGAAACTCTCTGATAAATTTACTTATATTTTTCCAGATAATCTGCACCGAGATATATCTTCTCATCAACCTGCTCGAGGCCGTAGATTGCCGACGACGCAACGGTTATCGCCCTATCAGCATGGAAGTTTGTATCAAAGTTCATCACTTCCATCGGAATAGTTTTTTCAATTACTGCCACTTCAGGAAACAGTTTTTCATAATCAAGCGTATCGCGCGGGTGTGCTTTAATTACTACCCGCCTGTCCGCATAGTTTTCTATCAGATCCTTATACAGCTTGATCTGAGCCTCTTCACTCGGCAAACGTCCTGTAACCGCAAAAGGCTCAGTGAGAATCAGGAGATCAACTCTTTCAGCTTTAAAATCTTTAGGAAGAAAAATATCGAATATAATCTTCTTATCTTCCTTCGAAAGTGCATGCATCATTTCCTGTCTCGGCTCTTCAACAAGCTTATCTAAAACGGATCTGATTTCAACCGTTTCTCCGTCGGACTTTGTTTGTTTACCGGTTTTTGTTACAGCACTGTCCGCTGTACCATCAATCACCTGCACACCTGCTATTTCATTTACATGAACCTCTTCGCAGTATGGTGAATATCCAAACGGGACAACTCCCTTATGAGCTATTCTCTCTTCGTCATTAAAAATGTATCTGTAATTCGGACGATTCTCTCTTATATGCTGATACGAGTTGAGACTGTCCTCATGAAGAGTATACGGAATTCCCTTTATATTCAGATATGTTCCGAGATAACCAAGATCCCAGAATACATTGATCCTGTCATATCGCATGACCTTCTGTCTCATCACTCCGTCAACATGTTGAACCAGGAGTTCGGACAGCTTTTCATCAGCCGCTGTCTCACGCTGAATATACGGATCAACTTCAGGACTGTCCGGCATAACATATGCATATCCGACTGTATCCGGAAGGCATTCCATGAGTCTCTCCGCCAGATTTTCAGCGGTCTCAACTCCATGCACCTCAAGCACAATATCCACACGGATTTTCTTCGTCATTGCGATCATCAGAGTCACAAGCACCTGATAGTATGAAGAACATGCAAAGAGTTCGCAGCTCTTATCCGCCGCAGCTTTGATCTTATCATACAAGTCCTTCATATCATCCGCTGCCGCCAATGACGTATATGACACATCCTGCCCACTGTCACGTACAGCTTTAAACTTCCTCGTCACATCTGAAAAAATCTTATACTTATAAAATCCTATAGCCTTTTTCAGTTTTTCATCATCTGTATTAAATGAACCGACATGAGACAGTATTTTCATACAGCCTTCTACATTTCTCATAGTCGGCACGCTGCTCATAATAGAAGACGCTCTGAATCTGCGGATAAAATATTCTTCCTTCAGGATTCTGATCTTTTCCGCATTCATAAGTACATCAAAGGTAAATGTCTCATCTTCATGAAGCATCCAATCGATAAATCTGATTTTATTCTTCAACAGAAAATCCAGTCTATAGAAGAATCTCGGCTGTGACGGCATCCAATCCCAATGTTCCATCCATTTCTTATATAATTCTTTTCCGGATAAAATACTGTGATAATCACCTCTGAAAGCGGCAGGATTCGTACCGAACTGCTGTTTCATAGATTCATCCTCGTAGATAAATCTGGCCGCAAAAACAGCCGCATCAAGACTGTCTCTCTCCGCGGCATTGTAAAGTTCCTCCAGCGCCGACGGTTCTATCATATCATCCGAATCCAGGAAATAAATGTACTTCCCCTTTGCAAGACTTATACCACGATTTCTTGTTGTGGCAAGTCCGAGATTCTTCTCATTATCATATAGACTGATCCTCGAATCCCGGTCTGAAAACGACTTAACTACGGAACGTGAATCATCGGTGCTGCAATCATTTATACAGATAATTTCTATATCCTTTAGAGTCTGTGCTGTTACACTGTTCAGACAATCAGATACATATTTTTCAACATTATAAACCGGTATCACTACCGAAACCAAAGCTCCCATATCAACACCTATTCTACCTGTATACTAAATACCACGTCCATTATGTAACGGCGTTGGTAATCCATTCTTCATATCAGATATATTCGCCGCGCATTTCCTTTACATACGCATCCGCAAATTTCTTATCGAACGAATCCTTTTTCTCTTCAGGCATATTCATCAGAAATTCCTTCAGCTCATCCAATGTCAGTCCGTATTCTCTGTACAGCATTTTTGCATAAGTCGGTGTCGCACGATATACGGATGTCAGAACATATTCCTCACTGAAGCCCCATACAAATCTATCCTTCAACGGTTCAATAAACTTCTCATTCATGTTCTGCATCATGCTTTCGTTATAGCCTTTGTAGAATTTTGTATTAAGATATTCTACGATTTTTTCTGTCTGAAGATTACCTGCTCCTTTTCCGAGTCCACCGAGAGTACTGTCAATATAGAGTTCGCGTCCTGTCGCAAAATGCTCGCTGCTCTTTTCTTTTGTCAGTCTGCAGGCGGCTTCCGCATTTATCATACAGAGATCTCTGTTATTATGAATATGCGTTCCGACCGAAATGTTTTCATCAAGATAACCATCTACCAGCATCAGTCTGTGAGTTGTCTCCTCCGGATCCATAACTCCGAAACTGTCAACTATATAAAACGCCTTCGCCTCCGGAGTTTCTTTCATAACAAGCTCCATAAGTTCCTTCAGATCATCATCACTGTAACGCGACACGACCATCGGCTGAATGATCAGCTTGTAACCCTTATCCAGGATTCTTTTCCCCATCTCCACAGCATCTCTATAGTCCTTCTTATGGAAGCACAGCCTGATTCCGTCAGTATATTTTCCATACTCACTCTCCGCATCCGGAATCTTTTCGATAGGGAACTTTCCGTAATCTATCATAATGTATTTTTCAATCTCCGAAAGACCCGGCATATCAGAGAAATTCTTTTCAAGCATTGAGAAGTCATTATACATGGAAAATCCCTCTTCACGAGCCGCATCTTCCTCTACATAACCCATCTCGATAAACTCTACTCCCGCCCTTGCAATACCGGATAATATCTCACGCATTTCATTTCGTCCGAAATTAAATCCGTTGACCCATCCTCCGTCACGAAGTGTACAATCCATCACATTAATTCTGTTCATTGCTTTTCTGTTTCCTTTTCAGCATCTTTTTTATCATCGGTTCTGCCTGTTTCCAATCCTTGGTCCAACAATATATAACCAGGTACAAAGCAGCGGAAACCGAGGCGCTCACAACCGCCTTAATTATAAAACCGGGAATTCCTTCAATTCCTATCAGCGATACCACAAGAAATGTAACCGTTCCTATCAGCATTGTCACTGCAAAATACACTCCATGTTTGATGAAATATAATGTCGGTTTTTCGTTTGTGAAATAATATCTGAAGAGCATCAGCGCTCCACCGATAAAATTGAAAATGATGTAAGAGATCATGGAGGCAAGTATTACGCCCATGAGTCCGAGAAATTGGATAAGGCACCAGTTAAGTACCAAATTGGTTAACGCTTCCGCAACAGATATATGTCTCATCTGCCACCAGATGCCCGCAGATCCGGAGTAGAGCGAACGTATGTCACTCATTTTCAATATATAGAAATAAAGCGAGAAAGCTACTGTATATCCGAACGGAAGCATCAGCTTTTCTCCTACCCACATCAGCATAAACGGCTGATACAGACATAGCATGATTATAGCACACCAGCCACTTATAAGCATAAAAAGAAAATTGACGGAATACATATCCTTCAGGTTCTTCTCTTCCGAATCCAGAGCAATACTGTTTCCGACACCTCCGGTCATTGAGCTTCCGAATACGGCAAGCAGCATGACAACCGAATCGACTATATAATAATAATTACCGTATATTGTAGTCATTTTCAGATTGATGAACGCAGAAATGAACATTGAATCAAGTGCATTTCTCGACAGTACCGCAACCTTTCTGATCATAAGTCCGGTTACCTGCCTCTTTATTTCACTGCTCTGCTCCGGATCAAGCTCTCCCTCCTCCTTATACTGAGGAAAAAGCTTATCCGCTCTGTTCTTTGAAAGAATACTGAAAAGTATTGAAGTGATCGGAACCGTCAATGCATACAGATAATAATCCTTCGCAAGTATTATACTCACGATCTGGAGCATATACATCAACGCCTGTGTAAGCACATGAGTACGTCCGATCATATCATCTCTTTGAAATGCGGAAAGAAGTGCTCTCCTGTTCGGATACAAAAAACAGTTTGATACCGAACTGAAAAGATAAATGAAGTATAAAATATATATATTTATGTCATTCGGTACCTCATCATTGATGAGATAAGGTAAGAAAAGCATCACCGAAAGACCTGCAAACAGAACAACCGTGCCCACACGTCTGTATACTTTTGCATAATATTTCATTAATGAATTGATTGCTTTTGTATCTTCTTCGGCAATCGGCTTATACATACTGTAGACGATAGCCGTTCCGAAGCCCAGCTCTGCGAGATTGAGCATCTGAATTATCGAATAGAAAAGTCCTGTCAGTCCCAGATAATCGGCCCCCATTATATGTATAATGAGCGTCCTCACGATAAAGGGTAGAAGAATGCCTGTGATTTTATCAAGCATGCCTACTATGATATTACGTTTTGTGTTGGCAGATCTCTCTAAACGCATTTTTCATTGCCCCTATTTTTCTAACAGACTTAATATTTTCTCCGATGTTTCGGCTATATAGGTTGCCCCGGCAGCCTTAAGCTCTTCCTCGGAACCATAGCCGAAGAGAACTCCTATCGAATCGATGCCGCATTTTACTGCAGCATTTATATCATAATGCCTGTCGCCGATCATTACTGCGGATTTTCTGATTTCCTCAGCAATTATATTCTCTGCAGCATTATCTGTCTCTGATGATGCACCTGTTTTTTCCTCAGATGAATTCTCAGACGACTCTTTATTCATAACATCTCCGGGCGTTACCACACCATGTACTCCCTCTGTCTTACAAAGCTTCATTGCCGTCTCGATAAGTATCGTCTTATCGGAATGTTTCTCCGCCCTTGTCGGTCCGACAATAGCATCAAAATATTGCCTGATTCCGTTATGTTCAACAACCACATCCGCCAGATCCGCAGGCTTTGATGTTACTACCATATTTCTGTAACCAAGCACAGTAAGCTTCTCAAGCAGCTCGCTGATCCCGTCATAAAGCGGAGCTCTGAAAACTCCTTCCTTCGTGTAGAATTCACGATAGAGCCTTACTGCCTCCTCCGCATTTTCGGGAGTCATGTTATAGAAATTCTTGAAAGACTCGTAAAGCGGCGGTCCGATAAACTTCTTAAGATTCTCCCTTGGTTCCGGTTCTATGTTCATCTTTCCGAGTGCATATATAACCGAATCTATAATTCCGAATTCGGATTGGGTCAGTGTTCCGTCCAGATCCCAGAACAAGTATTTATATTTTCCTGAAGACATGTTGATTCTCCTCATCCAAGCATTTTCTGTCTATCTTATAGATTATTCCAGCAGTGTCAAGCCCCAACTTTCCCAATACCATACAGATTCCTTATCCTCAGGGAGCATTATGTGCAGCTTTTCATCACTGTCCAAAGAAATACTCTTCGCCTCAATTCCGATTTTTGATGACATCCAGATCGGATATATTCTCGATTCCTCTGTCGGTTCATAATCATATATGAAAATGTGCTCCGACCATTTATTCTCGTCCTCTTTCACCCAGATCGGCTTATACTCTCCATAGCTTCCGATCTTCCATACAAGAAGGACCAGCTCGTCTTCGTCATCATGATCTATATCTCCGATCAGATAATCGGAAACCAGCCACTCATCATCGCTTTCCCAAAGCAGAACTCCGTCCGAAGTTTCTATTCTTATCTTTTTATCTTCCAGCGATACATTTACTATTTCCGAAATATATTCCAAATCATCGTTTGAAGTCTGCGCCATCTTCTTTCTGGATGCTCTGCTCACTTCCTTAAAACCCGGATCATATCCTACAGTAAATGTGTGATCCTCCGAATTTTCTTTCCACTGTATCCATCCGGGAAGAAAATAGCCCCTCTTCCACATGTATCTAAGTGCAAAAAAACATACGAAAGAGGCTGCTGCAGCAAGCAGCAGCCATCTTATTACTTTTATCGTTTTTTTGTTCCTAGTACTCTCTGTCATAACGATAACTTTCTGACCAGTCAACCTGTTTAGGCCATTCTTCACGTGGTGTATAAGTATTATCATCTTTAAGCTCAAGACCGATCATCTGTTTCCACTCATGATCTGTAAGTCTGTCGCTGAGAGGCTGTTCAAATTCATAATATGAATAAACCGAACCAAAAGCAGCCTTCTTTACACCATCAACGGTTATTACAACAATAATCTCGTTCGGTCTTCCGGTTCCGAGTTCAAGGCATGAACCGTTAGGATCAGTCGCAACATCAACCACAAGAGCTGCAGGAAATTCCTTTGTTGTAAGTCTTCCGTACTCACTCTGATCAAGCATATCCTTGTTAGCTTCCTGCCAGAAATGCTCTAACTGTCCGCCATACGTACGGATAAAATCAAATTCTTCATCTGTAGGAAGTTCATTTCTAAGCTCTTTCTCTGATATCACCTGAAGCTGCCCTGTGATTTCTGCAAGCAGCTTCAGATTCTCTTTATCCTCAGCCGAAAGAACGCCATATCCCTCAAGGCCTGAAGATGTTGCATTTACCAGTCCTGTAAGTCTCGCATATATGAGAGGTTCCGCTTCAACATATCCTCTGTCATCTCTATCCGGAATTGGCTCGCCGCCCATTTCGGCCATCATCTGCTTTGAATAAAGAATCGTGTCATGCTTAAGCTCTGCATAACTTCCGAGAAATGAAACAAGATTCTTCTTTCTCCACTCTTCGGACTGCATGTAAGTCGGATAGCCCTCTCCCTTCTCATCAAGAAGCGGTCTTAAAGTATTTATCCACTGTGAATAAAGACTTGCCTGCCACATCGAATCCGGTGCAGCTTCAACCATGGCACGCATTTTCTCCATATTTTCCGGATAATTCTTATATCCGGTTTCTCCCTTTGAATCGAGGATCGTATATGCGGTATCAGATCCCATGGCTGCCGGAACATCAAGTGAATTCGGAAGCATTCTTTTACCACCCTGAGCATTTTCCTTTGTACTACTGAAACAGAGATTCTGGAAAATAGCCGCATCTATCGAAAATCTCTGACCCATAAATCTGTATCCGAGTTTCTTCTCTTCTTTTTCTTCATCGCTGTCACTCTGCAGTACTACAACCGAGTTGATCTTCGGCGGTTCAAGACTTCCTGTAAGAGAGTGAAATGTATTCCATCCGTCCACATTTCCGGGAAGATCCGAAACCTTTACGTCAGCTCCGTATGCAGCATCAATAATAGGTCTATACTCATAGTAACCGCTGTCATCGGATGCGCCTGCGAAAAATGAAGTAACGGTATATATTTTATCCCACAAAGGCAGTGTGTCATTATCAAGAGCAAGTGTCATGAGAAGCGCTGCTCTGTCCAGATCTTCATCCTTCTGTGTGAAGTTTCTTCTTCCATACCACATCATGGCTTTGAAGTACTTTTGAAGTCTCTCGTCATTATCATAATAGCCTCTTGGCTTATACTGACTGTAATCCTCCATAGTACCATTCATGAGAGGTGAACTCGTCACCTGAGACGCCTCATTAATAAAATTAAGCTCTGCATTTACTACGTCCTGTACATCAGGATTAATCGACACATCCTTATTCATCAGAGCATTACCGACTGTGAAATAAGCAAGATTGATCCTTGCTGCATTCTCCCATTCCGTACCCTTGAGAGTCGCATATTGTTCTTCGGATTTCTGCTGCATTTTGCTTCCGAGTTCCGCCAAGTCATAAGAAAGATAATTAATTTCAGTATTCTTCAGAACATGAGCAAAATACAGATGATAGGTATGCATGATCGAGTCAACTGTTACAAAGTTTGCTATCTGATCATACCTGTTATACTCATATACTTCGAAAAATTCAGCACTGTAGTCTTCTGTTACAACAAACTGGTTCTTGAGAAGCTTATCTTTAAGCTCCTGATCCCGGAATTCTAACAGGTCCGAATTATTAAGCTCACTTATATCGCTGATAGTCTGCGATGGAACCGAAGGCTGTACCTCACTATAATCAAGAGACATGTTGTCTTCAATGATCGACGGTCTCTTAAAATATGCTACACTTGTCGCAGCTGAGCCACCGGATGGATCCGCTGTGCTGCCGCCACCGTTTTCCGTTGTAGGATCAACAGCTGCCTCAGTTGTACTTTCCGTAGTATTATCCTTCGGGAGACCATAATATCCGTCACCAGCATCTCCATCATTTCCAATACCACTGCGATTCGAACCAGACTTACCGCTCACTATTACTACAACAAGGATAATAGCAGCAATTAAGATTGCACCTATTATCGATCCAAGTATGATCTTGCTCTTCTTATCTGCAGACGCCTTTACGGGTACTGCCTCTTTACCTTGCGGCTGTGCGCTTGATGCTGTCTGAGCCTGCGCCCCTGAACTGAGCTGTGCAGACGTGTTGTCCTGTGACTTTGACAGCGGTTTCGGCGGCTGCATCATCGGCACAGAATTTGGCTGGCCTGACTGTGGCTGCTGAACCTGCTGTGGCTGGCCTGACTGTGGCTGCTGAACCTGCTGCGGCTGGCCTGACTGTGTTGGTTGTGTCTGCTGTGGCTGCATCGTCGGCACAGAATTTGGCTGGCCTGACTGTGGCTGCTGAACCTGCTGCGGCTGACCTGACTGTGGCTGCTGAACCGGCTGTAGCTGGCCTGACTGTGTTGGTTGTGTCTGCTGTGGCTGACCCTGCGGCACAGAATTAAGCTGACTCTGCGGTGCAGAATTCGGCTCGCCCTGTGGAGCTGCTATGTCCTGCGGCTGACTCTGTTCCTGAACATTCTGCATCAGAATATTGCCGCATATCGGGCATGTTGGTGCATTTTCCGTATTTATATATCCGCATATATTACATTTCATATATCAGTCCTCCCCGAATACTCGTTTAAGAACTTC
Organism: uncultured Lachnospiraceae bacterium; assembly: GCA_946405625.1. Lineage (GTDB taxonomy): Bacteria > Bacillota > Clostridia > Lachnospirales > Lachnospiraceae > Eubacterium_Q. The sequence continues at coordinate 23,696 of CAMJHQ010000031.1, read as the reverse complement.
ATCCTCTCTAAGTATCTTCTTTGCCAGTTCTCTATACTTTTCCTCATGCAGATAGGTATGTCTGTACGGCTTAATTGTCGGTGCCATATCTATTGCTTTTTCATAATCATCTCTTGAAAGCTCAAGTGTACTTACAAAATCCCAGAATCCTGTCTGTTCGAAGATTGTGTTTACTCTGACATATCTGTGATCCTGAACCCGAGCCATCAGATAAGTTGCTATGCCTACCTGAACTCCGTGAAGCTGCGGATGCTCAAGCATTTTATCAAGTGCATGCGATATCAGATGCTCACTTCCGCTGGTAGGTGTACTGCCTCCCGCAATCTCATTTGCTATTCCGCTCATTGCGAGAGAATCCACCAACTCTCTCAGGAACAGATCATCCTTTATAGTTTCGAATGGGGTTCTGACAAAGCTGTTTACCGCCTTCTTTGCGATCATTACAGAGAAGTCATTCAGCTCCGAATATCCCTTCTCTGCTTCGAATACCCAGTCATATAAAGATGTGATCTTTGCAACCATATCTCCGATTCCGGAATAAATGAATCTCTCCGGAGCACTCTTCAGGATGTCCGTATCAACGACAATTCCATATGCCATCTTTGCCGGAACCGAAGTTCTCCTTCCGTTTACGATAAGGGATGCGGTTGCCGATGAAAATCCATCACTGGATGCAGATGTCGGAATACTGATGAAAGGAAGCTTTCTCAGATATGCAGCATACTTAGCTGTATCGATAACCTTACCTCCTCCGATTCCGAGAATCACCTGAGCATCTGAATCTATATCAAAAGCCAGCTTTATAATGTCCGAAATATCAACCGTATCCAGCTCCATATAATCAAGTATTTTGATACCTGCTTTTTCAATATTCTCTATTATTCCTTTTCCAAACAGATCGATAAGTCCGTTTCCGAAATATATAACCGCATTCTCAAGACCGTTTTCCTTGAGATAAAGTCCCAAATTATCCATGGCTCCCTTACCGACCTTCAGTATTGTCGGTATTGCTATCTGACTTTCAAACATAACAAACTCTCCTCCATTTTTGCCACATAGTCTGTTTTCAGTTAAAATACCTTTTAATTATACTCTTCATAATATGTCTTAACAAGAAAAAAGGTACCCAACAACCATGCCGGATACCCTTTATTTTTTGTTTTCAGTTTCAATACCGAAGCATAACTCTATCTGCGATAATTACAGGATAAACATTATGCAGAGAAGCAGATATGACAGCTTCACATTTCTGTTTGTAAGTACGTAAGCAGCTCCGAATACGAATCCACCAACAGCACTATAGAGTCCTATTCCGAGTGAACCCTTTGAAAGCCAGTGTGCAAGTCCCCATGTGATACCAACGAGGATTCCGCCGAAAGGAATCTTGTTATTCTTAAACCATTTTTCAAATGCGATCTGTCCGAAGATGATGATCAGAAGTACCATACATACCTCGAATAAATAATAAATGTACTGGAACGGGAACAGCAGTAGTCCACGGCTCTTAAACTCTGCAGCCACCTTGCTTCCTTTCCAGTCGATCCATGTAGATACAAGGCTGATAACAACACCGACAGCAATTGAAATCCACTGCCATAACTTCATATCCTTTGCGATAAACTTCCTGTTCTTTATATCATCAAAAAGATCAACACCTGTATTCTTCCTGCAGCCCTTCATAACCAGAATTGCTCCTGTACCCCATACTGCGCATGTGATGATCCAGTGTAATATATTCTGCAATGCATTATAGTTCTTCATGTCTATGCTATATATCTTCTTTTCGATCACACTGATCAGCAGTTCCAATCCGATGATTCCGAAAACCTCAAGAGCATATATAAGAAATGTAAGCCCTTCCTTAAATCTGTTCTTTTTCTTTTCACCAGTCATTTCCATTTTTTAACCCCCTTTAAGTAATTGTATGTTTTTCGTTAAAAACAAAAAAAGGAATTCCCTCTCGAGAATTCCCCAAAGATTATTTGCGTGCTAGAGGATTCGAACCCCCGACCTTCTGGTCCGTAGCCAGACGCTCTATCCAGCTGAGCTAAGCACGCATATTTATAATGTGGTATGTTCCACAGCTTGACTATTATAATTCACTTACCCTCTGAATGTCAAGAGCTAACTTTTCATCTTTGCAAACTGATATACTGTAATCTGGGTTATCAGTCATTACAGATGATATAAACAGCCCTGTCTGAAGGTATTTATCTCCTTCTTCATTAGAATCCGAAGTCTTCGGAAGCCTAAGTATTTCGCCGCTTTCGCTGTCTTTGTAGAAACTTTTCAGCGGTACGGATATTCCCTCTCCGGTACATTTAAGATAAGCTTCCTTCTCCGTCCAGATGACCTGAAACTCCTTATCGGGATTCGCAGAATTAAAAACTCTGTCCTTCTCAACTTCGGAATACATCCTCTTTGTAACCATGAAATTCCTGTCGTTTTTTTCCTCGATATCTATTCCGACCGGACTGTCTGCCACGATTGCCGCAGCATAATCCGCTGAATGCGACAAACTGACATGAATCTCCGGTGTACTCTCATCGACAGTTTCAATACCCGTTCCTGTCTTCACATTTTCGCGAGACAGAAGCCTGACCTTCGGCTTTCCGTTCTCATCGGCCACAATCTCATAATCTTCTGATGTAAAACCTGTCTCCTCTTTAATTGCATGAACAAGAAGAAGCCCCGCTGCTATCGAAACAGCACGGACCGAGGGATTTGAGTATTTCTCCGCCTTGGCTCGGCGACACTCCGGAAGCCTTTCGAACAGAGTCTTCTCATTTTCAATTATCTTATCTTTATCAAATTCATACAGATAAATATTCATAAGACAACCTGATTCTTTATCGTTACATTTTTTGTTAATAGACCTGATTCAATATAAATACATTTTCGGTCTCAAACAACCTTAATTTCCATCTTCTTCCTGTAGGTCTCGCCCGGATATTTATCGGTCAGAGTTACCGTTCCGGTAAATTCCGAGAAAGTTACCGCACTTGTCTCGCCGAATTTATCATGATCGGCAAGTATATATCTTTCTCCTGCCTTTGTATTCTGTATTGCAACCCTCTTGATCAACGCTTCTCTGACATCAGGAGTAGTAAACCCCTGCTTCAGATCTATGCCGTTTGTTCCGAAAAATCCCTTAGAGAAATGATATTTCTGTATATGAAGTATAGCATCCGCTCCGACTATCGCTTCCGTATTTTCCTTCAGCTCTCCGCCTATCAGAAGCACTTTCATTCCTTTTCTCACAAGATCTCTTGCATGAGCAAATGCATTTGTTACATATGTTGCTCTCTTCTCGGATATGAACCCGATCATATATTCCGTTGTGGTTCCCGAGTCAATATATACATAGTCTCCCGGCATTATCAGCGATGCTGCATACTTTGCTATTGCAAGTTTTGCATCTCTGTTAATGGATTCTCTCATTATCACCGATAGTTCTGTCTGCGTCGCAGGGTCTTCGAGTGCAACCGCTCCTCCGAATACCTTGACCAGTCTGCCCTCCTTGCCGAGTGCAGTTATATCTCTCCTTACTGTCGCCTCCGAAACCCCAAATATTTCTACCAGTTCTCTTACCGTGACACTCTTTTTTTCATTCACGAGATTAAGTATCTCTGACTTACGTTCTTCTGTAAGCATCTGTCTCAACTGCAACACCCCTTTTCACTTATTGATCTGTTTTGCCCCTCATCCGTCAGCTTCTCTGACACCTTCTCCCGAGGGGGAAGGCTTTATTTACCTTCTCTCTTAATACAGAAAGTCTTTATTCTTTATTTTGTCTTCTCCAGTAAGTTGTATATTTCTTCACGTGTTGCAAGATTTTCCGAATATGCACTCGCCGATCCGGCTGAAATCCCCATTCTGAATGCATACTGCAGATCTCCCTTCTCCAGATAACCTGCCAGAAATCCCGCAACCATCGAATCTCCCGCTCCGACTCCGTTAACAAGTGTGCCCTCCGGCACCTCCATTGTATATACATCACCCTTTGAAGATACGAAAACAGCTCCATCGCCTGCCATGGAAACGATTACATTTTCCGCTCCAAGCTCCACCAATTTCTTGGCATATGGTATAATTCTCTCCTTAGTCATAAGCGGAACATCAAAAATCTCACTCAGCTCATGATTGTTCGGCTTAATGAGAAACGGCTTGAATCTCAGCACATTTGTAAGTCTCTCGCCCGTCGAATCTACTACGATCTTTACCCCTTTTCCGACAAACCTTTCCATTATGTCACTGTATATGGAGTCCGGCATAGTCGACGGGATACTTCCCGCAAGCACCAGAATATCTCCCTCTCCGATCCTGTCGAGCTTATCATAAAGTTTCTCTATATCCGTTTCGGAAATGTGCGGCCCCATACCGTTTATTTCTGTTCCTTCAACAGATTTCAGCTTAAGGTTGATCCTTGAACAGCCTTCCGAAATGCGTATTTCCTCCGCATTTATCCCGATCTCACTGATACGCTTTGTTATCTCATTCCCGACAAAACCCGCCGAATAATAGATTGCCGTATTTTCAATGCCGAGATTTGAAAGAACTATTGATACATTTACTCCCTTTCCTCCCGGCAGCATCAGCTCCGAAGTTGTCCTGTTGGTCTTTCCGAATTTGAAATCATCAACAGTGACTATATAATCCAAGGATGGATTGAATGTAACCGTGTATACCAACTTATCCTCCTCCGACAATCATCCTTCCAATAACATTATCACTGTACACATCTCTTCAGCTTTATTTCAGATATCTCTTCAGATATTTTCCTGTGTAAGATGCTTTACACTTTGCAACCTCTTCCGGAGTTCCCTGTGTAACCACGGTTCCTCCGCCATTTCCCCCTTCAGGTCCCATATCGATTATATAATCCGCCTGCTTAATTACGTCCATGTTATGTTCGATGACAATAACTGTATTTCCCCCATCTGCAAATCTCTGAAGTATCTGCAGAAGCTTCTTTACGTCATCAAAATGCAGTCCTGTCGTAGGCTCATCCAGAATATAGATCGTATTTCCCGTACTTCTTCTCGAAAGCTCGGTAGCCAGCTTGATACGCTGCGCCTCACCACCCGAAAGAGTCGTCGACGGCTGTCCGAGCTTGATATAACCAAGTCCGACATCACGAAGTGTCTCTATCTTTCTCTTGATAGTCGGAACACTTTCAAAGAAATCACATGCTTCTTCAACAGTCATATCAAGCACTTCAAAAATGTTCTTTCCCTTGTATCTGACATCCAAAGTCTCACGGTTATATCTCTTACCGCCGCACACTTCACAAGGAACATAAATGTCCGGCAGGAAATGCATTTCAATCTTTATTATTCCGTCACCCTTGCAGGCTTCACATCTTCCGCCCGAAACATTAAAGGAAAATCTTCCCTTTGTATAACCCATTGTCTTTGCATCTTTCGTCTCTGCAAAGAGAGTTCTTATCGGATCGAATACTCCCGTATATGTTGCGGGATTGGATCTCGGTGAACGTCCTATAGGCGACTGATCTATATCGATTACCTTATCAAGATCACGATAATTCTCAATATCATCATGCTTACCCGGTTTGATACGCGCACGGTTCAGATCTCTCAGCAGTCTCTTCTTCAGAATTTCATTTATAAGAGAACTCTTTCCCGAACCTGAAACTCCCGTAACAACCGTAAATACTCCACGCGGTATTTCAACATCTATATTCTTCAGATTGTTTTCTCTTGCGCCTTTGATCTTTATCCATCCGGTCGGTTTTCTTCTCTTATCCGGAACAGGAATGATCAGCTTATGTGCCAGATATTGTCCGGTGATTGAGCGTTCAACCTTCATAAGTTCCTTTGCGGTTCCCTGGGCGACAACCTCTCCGCCCTGTCTTCCCGCACCCGGTCCGATATCTATTATTTCATCAGCCGCAAGCATTGTATCCTCATCATGTTCAACAACTATAAGCGTATTTCCGAGACTCTGGAGTCGCTTAAGTGAAGCAATAAGCTTATCATTATCTCTCTGATGAAGTCCGATCGATGGCTCATCCAAAATGTATGTAACACCGACAAGTCCCGAACCTATCTGGGTAGCAAGCCTGATACGCTGTGCCTCTCCTCCCGAAAGTGACGCGGTTGCACGGCTGAGTGTCAGATAATTAAGTCCGACATCCACCATGAAGCTGAGTCTTGCTCTGATCTCCTTCAGAATATCGCGGCCGATCATCTGCTGTCTTTCCGTAAGCTCAAGTCCGTTAACAAACTCAGACATTTCATCTATCGGCATTTCCGTTACATCGAAAATGTTTTTATCTCCGACGGTTACCGCGAGCGATGAAGGCTTAAGCCTCCTACCGCCGCAGGCTTCGCACGGTGTCTGGGTCATATATGACTCATACTCACTCTTCATATCTTCAGAGCCTGAATATTTATAACGTTCCTGTACATTTGAAACCAGACCTTCGAAAGGATGTCTGAATACATTTCTTCTCGAACGTGTGCTCTGATAATGAATGGTAATGCTTCTTCCACCTGTTCCGTTAATGATAACATCCTTCGCTTTTTCCGGAAGATCTTTGAACGGCGTATCCAGTGAAAATCCGTACTCATCAGCAAGTGCCTGAAGGAGTGCATGTCCGAAGCTCTTTGAATCTCCGCTGTTCATCCATCCCATAACCGCGATCGCACCTTCGTTCAGCGAACGGCTCTTATCCGGGATCATCAGATCTACATCGAGTTCCTGCCTGTATCCGATTCCCATACATACAGGGCATGCACCGAAAGGATTATTGAAGGAGAAGCTTCGCGGTTCTATCTCATCTATCGATATATCGCAGTCCGGACATGAGAAACTGTCGGAATAGGTCTTTGTCTCTCCGTCTATCACTTCAATCTTTACCGTACCTTCAGCCTGATGGAGCGCAGTCTCGATTGACTCTGCAAGTCGTGATTCGATGCCTTCCTTTATCACAAGCCTGTCCACAACTATATCTATGTTATGCTTAATATTCTTATCAAGAGCTATCTCTTCATCCAGAGTATACATCGCTCCGTCTACTATAACTCTGACGAAACCGCTCTTCTTTGCTCTTTCAAGGAGTTTTTCATGATGTCCTTTCTTGCCCTTCACAACAGGTGCAAGTATCTGGAATTTCGTCTTCTCCGGAAGCTCAAGCACAGAGTCAACTATCTGATCTACTGTCTGTCTCTCGATAGGCTTACCGCAGTTAGGACAATGCGGGATTCCTATACGAGCAAAAAGAAGTCTCAGATAATCATATATTTCCGTTACAGTTCCGACTGTAGATCTCGGATTTCTGTTTGTTGATTTCTGATCTATCGAAATAGCCGGTGACAATCCTTCTATTTTATCTACATCCGGCTTATCCGCCTGTCCGAGGAACATTCTCGCATATGATGAGAGTGACTCTATATATCGTCTCTGTCCTTCGGCATATATGGTGTCAAAGGCAAGTGATGATTTACCCGAACCCGAAAGTCCTGTAAATACAAGAAACTTGTTCCTTGGCAATTTCAGATTAATATTTTTCAGGTTATGCTCACGCGCACCCTGGATTGTAATGTACTTTAGTTCTGACATCTTATACTATCCTTTTATTTATCATAATCTCTCAGCTTTACTTTCAGTTCGAACAGTTCATCCCTGAGAAGAGCGGCAAGCTCGAAGTTAAGCTCTGTTGCGGCCTGATTCATCTTCTTTGTCAATCTGTCGATTTCCTTACCGAGCTCCTTCTTGTTCATCAGATCAGGATCCTTACCTATTCTGTCACGAGATGAAGCCTTATTTTTCTCTTCTTCTATACTCGTTGAAATGAGCTCGCGTACTGCCTTCTTTATAGTCTGCGGCGTAATGCCGTGTTCGTCATTATATTTCTGCTGAATCTCCCGACGCCTGTTTGTTTCATCAAGTGCCGCACGCATCGAATCCGTAATGGTATCGGCATACATGATAACATGGCCGTCCACGTTTCTTGCAGCACGTCCGATGGTCTGAACAAGCGAAGTCTCCGAACGAAGGAAGCCCTCCTTATCCGCATCAAGGATTGCAACAAGCGTAATCTCCGGAATATCAAGTCCTTCTCGGAGAAGATTGATTCCGACAAGTACATCAAATACTCCGAGTCTCAGGTCACGTACTATTTCCATACGTTCCATTGTATCTATATCCGAATGAAGATACTTTACCTTTACATCAAGTCCGCGCAGATAATCTGTAAGCTCTTCAGCCATACGCTTCGTAAGTGTAGTAACAAGGACCTTGTTTCCCTTGGAAGTTTCTTTCTGAATCTCACTGAACAGGTCTTCTATCTGTCCCGTTACAGGACGGACATCCACTTCCGGATCAAGCAGCCCTGTAGGTCTTATAACCTGCTCGGTCCTGCCTTCTTCATGTTCCTTCTCATAATCAGCAGGAGTAGCTGATACAAAAAGGATCTTATCTGTTCTCTCTTCAAATTCTTCAAAGTTAAGCGGACGATTGTCCATCGCCGAAGGAAGTCTGAATCCGAAGTTGATCAGCGTTTCCTTACGTGCTTTGTTGCCGCCGAACATTCCCCTTATCTGTGGCAGAGTCATATGTGACTCGTCCACGATAATAAGGAAATCATCTCCGAAGAAATCTATCAATGTATCCGGCGGATCTCCCGGTTTCCCACCGGCCAGAATTCTTGTATAATTTTCTATTCCCGAGCAGAATCCCGTCTCACGGAGCATCTCTATATCATATTCTGTACGTTCCTGAATACGCTGTGCTTCGAGAAGCTTATCATGAGACTTGAAATATGCAACTCTCTCAACCATTTCTTCTTCGATTTCTTCAAGCGCCTTATTCATTTTCTCCGGTGCAAGAACATAGTAGGATGCAGGAAAGATACTGAAGAAATTTACATCTCTCTTTATTTCACCCGTAAGAGGATCAAATTCCGAGAGCCTGTCTATCTCATCTCCGAAAAACTCAACTCTTACCGCTTCATCTGCTTTGTTCGCGGGAATTATATCGACCACATCACCCTTAACACGAAATGTACTTCTCTTGAAATCCATTTCATTTCTTGTATACTGCATATCCACGAGCCGTCTTATAAGATCATCTCTGTCAAGAGTCATTCCGGGTCGGAGGCCGAGCATCATGCCCTTATAATCCTCCGGATTTCCTATTCCGTAAATGCATGATACCGAAGACACAACAATAACATCCTTTCTCTCAATGAGAGCGGATGTAGCACTGTGTCTGAGTTTATCGATCTCATCATTTATAGATGAATCCTTCGCTATATATGTATCAGTTGAAGGTACATATGCCTCCGGCTGATAATAATCATAATATGACACAAAATATTCAACTGCATTTTCGGGGAAGAAAGCCTTCATCTCACCGTAAAGCTGGGCTGCAAGAGTTTTGTTATGAGATATGATAAGTGTCGGCTTCTGAATCTTCTGTATGATATTTGCCATGGTAAAGGTCTTTCCCGAACCGGTAACTCCGAGAAGTGTCTGCTTCTTTCTGCCGTTCTTAAAGCCCTCTGCCAGATATTCTATAGCCTGAGGCTGATCGCCCGTCGGCTGATAATCACTGTGTAATTTAAACTCCATATTGCATTCTCCAAATACCACACTCAGTTTTAGAAGAATCACAGCCAGTTACGCTTACAAGTAAGCAAACTGACTGCAATTCTTCTAAACTGTGAATAGTAACTCTATACCAGCTTACAAACATATACCGCTGCCGAAAGCTTCGGGAGCGTAATACTTAACACACTGTCCATAACAGTACAGGTCTGATCATCCTGAACAAATCCGTCCTCTGTGGTAAGTATCACTCTCTTCATGTTTCTTTTATTTCGTACACCGAGCTGACGTACATTTATCTTAACCTCTTTATCGGCATAATCGTTGTTAAGCACTACAACGACAGCCTCCTCGAAGGTAAATCGTCCATATGCGATACATTTATAATCAGCATGAAGAAACTTAAGGCTTCCTGAAATAAGAGACTGATATTTCTTATGTATCTGGATCATCTTCTTATGGAACTTGAGAAGCTCTATATCCTCATTTCCCCAAGGATATGTTCTTCTTGAATCCGGATCGGTCCAGCCGCACACGCCTACTTCATCACCATAATAGATTGTCGGCGCTCCCGGCCAGGTCATCTGGAATACAACCGCTTCGCGGAAGATTCCCTTGTTTATATTTTCATTTGCCGCAAAAGGACCAAGTGTATTGATTCGTCCAACTCTGTGATTTGTTCTAGTCAGGAATCTCGAATGATCATGATTCGAAAGTTCGTTCATTGCAACATAGAGCGAGTTGTGCGTCATACATGACATATAACTTCTCATGGATCCCTGGAACACATCGGCATTTCCGAAGAAATCCCCTCTGAACTCGTCACTATGCTTCTCTACTCCTGTAAGGAACCAGGTGATCGGCTCCATGAAAGCGCCGTAATTCATTATGGTATCCCATTCATCTCCCTGAAGCCAGGCTCTCGGATTTCCATAATGCTCCGCAAGTATTATGGCATCAGGATTCGCTGACTTAACAGCCTGCCTGAAGTCTCGCCAGAATCTGTGGTTATATTCCTCCGAATATCCGAGATCGGCAGCAACATCAAGTCTCCAGCCATCAACATTATAAGGAGGCGAAACCCATTTCTTTCCTATCTCCATTATATAATCATGGAGTTTTTCGGATTCCTCATAGTTCAGCTTCGGAAGTGTATCATGTCCCCACCAGCCATTATAGCTGCCGTTGTTCGGCCATGCATAGTCATCACTGAATTTGAAGAAGCTTCTGTATGGGCTGTCACCCGATATATATGCACCCTTCTCATATTCGGGGTTCTGATCGTATATTCTTTCCCTGTCCAGCCATTTGTTGAAGGAACCGCAATGATTGAATACTCCGTCAAGCACGATTCTGATGCCGCGCTTATGTGCTTCCTCCACAAGATGGATAAAGAACTTGTTCGATGCTTCAAGATTCTCGGGATTGGTAACTCTGTTTATATATTTGCTTGCTCTCGTGTTATCGTTCGTATCCCACGGAAGCAGTTCGCCTTCATCGTTCACGATCTTTCCGTAATGCGGATCGATATAATCATAATCCTGAATATCATACTTATGATTTGAAGGTGAAACAAAAATAGGATTGAAATATATTACATCTATTCCGAGGCTCTTCAGATAATCCAGCTTATCCAGAACACCCTGCAGATCTCCTCCGTAGAAATTTCCGACATCCATGCTGTCCGGAAGCTTATTCCAATCTGTAATCCTTCTTACATGCTGTCCGAGATAGCTGTACTCATCCGTCTCAACATCATTAGTCTTATCGCCATTGCAGAATCGGTCGACATATATCTGATAGAATACCGCTCCCTTTGCCCAATCCGGAGTTTTGAATCCCGGCACAAGGACAAATTCAAAATCCATATTCGGTTCCTTGCAGCAGCCTGCTCTGTTGTAACATACAACCAGTCTTCCGCAGTGAACTTCAAAATGATAACTGATTCTTTCAGTTGCTTTCTTTATCTCAACCGAATAGTAATCGAATATCTTATCGCACTCGGTATGAGTCATTCTGGTCTTCTCATCGCCGGACACAAAATAAACCACATCAATATTATTTCGTGCCGTACGGAATTTGATGGTCACATTATCACCCACAGCAGGTTCTGCAGGCGTCACAAACTGCGGCGTGCAGTCACTGAACAGCGCGCCGAAATCCATTATCTTGGTTGAGTTATATATCCTTGTCAGTAAATTCAGAGAATTCCCTTCCATCTACTGTTTCCTCCAAAGCCGCTTCTACTTGGCAGCTTATTAATCTATTTATATATCCGCGAAATGTGAACCCTTCCGTCAATCACCCGGCAATCGTCTGCTGAGTATCTGCCGGACATCTTCAGTCATTTGTCACATCTCCGTCTCCGTGTATATCGATCTTGTCTCCCATGATCGAGGCCTTCGGCTTAAAAATGCATTTAAGCCAATCCTTGTCACGCGCTATAATCTCTCTCACAGCTCTGTAATCATTTCCCACATATGGGTCTCCCATGCCCGAGCCGTAAGCATCTATTCCAAGTGTTCTTGCTATATATATAGCCCTGTAAAGATGATACTCTTGAGATACTATGACCATCTTCTTTACTCCGAATATTTCAGAGGCTCTGTACATACTGTCGTAGGTTGAAAATCCGGCATGATCCATGAAAATATCGGAGCTGTCCACTCCCATCGCCTTCAGCCTCTCCTTCATCGCATTTACCTCATCATAGAATGTCTGTCCGTGATCTCCGGAAACGATTATTTTCGTTTTTATACCCGTCTCTTCATATCTGATCCGATATATTTCATATGCCTGCTTCAGCCTGTCTTCCAGCATATAGCTTGGATTTCCGTCAGGCTTTACTTCGCAGCCCAAAACCAGTATGCAGTCAATTCCATCCAGACGAGCCGCCGTTCCCGCATCCAGAAGCCTTTTCTTTGTCGATCCCTTCACATAAAGATTGATAAGCAGTGCTGCGGCAAGCCCTGCTAAGCTCAATATGACCAGAATGATCAGTGCCTTAATTATTTTCTTTTTTTTCGTTTTTTTCTTCTCTGTGTCCATTCTATATATTATAAAACAATGCGATTAATTAAGCAATTAAGCATGAAAAATAGGGAGCCGAAATTCAAAAATCTCCCGGCCCCCATAGGCATTACTATTTATTCATGATCGCAATCATCTTATCAGTATCATATTCTCTTATAACCTGTACGTTCTCGCCACATTCAACAGCCTTATCCGTAACAACAACCTCGGCTTCGGATATGTCCGTAACAAGCTCAGTTGCCATCATTTCAAAGAATGTATAAACATTTATGATATCAGTCACATGGAAATAGTCTGTCAGGAAGCTCATGTCTGTTGTACCCGCAACTGCTGCATTGCTGTTACGTGCCATGTTAAGCCAGATGAGCTCATTTGTTCGGAGATCTATTCCGTAAAGATATGCAAATGTACTGTTGCAGTCGATAACAAAAGAGGTCTTTACCGTCTTAGGCTCATATACCTCACCCGAGTCATTCAGATCCCTGGTCATATATCCTGCCTTGCATATACAATTAGCAAAACTGGTTCCTGAATATACATTATCGCATAAGATTATATACTGCAGGTCCGGATACATTCTTCTGAACTCATCCATATCTATGTCGAAATATTCAGAGCCTCCGTTATATCCGCTGGTCTCATCACCTGAATAAGTGATTGCCTGTGACTGATTACCTGCCATCGTTCTCCATGAGAACTCCCTTCTCTCGCCCTTATCGTTGATTCCGAAAGCAGAAAGATCGATATCGTTAACCTTCTCCCAGTAGGTGAAAGCACGAAGCTTCTTTGTCTCAGGCAGCTTCACTCTTGAGCCTCTTGTAAGAACGCCGAAACCTCCCTGAGAAGTATTCTCCTGGATCGGAAGTGCATAATTCTTCATGGCCGGATCTATATAAACCCGTCCAAGGCGCCCCTTCAGTACCTTCTTCAGATTCTCCGAGATATAATCAGCAAGCATTGCTGCCTGTCCCTCAGAGATCATCGACTTTCTCTTCTTCTGCTCTTCAAGTGTCTCATTATGAACCTTCAGCATGTTGTACTTTGTGAAAGCGAACCTTCTCGGTGCACTTCCGCCGTTCCTCATAGAATATTCAACAAGCAGCTGGATGAGTACGATAACATTCTTTGTATCAATGTTGCTGCAGATATACTGCAAATCCTCAAGCGATCCGCATCTGCTTATCATATAATTGAGCTTTCTGATCACAGCTGCAGAACCCTTACCGGACTTGAGCGTATCAATCGCTGCCCTGATGTTCTTAGCTGTCATATGTCTCTCAAACTCTGAATATACAGAATCATTCACTTTGCCTCTCATGGCATCGACAAACTTCTGCGCCTCCTCCGAAACTGCCTTATAATGTATATGATGTAACAGTCCGTTCCAGAGCTTCTTCTTCTCGAAGCAGTTTCTTATATCAACTCTGCCTGTCTCAAACATTCTATTAATAACCTGAGTTATAAACTTTCTTGTCTGATTCTTCAGATTGAGCTTCTTCAGATTTGTATTTGCATATTCCCTGTAATTGATCTCATCAACCAGTCGGATAACGTCCGAAAGAACCATATAATCCGCGATTGCGAGAATATGTGTATCCATAAGCAGACGTACGCATGTGTTCTTCGATGCTATATACTCTGCATTAAATCCGTAATCTATGATATATGTTTTTACCAGTTCATACTGCTCATCGCTGAGAGGTCTTGTACCCGCCAGAAGGTTATTTACCGACTCACTGAGAATTGCCTCTGCTTCCTCTTTTGTAACAATGGTAAACTCCTTGATGTCAGCGCCTTCCTTAAATGCTGTTCTTTCGAACTGCTCTTCAAAAAGTGAATGTCCGGCTTCCGAGAAGTTTCCGAGTCCGTATGTTGTTATATAATGGATCATCTGATCAAACAGCAGCTGATCGGATGTAAGCTGTCTTACCGACTGCGGAAATCCCCTGTAAAAAGGCTCCGGAACATTCTCTCCGAGCTGATCTGCCGCAATTCTTATCATATAGTCGCGGACCAGCTTGTCGCCTTTAACTATTCTGATATTGAACAGGTTCGCAAGCGCAAAGAGAGTCTCCAGAGGATTCTTGCTCTCTTCACCTTCCGAAACCATTAAATGCTTTTCAAATAAGTAATCAATATATATTTTCTTCATCATCTTATCCTCATTTTGCCGCCGGAAACCGTCGGCACTCTGTTAAAAATGTACATGCCGCCGAAGCTGCATGTACATAATTGATGGTATCGTCGGATTTTTATTAGATTAACAGTCTACATGAAGTAAATCCGACTAGCTATCATTTTCTTCGGCGATATTATCAGATTCGCTTGGTGCTCTACCAATTGAGCTACGGCTGCCGAAACAGCCGACGGGACTCGAACCCGCAACCGCCACCCTAAAATGAAGTAAATCTGACTAGCTGCCGATTAAATGACGAATTTTGTTTATCTGCTTCATATGAATCATCTTATTCATATTGAAACACAATATTTTTAAGTAATATCCGTGCATATCACGGAATAATTATACCCTCGACTTAAGCTGTCATGCAAGCTGCATTTCCATGGTCGATCACTATTATATCATCCATTGTCACTCCAAATGCTGCAGCAAGAACTACCAGATTATCGATGGTCGGAAGTGCCGCACCACGCTGCCACTTGTAAATAGCCTGTGGAGTGGTAAATCCGAAAATGTCTTGCAGATCCGCTACTGTGAGACCTGCTCTCTTACGTAGGATTATGATATTTCTACCTGTACCTACGGTGTCTATCATCGGTATCATATCCATCGTTTCCTCCTGTTCCGGCTTCAAAGAGGAGATCACCTGATACTACTCTGAAGCCCCAAAATTATATACCGTTTTGCTATTTGCATCCTCAGCTACAGCTATATAGCAGAAAGATGCATTTACTTGTTCTCTGATCTTTAACATATTATTCCTCAAAAACATAAAAGACCGCTTATCTTCGCATAAAGATAAGCGGTCCGATAATTCAAAATGTATTCCTACAAAAGCCTGCTGTTTACGGTAAATCCCGCCAGCCAATACATCTAAATCTGCTTATCTTATATGCGCACGCCAAACCATGGCCCTTATCCGTCGTGCACGGAAGCGCTGTCTTAATTCTGTTATTAAAGCTATTAATATATCTTGACGTGAACATAGTTTTCTTCCTTTCCGGGCATAGCTTGCCCTTTTTTTCAACAACCTCGTTGATAATAACACATAGAAAAGGATTTGTCATTAAACCTGTAGTATAATTTTGAAATTTTTCACATTTTTATGATATCATCCCGGAATCTTACTTTTCTTTAGTTCAACAAACCATCTATGATCGTCGCCATAATACAGATGACTCTCATATCCGTCGACATAAATGGTATATCTTATTCCGGTTGCTCCTGCTATCAGGCTTGCCGCACGTCTTATATCGGTTATCTTCTGTATCTCATAAGTCTTGTCGTCGCTCCAATGAATAACCCTCGGAATCAAGCTTCCGTCCTTGGTAAATTCAACATTCACATCAACATAAATCTTATATGGACTCTCTTCAAACATATTATCATCTCCGTCTCCTCAACAAAAAATCTATATATACTGCCAATATCTTATCGATATTAATTCGATATCTATATATTGTTCCGTATGGTATTCACAGTATAAATCTATTTTTTATAGATTTCAAGTCATTTTTTCAAACTTTTTATGATTATATGTGGATTTTTCTTGCATTAAGATATATAATACTATATAGTCATATTATGATATTGGTATCAAAACAGTTTGATCAAATAAATATCTGATAATGTCAAATAGTCCATGAAAATATTTTATTGGGAGTAAATTATGAAAAATATAGGCGAAACCTTAGCTGCCTTCAGGAAGGCGGCCGGCTATACACAGATTGATGTTGCTGCCGAGCTTACCAGGGCAGGCTACCCGATACAGAACAAGAGTATCTATGCGTGGGAGAAGAACAAATCGACTCCGAACCCGACTCAGTTTCTTTTTCTATGTAAGCTGTATGGAATAACTGATATATATTCCGCGTTCATCGAACCGAATCCGGATAATCCGCTTGCCTCGCTTAACGAAGCCGGTAAGGAAAAAGTTCTGGATTATATCAGAATTCTGGAACTCACAAGGCAGTACAACACTTACGATGTACAAGGCGATAATGTAACAGAGCTTCCCGCACGAACAAGAGAACTTCCTCTCTTTCTTCTCGCAGCATCCGCAGGTACCGGAGAATTTCTTGACAGCGAAGCTCATGAGATGGTCATCGTCGGAAGCGAGGTTCCCGATACTGCAAGCTTCGGTATTAGACTTCACGGAAACAGTATGGAGCCGAGATATATGGACGGGCAGATTGTGTGGGTATACAGAACCACAGAGCTGCTTGACGGAGATATCGGAATCTTCTATCTTGACGGTCAGGCCTACTGTAAGAAGCTTCATAAAGGTAAAAATTCCCTCGAGCTTCTGTCATTCAATCCCGACTATAAACCTATACGGATCAAGGAATCCAGCGACTTCAAAATATTCGGCCGTGTTGTATCTTGACCGAAAAATATTATAGCGGACATTTAGTAAAGTGGACATTCGGTAAAGCAGACATTCGGTAAAGTGGACATTCATTCAAAAAACGGAGCGATACACTCGCTCCGTTTTATAATTCATTATTAAATTAATATCCCGGATAAATCTTCCGATCAATCCTCTCTTCGAAGTCTTCCAGTGGAAGAGGTCTGTCAAAGAAATAGCCCTGAGCAATATTACAATTGTTCTGTCTCAGCACTTCAAGCTGATCTATACTTTCAACGCCCTCGATAACACATTCAAGACCGATATCATGTGCAAGCATGATAACATGCTTAAACATTTTATTGGATATGTTGTCCTGATCTTCGTTATTCTTCGGAACAAAGCTCTTATCAACCTTCAGCACATTCCATGGAATATCTCTGATAAGATTGAGTGATGAATATCCGATACCGAAATCATCTACTGCCGTCCATATTCCCTGTTCCTGAAGTCCGCATACAACACGCTTCAGATCACGGAAGAGAACATCTGTCGTCGTCTCGGTAAGCTCAATCTCAATATATTCATGAGGTACCTTATGCTTATCGACAACACGGATGATCTTATCGAGAAGATCTATATCAACCAGATGCTTTCTGGAGAAATTAACCGAAACACGAACTGCTTCACGTCCTTGATCCAGCCACCTTCTGATATCAGCACAAACATGGTCAAGCATATAAAAATCCAGATCACAGATGTCCGTATTCATTTCAAGAATAGGAATAAAATCCATCGGCGGAACAATCTCACGCTCCTTGATCCATCTGCAAAGTGCTTCAGCGCCCACAAGTTTACCTGTCTCTATATCAACCTTCGGCTGATAATATACAGCAAATTCCTCATTTTCAAGTGCAGCTCTGAATTCATTCTGAACCTGCTTCACATGGGCCTTCGCCATCTTCATCTTGTCATCATAGATTACCGGAACTGATGATGCCTGCCTTTTGGCAGATTCGCCGGCAATCATGATCTTATCCATGATATCGCCGTATGACTTCATCATGAAAGGATTCGGAAGCATATATACACCCACCGCTGCAGCTACATTAATCTTCTTTTCGCCCGCATCATCATATGCTACCGGTGCTCCGGAAAAAATCTCATACACTCTTCTCTTGACTTCTCTGTCAAATGCACCGACAAACTTATCTCCGCCAAGACGTGATATAATTCCATTACTGCCCATGGCTTCTTGTAACATATCATAATATCTGCGAAGAACTGTATCTCCGTTTGCTCTTCCTATCTCACGATTAACCATTGTGAAATTGCGAAGATCAAAGTGAAATGTGATCATCCCACCCAATCTGTTCTCAGAATTCGCGATATCCAGAAAACGTGCAAAAGATCGGAAATTTCTATATCCGTCAAGATCATAGAAACCAAACTCTTCCAGCTTGTTCAAAAGCCTTCTTCGACTCACAAATCCCAGAATAATTCTGTACAGGGTATCAAGCTGTACCAACTCTTCCTCTGTACGCTCTTCTTCCTCAGCCTCACCATAAACCGTGCCTACAATGATTGCCTTGGTCTGAGTTTCAATTCGGATATTAAGCAGAATTTTCTCTGCTTTGCCATTATCAAAATCACAAAAACTGTCGCCTAATCCCCTTGTTTCCATCATAGGCGTCTGATAAAAACGTGTAACTCCCTTAGCAAGTCTATATTCTTTACACATTTCAGTAATGAGTTCTAAATAGCTATTTCGATTATAGGGCTCTTCATGGGTAATTCGCACAAGGCGTTCCAGAAAAGAGTTATACCTTTCAATATCTACCATCCTACCACCCTTCTGAATATTTTCGCTGCAATATTCTAAACCGCATAAAAACTAATACTCAACTGCTTTTATATTATACCAAATCAGCAGGGTATTTGGCGACTGTTTTTTGTGTGAAATTTAATCTTAGTCAAGAATCTTTATGTTTATTGCAGAATATTGATATAAAATTTTCAGCAATCTCACTCTGATATCATAAATATATTCTCTCAATTCACTCCGCCGGCTTTATAATTGTAAACAGGCTTAATTATCTTATCGATTTTTACCGTATCTATGATAACTTCAGCTATATCATCCACTCCTCTGTAAGCAAATGGGCTCTCATCCAGCGTATCCTTGTTTATGCATATTGAGTATATTCCATCCATTGCTTTCTTAAAGTCAGATACTGTATGATGTTCGGCAACCTCTGAACGCTTATAGATTCTTCCGGCTCCGTGCGGCGCCGAACAGTTCCAGTCCGGATTTCCAAGACCTGTTCCAAGGATTATTCCGTCTCTCATGTTGATCGGGATGATCACATTCTCACCTTTCTTAGCACTGATCGCTCCCTTCCTGAGGATAGGCCTTGCTCCGTCATCCTGACCCGGCTTTACATCTGAAAAATCCACATAATTATGAATACATGTAAAACTTTCTTCAATCTTCCACTTCATTCCGTTAACTATTGAATCTACGATTGCATCCCGATTGAGCCTTGCAAATTCCTGAATAACGAGAAGATCATGAAGATAATCCTCCATAAGCTGCCCTGACAGGCATGTCATCTCGTAAGAAGCATATCCCTCCTTCTTCATCTGCATTTCCTTCTGACCTGTTCTCAGATAATAATCCGCAACCTCCATTCCAAGATGCCTGCTGCCCGAATGAATAACGAGATATACATTTCCCTCTTCATCCTTATCAACCTCAATGAAATGATTTCCTCCGCCAAGTGTACCTATACTCCTGCTTGCTTTTACGGCATTTATTCCTTTCGCACATCTCAGCTGTGACAGATCGATCCTGTCGGCAAACTTATGCTGTTTTGCTCTGATTCTCGGTCCAACCGGTACATTTTCTCTGATAACAGTGTCAAGCTGCTGAAACTGAAGTCCCTTTGTCTTAATCCGAGCCATAGTCATTCCGCAGCCTATATCAACTCCGACAAGACTTGGCAGAATCGAATCTCCGACTGTCATTGTAAGGCCGATTGTTCCGACTTTTCCCGGATGAACATCCGGCATTACCCTTATCATACTGCCCTCCGAGCTTGGATGATTGCATATCATCTGAAGCTGTTTACGAGCATGTTCCTCAAGAGCATAAAGCTCATTTTCTACCGTGTAAACGATAGCATTTGTATATTTTCCGTATATAGTAATCATATAAATCCCTCATTTCTAATTCCATTTATCGTGCCTGTCCTTATCCTTCTGTCTTTTTGCTCTGACGGATTCCTGCTTCTTCGCAGATTTCCGAGGCTGATATTTCGGACAATTCTTGCACTTTTTCAAATCAACTTTTACATATCCTTTTTTACAATCTGCATCTTTACAAACGTAATAAATGCATGGTTCTGATCTATCTTTCATTTTTGAATCTCCTATATTCTATGTGCAGATCGCAGATCGAGCATGCGAACATATGTATAAATCGAGCATTCGCATTTCGCTTCGCTTCATGCTCATGTCGCGATCTCGCCAAAGTCTCATATCTGCCAAAGGCAGATATGTATGAATAAATACATAATGTTCTGGCATGCAAGCATGCGAACATATGTATTTATCATACATATGCTCCGCATATGAGACCTTGGCTCAATTACACGCAAAAAACCTCCTTTGACGCAGCTTTTATGCTGCACCAAAAGAGGTGCTGTTATCCTAAAATATGAAATTAAAAAGTCCCTAAACTATTCCAATGACACACCAAGGACAACTGCTGCCTCTGCTGTTATTATTCTGTTATTAATTTTAAGTGTTCGCATTTTGTCCTCCTTTTGTCCCGGGGTTAATAGTTACATAGAGACCCGTGCTCGTCTCAACAATTACGGAATATATCGCAAAACCATATCCATGTCAATCATTTCACAAATATTTCAATATCCGTTTCTCAAATAATTCAATATCCGTTCTCAAAAAATACCATGAACAATTCTTCGGAATTTCAGCATCCCTGTACCGGAACATGAATGTAAAGCGGACATTCGAATTCCGCTTCGCTGCATACTCATGAACGCATGCTGTTACAATTCATATTCGACAAGCTCACAATTCTTGATTCCGAAATTGCCATAGTCTTCATTCGTCATATCATTGAAATATGAATTCACACATCTCACTATTCCATTATGTGCAACAAGAAGATATATCTTATCATCCTGTGCCAGTTCATCCAGCAGATTATATATTCTTTGAGCCAATCGCAGCATAGATTCGCCGCCTTCATAAGAATTTACAAAATTCCTTTTATCCAGCTTAAATACTTCACCGTTACGCGGTGTACCCTCATATTTACCAAAATTCTGTTCTCTCAAACGTTCATCAGCTCTGATGGGAATTCCCGTCACATCAGCTATATGCTGTGCCGTATCATATGCCCTTGAAAGCGGTGAAGCAACGATCTCATCAATATGGATTTTCTTCGCATCGATCAAATCCTTTATATGCTTTCCAAGTTCGACCGCCTGTTCATGGCCTCGATCCGTAAGACCGATATCAGTCGCACCGCATATCTTATTTTCTACATTCCAGAATGTTTCGCCATGTCTGGTAAAATATATCTTTTTCATTATACTCTGCACTTATCCTTTATATTTTGTGTCATAACTTCTGCCAAAGAAAGATGGTCATACGCTTTTCGAGATAAGTTATATCTCCGGCGGAACATTTATTGTCTCAACGCCAGCAGCCATGCCATAACATGCATTGCCTGTTTAAACTCTCCGTCCGAAATCATCTGTTCAATCTCGGCTGCTGTGAGCCTTTTCACATTCAGAAATTCCATCTCATCAAGTGATTGTTCCGACTTCTTCCGACAATTTTTTGCCACATAAATGTATGCCATATTGTCAGCCATCGTAGCATTTGAAGGTATGGTCATCAGATGCTTCCAATCATCCGATTCATATCCCGTTTCTTCAAGCAGTTCTCTTTTCGCAGCTTCAAGTGCAGCTTCGAGTGAATCATCGAAAGCATGACCGCCTTTATCCCCAAACTGCATTCCGTCTTTTCGTTCTATTCCGCCTGCCACGAATTCTGTAGTAACCTCCCGGATTCCCTGCCTGAACTGTCTCACGCATAGATATTTTCCTTCTTCATCAGAGGCTACTATAACTACATAATCCCTTCTGCTATATGTATAATACGGCTCGAATATTTTCCCATCCGGAAATCTGAATGAAGTCTTCCTGAAATCTATCCATTCATCCTGAACTATATGTTCGGTACTGACTTCTTCCCACATCAGATTTTTATCTTCACCTTCAAAATTATGATTCATTTTATACTTCCTTTTACTGTCTGTTACTTATTTGGAACAACTCTTCAATATTCCGGACTGAGCATATTCAAGCGTATCGGT
This sequence comes from uncultured Lachnospiraceae bacterium, assembly GCA_946405625.1. Taxonomy (GTDB): domain Bacteria; phylum Bacillota; class Clostridia; order Lachnospirales; family Lachnospiraceae; genus Eubacterium_Q. Next base: position 1,155 of record CAMJHQ010000031.1, on the reverse strand, counting down.
AATTCCCAGGAATTCACCTGCAATCTCTCCGCTGTCCGCAAAAGTACGGGTTGTTCCGAGATTAGTATCCGGTTTGATACTATTTCCGTAAACCAGAAGCGGAACATATTCTCTCGTATGATCTGTTCCCTTAAATGTAGGATCACAGCCATGATCTGCTGTTATAATGATGATGTCATCCGACTCTTCATCTTTATATTTTCCGATCCTGCTCATCAATTCGCCAAGTCTTTTATCGAAGCATTCCAGTCCCTTTGCATAACCATCCACATCTCTTCTATGTCCCCAGGTAGAATCAAATTCCACCAGATTCGTAAATATGAGGCCGTCCTTTACAATATCAAGAGCTTCAACAGTCTTATCCATTCCGTCTTCGTTGTCCCTGGTATGAACTGCTTCCGTAATTCCCACACCTGCAAAGATATCTTCTATTTTTCCTACGGCATATACAGTTTTTCCCGCATTCTTCAGGATAGAAAGAAGATTATTCTCATCCGGTTTTCTCGAAAAGTCACGGCGATTAGCGGTCCTTACATATTTATCATTTTCCCAAATGTACGGCCTGGCGATAACTCTGGCTACATTATGCTTTCCGGTCAAAATCTCTCTGGCCGCTTTACACATTTCATAAAGCTTCTCAGGTGGATATACGCTTTCATCACAAGCAATCTGAAATACACTGTCGGCAGATGTATAAACTATAGGCTTTCCGGTAGCCTTCATCTCATCGCCGAGTTCATTAATTATCGCGGTTCCCGAAGCTACTCCATTATAAAGAACTCCCGGAACACCGGTCTTCTCAATGAATTCATCTATGATTTCTTTAGGGAATCCGTCAGGATAAGTCGGGAATCTCTCGGGTGTATATATACCTACCATCTCCCAATGTCCTATCGTCGTATCTTTACCGGCCGACATTTCCTGCATTCTTCCATATGCACCTAACGGTTTATCCACCGGCTTTACACCCTGCATTCCATCGATATTACCGTATCCGATACTCCTGAGATTAGGTATTTCAAGATCCGGATATTTATCCAAAATATGTCCTATAGTATTACAACCTATGTCATCAAATGCTGCGGCATCGGGAGCTTCCCCCATACCCACACTGTCAAGAACAATCCATATTACCCTTCTCATATTAACCCCTCT
>CAMJHQ010000030.1 GCA_946405625.1 uncultured Lachnospiraceae bacterium | reverse complement strand
TCATCTATTACAGATGTAAAGTTTCAAATAATTCCGGCTCTGTAACTACTGATCCAGTTGTTATCAGACTTGCCGATGCAAATGAAAACAAAGAGTCATCAGAAAACGCTCCTAAGATTGATTCTGTTAAGTTATCCCTTAGCGACAGTCTTGAAGGAAGCGTTTCAATCGGAGAGAATTATACGATCAAGGTTAATGCCTCAGGCGATAATCTCAAATATCAGTGGGAATGGTGCGAGGATGGACAGTCCTATACTAACAGCCAGTCTACAGGCTGCACTTCTTCTACAATCCAGCTTGTCGGAAAGGTTAACCGACCGATCATCTATTACAGATGTAAAGTTTCAAATAATTCCGGCTCTGTAACTACTGATCCTGTTGTTATCAGACAAAAGATCTACGGAAATGTTACAATAAACGGCGATCAGAGATATGAATTCGGATTAAACGTGAAGGTTACCGATTGCAATGCATCAAACTTTTCTTATCAGTGGATGAGAGATGGTGAACCTATTAAAGGTGCTGTATATACAAGCTATATTGCAAAAGCAGAGGACATCGGTCATATCCTGACCTGTGTTATTACTGATAAAAACGGTAATTTCCCGGGCTCCATCAGTGCTTCAACCGAAGCTATAAAGAAGGGCTACGGACCTGCCGTTCCTAAGGGAATTTCTTCAGTAAACTGCTCAGCAAAGGGTGCAAACGACGGCAAGATCACAGGTGTAACTTCAGCAATGGAATATGCCACAAAGACTAACTTCAGTGATGTGAAGAAATGTACCGGATCTGAAGTTACCGGACTTAAGCCGGGTACATATTATATCAGGCTTTCGGAAACGGATACAAAGTATGCAGGCGGAATGGCTGAAGTATATATCAAATAATTTGGAAACACGGTTTCTTCATATATAACCATAAAGCCAATAAAATAGTCCCGGCAGACTAAAGTCTGTCGGGACTTACTTGTATTTTGATACATCAGAATATTCTTATTTCTTTAAATACATTTCAATAAAGGAATCCATATGTCCATTCATCATATCTATCGATTCCTGTCTTCTTGTTGGTTCTCTGTCACTTAACTGGATCAAAAGCGCTATAGGTGCGGTGTACTGCAAAGAAAGGATTTTCGGATTACCATCTACTATCGTTCCTCTCTTGATCATATCGGTAAATACTTTCTCATAAAGGTTTAATATCAGCTCATACTGGTGATCAGTCATTTCACGTGTCAGCTCATTATTTCGGAACTGCTCGATCGTGCATAGCTTTCTGAGCTTAACGATAGTCTCGTTATTCATTGTATAATTCACATGATACCATGTAAATTCTTTCAGCTCATCACCGTTATGAATCCATATAGGCATTGTATCATCATATCCGAGCATTCCCTTATATGGCTCATCTGCAATGGTTCTGATATTCTTGAGAATATCTTCCTTGCCCTTGAAATATTTGTATAAATTCGGTCCTTTCATACCGGCAGCATCTGCAATTTCTTCAACAGTCGTTGCATCAAAACCTTTTTGAGAAAAAAGATCAAGCGCTGCATACGTGATCTTTTCCCTTACTGACATTTCAGCCATTACACACTCCTTTTACACACTTATTTTGTTAAAATTCACACTTATTATTTTCTCTTCCACGTCTGCGGAGCAAACATTATGAGTACCGGGAATAGCTCAAGCCTTCCGGCGATCATATCAAAAACAAATACCCATTTTGACAAAATGGAATATCCGGCATAGTTTCCGATCGGGCCCACCACCTCCAGACCGGGACCTATGTTATTAAGCGTAGCGGCAACTGATGTAAAACAGGTTATCAGATCATATCCGTCAATGCATATTACGAGCATTGAAACTATAAAGACCGCAGCATAAGCCATAAGATATACATTTGCACTTCTTATCGTATTCTCATCAACTACCTCGCCATCCAGTCGAATCTTCTTGACCGAACGAGGATGAGTATACTTTGCCACTTCTCTCTTGATCTGCTTCAGATAAAGTATCCATCTCGATACTTTAATTCCTCCACCTGTACTTCCGGCACACGCTCCCGTAAACATGATCAGCACAAGAATAGCCTTCGGAAGCGAAGACCACAGATTAAAATCATGTGTTGCAAAGCCTGTGGTCGTCATTATTGACGCAACCTGAAAGCATGATGCCCTTACAGACTCTCCTACCGCTCCGATTTCCGTGAAAATATTTACTGCCACAAGTGTAGAAGCTACTATATAGATTATAGTATACCATAAAACTTCTTCACACTTTAATATTTCTTTAAATTTTTTGATAATAATCAGAAAATATATTTTAAAGTTAACTCCGAAGAGGAACATTGATATTGTTATAAGGACCTGACAAAGCGGTGAATAGCTCGCGCAGCTGTCAGCCTTTACTCCAAAACCTCCGGTTCCTGCTGCACCGAAACCTATACAGAAGGAGTCAAATACCGGCATGCCCGCTGCAATGAAAGCTATTATAGATATCGCCGTTATTCCGGTATAGATGGCATAAAGGATAAATGCGGTTGTTCTGACCTTCGGTACCAGCTTATCGACCGAAGGACCCGGAGATTCTGCCCTCATCAGGTTCATCTCATCCGCACTGGACTTGAGGAAAATGAGCATAAATACCAGAACTCCCATACCTCCGATCCAGTGAGTGAAGCTTCTCCAGAAAAGCATACATTTGCACATTGCTTCAAGATCGACCAGGATACTCGCCCCTGTTGTCGTAAATCCCGATGCCGTTTCAAAAACCGCATCTGTAAAGCTGTTTATCTCACCACTTATCCAGAAGGGCATAGCTCCCATAACACTCATGACAATCCATGAAAATGCGGTTACCACAAAGCCTTCCTTGGAATGAAATTTCTTCGACTTCGGCTGTATCAACCTTAAAAGCGAGCCGATAACAAATGCCACGGCAGCCATTAAAAGCAGATACTTTGCCTGAGTTTCATGATATATAAGTCCGACCGTAAAAGGGATCAACATAAACAGTCCTTCAAACTGAAACATCGCGCCTATGAATTTAATTATCAACAGATAGTTCATGATATGAATTTATCTCCTTATAATTTCATCAAGACTGTTTATTCCCTTGTGTGTCGTAACAAGAACAACACTGTCTCCGGCTTCGAGGCAATCATTTCCGCCCGGTCGTATAATCTTACCGCCCCTGTAGATACAGCAGATAAGTGTTCCGCTGATCAGCGGAAGATCCTTCAGACTCTTGCCTGATCCGATGAATCCCGAACCGATATTAAACTCAAGTGCCTCAACTCTTCCGTCTACCAGTCTGTAAAGTGTTTCAACCTCACTTCCGAGACTGTTCTGCATAGCTCTGATATATCTGACAATATAGTCTGACGTAAGCTTCTTAGTCGCTATGGTCTGACCTACAGGAAGTTCCGAAACAAGTTCCTCATAAGAATCTCTGTGGATTCTCGTCATGATCTTTGCTGACGAATTCTTATGTGCAAAAAGAGAAAGCAGTATATTCTCCTCATCCTCATTCATCAATGAACATACAGCATCCATTTCATCCAATGCTTCTTCTGTAAGAAGACTCTTATCCGTCGCATCTCCGCAGATTATCATAGCCTTAGGCAGTTTCTCCGAAAGTTCGTCTGCTCTCTTCGGATTTATCTCGATAATCTTGACATTAATTTTGAGACTGATCAGCTTTTTGGCCAGATAATATGTCATCGTTCCGCCGCCGGCTATAAGTACATCTTTTATAGTTTTAGTTTTGATACCAACCTTGTTAAAAAATGTATTTATATCTGCAAGCGACAGTGTTACCCAAAGTCTGTCTCCCGCTTTGATCTCATATTCACCGTCAGGTATAACTACGTAATCTCCCCTTGCTGCCACACAGATAAGAGCATTCATTCCGATCTTTGAATGCAGATTCTTAAGGCGAAGTCCGTCAAGCATCGAACCTTCAGCAACAGCAAAGCTTATAAGATTTACCCTTCCCTTGGCGAAGGTTTCAACCTCAAGTGCCGAAGGAATCTGAATAAGCCTTATCATTTCATCGGCAGCAACCTTCTCAGGATTAATGGACATTGAAAGTCCGAGATCATCTTTAATATATTTAATATCCTCCGCATATTGAGGACTTCTTACTCTTGCTATCGTCTGGCATCCGCCGACCTTCCTCGCTACAAGGCAGGTGAGCATATTCTTCTCATCATCACTTGTTACAGTAATAAGGAGATCAGTATGTCTGATCCCCGCTTCTTCAAGCACCTTGATACTTGTGCAGTCTCCGTGATAGCCCATAACATCGAGTGAACTCTTCACGGCCTGCAGCGCATTTTCATCAATATCTATTACCGTTACCTGATGCCCTTCTTCACAGAGCCTCATAGCTATCGTTTTTCCGACCTTTCCGCAGCCGGCTATTATGATATTCACGGCTAATCCTCCTAAGCCTCATATAAATGTTTAAGATATAGTCTCAGAAATGCATCATGTATTCCCAATCCGTCTTCTACTATATCTGTCTCATATCCCTGATTGGATAATCTGTCTTCATAAGAATTCTCGCCTCCAGCAATATGATAACCCATATCACCGAGGATGAAACTGAACGGTGCAACCGTAACTCTTCCGCTCCTGCCCTGACGTCTCATATCCATAAGCACGGTAGTCAGATTTCTCCTGCCGTTCAAAGTAGCTATATAAGCCCTTCCCCCGAAACGTTCCGCAACCGTTCTTTCAAGCTTTTCAAATACTTCCTCCGTATCAGGATCATCAAAGCCTCTGGCCATAAGAATAAGGCAGTCTTCACCAACCCTGTCACCGAAAACACTGTGAAGTGCTCTCGCACAGAGATCGAAATCATTTCCGTCCTCCACAAGAGGTCTTGCTACATGAAGGGAATTAAACATAGACGCACAACCCGATAAGTCTTCACTCATCTGTCTGTAATCTTCACCCGCAACAACATGCGTAGACAGGATATAAAGGTCTGTAACACCTTCCTCCTTCATAGAGAACATTGCAGCCTTGACACTCTGCACGTTCTCGCCGGTCAGTTCTCTAACTTTACGCCTAATTTCCGAATTTGTAAAGGCTCTTCTTACAGGAATCCCTTCATTTCTTTCTTCTATAAGAAGTTCGAGTTCCCTGAGATATCTTTCTCTGATATCCGCTTCTGCAGTTCCTCTGCTTACAACAAGAAATCCCTTCATCGTAATCCCCCTTCTTATAACGCATTTACCGACTATTCATCTGACGATTCCTCATACGAGCCATCATCGGATGACCTGCCTATTATCTCATTCATAAAACGCTTCACTTCAAACCATGCCTTCTTCGATTCAGGCATAAGCAGTGCCGACAGCTGGAAAACATGGAACATTCCCTCATATACCGATAGTCTGACTTTAACTCCCGCGGCATGCGCTTTCTCGGCAACAGCCTGAGAATCACTGAGCAGTATTTCTTCCGTACCCACCTGAATAAGCATCGGCGGAAATCCGCTGAAATCTCCGAAGAGCGGTGAAATCTCCGGATTTCTCGGATCCGTATCACCTGCATATGGATTATTGAAAACTATCTCTCCCTTTGTTCCGCCGAATACGGGATCTATCTCACGATTGGCAGTATAAGAGCTGCCGCTTGTTGTCTGATCTGTCCATGGCGACATACCTACTATTCCTGCAGGAAGTGCTTCTCCGAGTTTTTTCAGTCTATGACACAGTGCCATAGCAAGTCCTCCTCCGGCCGAGTCACCTCCGAGGATAATTCTTTCCGGTGAAATTCCTTGCTCCTGAAGCCATTTATAAGCCCTGTATGCATCATCTACCGCTGCCGGATAAGTAAACTCAGGTGCAACTCTGTAATCAACAGAAAGAACCATTGCACCATCTGCCACCTCGCTATATAATCCCGCCATAGTTCTGTAATGATTTGAAAACGGAGCCAGATATCCGCCTCCGTGGAAATGCAGCACAGCCCATTCACTTTCTATGTCTGTTCTGCAGAGCTTTTCCATTCTGAAATCGCCCATATCGATAATCTCCGAGCTGTAATTCTCGGGATATCTGAACGGCTTATCCATCTCACTCTCGCCATAATCTTCGTTTTCTATTTTTCTTTCCAGATATTTTGTATTATTGAATATCTGCACAAGCTCCGATATGATTCTGGCTCTTACGCTTAATTCCTGCATTAAACTCTGAACCTCCTCTTTATCTCATCCGAAACAAGCTTCGATCCGAACATGATAGTTCCCGCAAGGATTGCAGCAGAAGTCAGAAATGCAATAAGAAGAAGAATCGAACTGTTTATCAGTTTTAGAAAATGGAGCAGCATAAGCACAGCGGCAAATGCCGTTACTACTATCTCTGTCATGATGTAACTCTGCCAATTTTCTACATTTATGACCATCAGAACAACTACACCGATCGGTATGGTCATGATCATGATAGGTATAGCAAATTTCACCGCCCATCCGGTATGTCCCGTAAGATAATCCAGGCCGATCATAACTATGACTGCCAGCAGGGACTGCGTATTTATTATCCTCTGTAAACTTCTGTTGGTACTGAAAGAGTAAACCAGCGTGAAACATCCGTAAGCAAGAACCAGTCCGACTATCAGTGACCACCATACTCCTTTATATGTATAATAATTCACCACAACAGATATCACCTCGGCAATAACGGCGGCAAAGATTGCGATCTTTATTATCATCTGCGTACGCCTGAGTGCAGGAGCTACATCCGGATATGTTGAGGATCTTGAAATGTATATTCCTTTTTCATTTTTCTCAGCCTCTGCATATTCAGACTCTTCTCGAACCAATACACCATTACAGAGTGGACACATCATGGAGTCATCATCAACTGTTAATTTACATCTGATACATTTTGCCATATATCATACCTTTTCATTAAACATAGTATATTATGATAGAATCCTGCAAAGCCTCATGCGATACGACCGCTGTCTTCGCATTACTTTGATCATTCATAATAAGCACCGTTAGTTTCTATATGCACCTTTATTCCGTCATCGGTAAGCTTTCTGAAGAAAGCTCTCTGAATTCCCGTCTCGGAGATACTTGCCGAGAAGGTTGCCACAAGACTCTCATTATATGAGAGCACCGTGCACTTTATGCTCTGCCCCTTGGACATTGCAAGCATCGCCTGAAATCTTTCTATATAATCGCCGTAAGGTTCTGTCACTTTCATCACTCCAAGATTAGTCAGTGTTGTTGTGTTTGCCCTTGCGGATGCATTATATACCTGAGCTATCGCTATTTTCTTGATGAACAGCGGTATAGCTCTGAGTATCATATTCATCTCATTAGAAACATTATAGGAAAATAATCTTTCGAGATTTTCCTTCGTTATCTGCTCTTTCAGACTCTCAGCTATCGCCTTCAGAACTTCTTCGAAGGATGCGTTATTTACCATCGCATTATAAACTGCCGATACCATAACAAAGAAATTCTTATTGGTATCCGAATCAAAGTAAGGCCTCAGATTTACCGGACAGGCTATACTTATCGGATATTTACTTACATGCTGTTTAAGGTAGGACTTATATATAGCCCATGCATAAACTCCCACCAGATACTGATTTATAGTCACTCCGTAAGACTTGGATACTCTCTTGATGTCCTGAAGGTCGATTATACCGTGAATTATTCCAAGCTGATTGACTATGAACTTGTCACCTTTTACGATCACGGCCTTCTTAGTCTTATAGGTCTTCTTCTCTTTCTTCTTATAATTCTGAACATAGCTGTCTTCGTTGTTAAGTGAAGTCTCGGCGGCAAGAAAATCCGAAACCTTGCCCTTAAGCTCCGGATGCGCATTTCTGATATATTGATAGGTTATCTCCTTAAGAAAAGCAATTGCTCCGTTTCCGTCCGTAACAGCATGAAACACCTCGAGATTTATCCTGTTCTTATAATATGTCAGTCTGAACAGATGGTCGTTCTTGTTATTATCCGGATCGATATATAGGCACGGATAAGTATGCTCCTTTGTTACCTTTGGAAAAGGTACCGGACTGGACTCAAGATAATACCAGAATATTCCTCTCTTCATACATGACTGGAACATATCAAAGTAAGGCAGCACCTGTTCAAGAGCCTTCTGAAGAAGCTCCTCCTTAATCTCTTCCTTGAGGAGTACCGAAACCCTGTAAACATTACTCATTCCCGGTTTTGCAATGGCCGGAAAGAGATTGCCCGTATTATCCAGTTTATTCCATTTTAATCTACTTCTCTTCATACTCACTCATTTCCGTCAGATCATCTTCACTGAACTTGCAGGTTCTCTTAAGATAAAACTTTCCGCCATCTATGGTTATACTTCCGCAGGAACAGCTGACGGGATTGCATCTTGCCTTCGACTCGATCACATCCCCGCATTTATTGCATTTTGCCATATTCCTTATTATTCGTTTCATTGGATACACCCCTTTGATCATAATATCGACCTATGGGCAATGCATTTCCCATAACTAAATTATTATAACTCATCTGCAGATGTTTTTCTATAGTCTCGCTCCTCCGGAGCTTCGGTTATTTCATAATACAAACTGAGTTTTTGTATGATTTTTAACGAAATGAATGTGATTCATTATCTTATATGTTATAATAATGTACGATTTAAAAAGTGGAAATGAGTTTTATTATGAAGAAAGAAACTAATAAGACCGAAAAAGGGAAAAGCGGAAAAAAGAAAGTTCTTCGATTTTTCCTCATCCTTATACTGATCGTTGCATTGGTATTCGGTTTTACTTCTGTATCAATATGGAGATATTCTCATAAGGACCAGCGTCAAAAAGCGGATGTTATAATCGTCCTCGGAGCCGCACTGTCTTCGGACGGAGTTTCACCGGTATTCCGCGAACGGTTAAATCACAGCATCACATTATATAATGAAGGTTATGCCGATAAAATTCTGGTAACCGGCGGAATCGGTGAGGGCAGCTATCTGAGTGATGCATATGTCGCAGGCATGTACCTTATGGAACAGGGTATCCCCGAAGAAGATATTCTCCTTGAAGAGGAGTCGGAGACAACTCTCAGCAATCTGGAAAACGCCAAGACTATCATGGATGAAAACGGGTTCTCGAGTGCCCTGATCGTAAGTGATCCGATGCATATGAAGAGAGCAATGCTTTTTGCAAAGGATGTCGGTATCAATGCTTACAGCTCTCCTACACCTTCAACCATGTATACCAGCTTTGAAAGCAAGCTTGATTTTCTGTTGAGAGAAAGCACCATTTATATCGGGTACTGCTTTTACCGGATATTTAACAATTTATTTTAACTTCAGACATCATATGTAGATCGTCGATAGGAAATGTATGTAAGGTATTTTATTTTTCATCGGAGGTAGCTATGAAAAAACTTGAAGGAATTGAGCCGGCTGCAGTGCTCAGCCATTTTGAAGAAATCTGCAGTATTCCTCATGGTTCACGCGACACAAAAAGAATAAGCGATTACCTGAAAGCCTTTGCCGATTCACTCGGTCTCAGATGCATTCAGGATGAACTGAACAATATCATAATCTTTAAATCAGGAAGTCCCGGCCGTGAAAACGAAGAACCTGTTATTCTTCAGGGACATATGGATATGGTATGTGAGAAGGAAGCTGACTCTGATATAGACTTCTCAACAGACGGACTCCGACTTATCGTAGATAACGGAATTCTATCAGCTGATGGAACCACTCTCGGCGGAGATGACGGAATTGCACTTGCATATTGCATGGCAATCCTCGAATCCGATTCCATAAGCCATCCTCCTCTTGAGGTAATCTTCACCGTTGATGAAGAGATCGGTATGGAAGGAGCACATGCACTTGATACGACTCCTCTCAAAGGAAAACGTCTTATAAACCTCGACTCGGAAGAAGAAGGCCATCTCCTTGCAGGATGCGCAGGCGGTGCACTTGGAGTCCTGCGTATTCCATATGATACGGTCCCTGCAGAAAAGGATTCCCTTCCGATAAAGCTTCAGATATCCGGTCTGCTGGGCGGACACTCGGGAACCGAGATAGATAAGGGACGTGCCAATGCCAATACCCTGATGGGACGTCTGCTTTATCTTCTTAATAAGGAATTCCCTATCAGTCTTGTTAAGATTTCGGGCGGAACTAAGGATAATGCAATTCCGAGAGAATGTACGGTTATCATAACTCTCAACTCCAATTGTCTGAATGATTCATTTACACAGACAGTAAATAAACTTGGCCGAATCTTTAAGTCCGAGTTTTCCGTGACGGATCCGGAGCTTTCGGTAAATGTCGAATTCCTCACGGATTATAAGGCTGATTTTGCTATTTCCGAAAAGCATTCAAAGAGAATTATATCGGCACTTCTCCTGACCCCTAACGGTGTTCAGTCTATGTGCCAGGATTTTCCGGATCTCGTAGAGACCTCTCTCAATCTCGGAATCGTAAACACCGTAGCCGGTGAGGTCACAATGTCCTATTGTTTACGAAGCAGTGTAGATACAAAGAAGGGTGAGCTGATGTTCAAGCTGGAATGTCTTGCAATTCAGCTTAAGGCATCCCTGAGTTTTTCCGGAAACTATCCGGCATGGCAGTACAAAAAGGACTCGCCTCTCAGAAACACCATGATCTCCGTATTTAAGCAGCTGTATGGAAACAGTCCGATTGTCGAATCAATGCATGCAGGTGTGGAATGCGGTCTGTTCGAGAGTAAGATTGACGGACTTGATACGATATCCATCGGGCCTGATATGAAGGATGTCCATACACCTAATGAATCACTGGATCTCGAAAGTGTTAAAAGGACCTGGGATTATCTGCTTAATGTTCTCGAAGCACTGTAAAGAATTTGAGTATAAGTCCATAAAAGAAGTAAATTACAGTTTTCCACATCAATTGGATTCGAATATTTAAACAGGAGGATGACATGATACTTTCAGACAGAACCATGGACAAAATGATAAAAGAAGGAACTTTGGTAGTTAAACCCATTACAGAAGGACAAATACAACCAGCAAGTATCGATATAAGACTTGGAAACACATTTAGTATTGTTGATGACACTCCATCTGGAATTATTACTCTTGAAAACGAAATAAAGTATAAAACAATTACAACAGATACATATTTAATTTTGCCGGGACAATTTGTTCTCGCAACAACAATGGAATACTTCGAACTTCCAGATAACCTGACAGCGTTTGTGGAGGGAAGAAGTTCTCTTGGCAGAATGGGGCTCTTTATACAGAATGCTGGATGGGTTGATCCAGGTTTTAAGGGGGAGATAACATTAGAACTGTTCAATGCCAATAAATGTGCAATTGAATTGAAGGCCGGAAGAAGGGTTGGACAATTAGTTTTCGCAGAAATGGATGATTATGCGATGAATCCTTATAGAGGTAAATATCAAGGTCAAATGGGCGCCACAGGCTCCAGAGTATTTTTGGACAGAGAAAACAAATAGTTCATAGAATTACAGTCTGAATAGGTAAGATAATTGACATGGAAATAAGGAATTTTGATTCTAATAAAGACTTTAACTTTATAAAGAATTGGGCAACCGATGAAAGAACTCACGCAATGTGGTGTGCCAACAGATTTCATTATCCGTTGGAAAAAGATAATTTTGAAGAGGGATTGCGTGGTATCAATGAAAGATGTGGCGATTTGCCGTATGTTGCTTTAATAGACGACTCTCCGGTTGGATTTTTTTGCTATTCTTATAATTCCAATACACGAGAAGGAATGCTTAAGTTTGTAATAGTAGATCCTTCTTATCGTGGAAAAGGTGTTGCTAAGGAAATGTTTCTGCTTATACTCGAACATGCATTTAAGGAGACGGATGCAGAAGCAGTTCAATTGATGGTTTTTCCACAAAATCCCAGAGCAAAAAGATTTTATGAAAAAATAGGCTATAAAGAAAGAAGAACGGATGTGGGAGCTTTTACATATAAAGACGAAGTCTGGGACAGATGTAATATGATAATTTATAAAGAAGATTTATAAAATCACAGTTTTTCATAACAAAAAATGCCGTTCCGCGATTGTTTTCACGAAACGGCATTTGTTTTTGTATTCTATTCAGATTACAGGATATCCCAGAATCCATCAAGTGTTGCGAAATAATCATTAAGCGTCTCAGCTCTTCTTATCTCTATAACACTTCCATCCTCTCTCTTCAGAAGCTCTGCTGACCAGAGACGACCGTTATAATTATATCCCATTGCAAAGCCGTGTGCTCCCGTATCATGGATAACAAGATAGTCACCCTTTTCAATCTCCGGAAGTTCACGGTCTATAGCGAACTTATCATTATTCTCACAGAGTGATCCCGTTACATCATATACATGATCAAGCGGTGCATCTTCCTTACCGAGTACGGTGATATGATGATATGAGCCATACATTGCAGGTCTCATAAGGTTTGCTGCACATGCATCAACACCGACATATTCCTTATATGTATGTTTCTCATGAATTGCCTTTGTTACAAGATGACCATATGGCGCAAGCATAAATCTTCCGAGCTCAGTAAAAATCCTTACATTTCCCATTCCTGCAGGAACGAGGATTTCTTCAAACTGCTTTCTTACACCTTCTCCTATTGCCATAATATCATTTCCTGTCTGATCAGGCTTATAAGCAATTCCGACACCACCCGAAAGATTGATGAATGAAAGCGCAATTCCCGTCTCTTCCTTGATCTTTACAGCAAGTCTGAAGAGTATTCCGGCAAGAGCCGGATAATAATCATTTGTTACTGTATTGCTCGCAAGGAAAGAATGAATACCGAACTCCTCTGCTCCGAGTTCCTTCAGTCTCTTGTAAGCTTCGATAATCTGTTCCTCTGTCATTCCGTACTTAGCTTCACCCGGATTATCCATTACCTGTACTGCTTCACCCGAAGCGCCGAGGGTAAATACTCCTCCCGGATTAAAACGGCAGCATATAGTCTTCGGAACACCTGTGATACCGTTCAGAAAATCAATATGTGTTATATCATCAAGATTAATGATCGCGCCAAGCTCTGCTGCCTTCTTAAACTCCTCTGCAGGGGTATCATTTGAAGAGAACATGATGTCCTGACCCTTGATACCGCACTTTTCAGACATTATAAGCTCAGCAAGCGATGAACAATCCGTACCGCAGCCCTCTTCATGAAGAATCTTCAGAATTGTAGGATTCGGAGTTGCCTTAACAGCGAAGTATTCCTTAAATCCTTTATTCCATGAAAATGCAGCATTCATTCTTCTTGCATTTTCTCTGATTCCCTTCTCATCATAAATGTGAAAAGGAGTCGGATAAGTCTTAACTATTTCTTCTACTTCGGCTTTTGTTATAAATGGTACCTTCATTGTTTCAACCTTTCTATAAATCCAAAAATTTAACCACTTTCACAGTTTATTCAGATAGTTGTATCAAGTCAATACTTATTTTTTCAAAAATTTTTTTAATCACTTTTCATTTCACGAATTCTTCACAATTACAACTTAAATAAGACATAATTTGTTTGTATTATGTAATTGTTCCAAATGAAGGATTCTATACCTTCCCCCACATTTTTTCATAAAGAGAGAGCCGCTGCAGCGGCTCTTTTCTTGTGCGTAATCGAGGCAAAGTGCATATGCGAAGCATATGCAGTGAATAATCTATGATGCCCTCACATTTATGTGAAAGGGCATCATAGATTATTTACTGTATATCTGCCTTCGGCAGATATGATTCTTTGCCGAGATCGTATCATGAGCATGCAGCGCAGCGGAATGCGAATGATGCGCATTTCCAACAGCTATACAACTTCGGCTCAATTACCTAAACCACGCATACATCTCATTTCCGCTCTTCCTTACCTCATCGGTAAAGTACCACCTCTCAACTCTTTCTTCCTCACCCGTAACCGGATTCAGATATCTTATAAAATCCGAGTTGTAGCTTACAACAAGCACATAGCTCTCATCATACTTTGCAATAAATGCGGCTCCGTCGCTCAGATAGCCTATAGCAACATCCACGTCCGCTCCTGAAAGATTTATGCCCTTCACGATACCGCCCGAATAATCCGAGCATAGCGTACTCCAGTCATTTCTTCCCTTTACATCCTCATAATTCACCTTAAGTCCTGCCTGAAGAAGAGTCATATACTCACACATATAGAGAGTTTCTTCAGTTGATGCTCCCTTAGCAGCCGGCATATAATCAAAGCTTCCCGCAACCGTAAAGTACGGGCGCATCTCCTTTTCGCGATAGATCACATTTCCGAGATAATCCGCTACAAAGCCTCCACCTGCAGATACACGCTGAATTGCAGCCCCTGCACTGGCAGTCACATCAAGGAGTCCGTAATTTCCGAATATATAATAAACCTCATCACTGATGCTTCCCGCTATATAAGTCTTTTTCGGCTTATCCCCTCTGGCAAGTCTCGTAATTATCTCATCCGGCCCGTCAGGTACATAAACACGGCCCGGAAAATCCAGATATATTCCACCGATTCCCGCATCATCATAATGAAATGCCGGCTGAAGCATATCCGCTTCCTCTTCCTGGCTCTCGGAGATATAATCGGTACTTATTTCAACAAACTTACCTTCCGGACTCTTCGAAACTCTGGACAGATAAAGATTGTTATTCTCATATCTTGCATCGGAAACATATATATTTTCCTTTTCATAGAGCTTCTTGACCGTTCCGTTCTTGTCCACGATCTTCAGTTTATCAAACAGAAAATCTGTTGTACCGTCCGCTCCGGTCGTAACCATTTCGGGCTTTGCGGCGCCGTAAACGAGATCATCACCCATAAATCCTATAATACTGAGCTTCTCGCCCGGTACATTTTCAACTCTCTCAATCCTGTCCTTCACAGAAAAGATTGTAATTGCATTTACATTACTCATATCACTCGTATCAGGATAAGCAATGATCGTCTTATCCCTTGATACATAAATATCATAATATGGAATGCCGGAAACAAGCTCCTCCTTCTCATTCGAGATAGTATTTATCTTTATTATCCTGTTATCGAGTAAAATGTAAAAATCGCGGTCTTTTCTGTCAAAATATGCATATCTTCCGACCTGACTCTTGAGAAGATCCACCGAGAGATCCGTTTCGACAAAATCAATCTCCTTGATTGAATTGCCTTCCAAAGTATAGCAATATAGCGCAACTCCGTTATATCCCATATGGGAGCCCTGTGGAATTCGTCCATAAACGATAAAATCGATCTCTTCCTCATCAACTGCAAGGATTCTTATTTTATAACCTGAATCCTTCAGCGTCATCAGATCGCTCTGTCCGTAAATCTTTGTATAGAAATCATCCCCTGCCGAATAATACCAGAGAGCATTATCCATTACATAGGCCGTGCTTGATGAATCCGGGGAAGCGGCATATTCGGGATTTTCATCCGAGAGTAGTCCCAGCCTCAGTCTTCCTGTGTTGCTTATTACATCCTTTCCCGAGAAGGATTCGTCTATCAATCTTTCATAATCCTTCATGACAAATGTATTCTTACCGGCATCATATTCGAGAGAATAGAATTCATTCATCGTATAATATACGACATCCTCCCCGTTTCTCGATACAATTCTGCAAGGAAGCGATATGACTGCACTGTCTTTACTTACTTCCTTTACCACGGGAATCACACTTCCGAGCCTCGATATTCCGAGTCCCGTCAGTATAGCCTTATCATACCTGGAATTATATACAGTATGTCCGTAAGTGCGATAATTCTTATCTCCGCCTTCGAAATATTCATTCAGTGCTGAAGGATTGAGAACTGCATCTGTTTCGGATGCCGGGAGTACATTTCCTTCATCCTTAATACCATAATATCCGCCTTCGGCTACACTTTCCTCAGGTACGGTTCTCTGATTTTCCGTAAGAAGAGTATTACTCAGCGCACCCGCATAGGCGATCATCTCAGTCAGTCTTTCCGTCGAAGTTCTCTTCACTCTTGTATAATAATAGTAAGCATTTCCATCCTCACTGTTTTCTTCATCTTTGAACACAAAAACAAGACTGTAGTCTCTTTCTACAGTCATGTCCATACGGATACTGAGCGAATACTCATTCTCTCCGTCTCCGTCACGAACCGGTATAAGCTTTCCTTCCTCGATAAGAGTGACACCCTGCTGATCTCTCAGCTCGTAGCCTGCATATCTTCCATCAGATATACTGTCCGGAATGATAACATTTACAGACTTGGCATCATCTACCGGGACCACCGAATCACGCATTGCACCGGTAAGAAGCTTGGTCCTATAGGCATCCATTGGATTGATCCTTAGTCCATCATAAGAAATGTACGCCTTTTCGAGCGTACTTTCCACAGCTTCGACCGATTTAGTGTTATACTCACGGTTCCCTATGAAATTAAAAGTCAGGGCAGACCCTGTAAATACAAGGATAAACAGGACTGCCCCGAATAACCATCTTTTCATCTTAAATCGAATTGTCTCCGAATATTTTCATTAATCACCGAAGCTTATGCCAAGTGTCTTAGCTTCCTGAATAAGCTGACATTCAGGATCAACATACTTCAGTTTTCCTGCAGTTTCCGCAAGCGGAATTGCATCGATCTGACCATTCTTATAAACAACGAGTTTTCCGAAATCCTCATCCTTGATCAGCTCTGCTGCCTTAGCTCCGAAACGGCTTGATATGATTCTGTCATATGCACCCGGAGCTCCACCTCTCTGTGTATGTCCCGGAATCGCAACTCTTACATCGCCTGTGAAATCCTCTGCGATCTTCTCTGCAATCTCGTAAGCAACCGAAGGATACTTTCTCTCTGCAAGAACTGCCTTACGCTCCTTCTTCGGAAGCTTTGCAACTTCCTTAGGAATAGCACCTTCAGCAGCAACAATGATAGTAAACTTCTTGCCCTGCTTCATTCTCTTATCGATAGTCTTTCTGACCTTCTTGATATCATAAGGAATTTCAGGAAGAAGTATTACATCGGCTCCGCCCGAAACTCCTGCATAGAGAGTGATCCAGCCAACCTTATGTCCCATTGTCTCAACAACGAATACACGGCTGTGGCTCTCTGCAGTAGTATAAATACAGTCAATTGCATGAGTTGCAACATCTACAGCACTGTAGAAACCGAATGTCATATCTGTTCCCCAGATATCGTTATCGATAGTCTTCGGAAGGCCTACAACATTAAGTCCTTCTTCATAAAGCCTGTTAGCTGTTTTCTGTGATCCGTTTCCACCAAGTACGATGAGACAGTCCAGATCCAGCTTCTTATATGTCTTTATCATATTAGGAACCTTCTCTGTTCCGTCTTCAAAAGGAGTATCCAGCTCTTTGAAAGGAACTCTCGATGTTCCGAGAATAGTTCCGCCCTTACTGAGTATTCCTGAAAAATCCATCGGCTTCATCTTTTTATAATTGCCGTATACAAGGCCCTTATATCCATCCATAAAGCCGTAAATGTCCACATTTCCGAAAAGGTTCTCAAGACCCTTTGCAACACCTCTCATTGTAGCGTTAAGTGCCTGACAATCTCCGCCACTGGTAAGAATTCCGAATTTCTTCATTTAGATACCCCTCCTCTGTATTATTTTTCTTGTGGCAGGGCCCGATCCTGCGAATTAAGCAAAAGCTCGTACCGAGTCAAGCCCACGGCCCTCCTGTAAATCATGACGATAATTTACCCAAAAGGTCTGTCCACTATAAAAAATCACAACTCTACACGCCCATCGAGTGCTCTCTGAAGTGTCACCTCATCGATACATTCCAGATCTCCGCCTACCGGAACTCCGCTTGCGATACGCGAAACCTTTATTCCTGCCGGTTTCACGGTCCTGGAAATGTACATCGCAGTAGCCTCTCCTTCAACACTCGAATTGGTCGCAATAATAAGCTCATCAACATCAGCTCTGAGCCTGACCATCAGCTCCTTCAAAGTTATATCCGCCGGACCTATGCCCTGACTGGGATTAATAACTCCGTTGAGAACATGGTAAACCCCATTATATTGTCCGATACGTTCATATGCAGCAAGATCCCTGGGTGACTCAACCACCATGATTGTTTTATGATCCCTTGTCGGTGATGAACAGATCGGGCATTCCTCTCTGTCGGTTATCGTGCAGCAGGTCTTGCAGTATCTGACATTTTGCTTCGCTTCTCTGATCGAATCCGCAAGTGCCATTGCCCTGTCTTCAGGCATTCCTATTATATGAAATGCAAGTCTCTGCGCAGTCTTCTGACCGATTCCCGGCAATGATCCGAGTTCCTCGATCAGCCGATTAACCTCTCCGCCGTATAATTCCATTTAGAAGAGACCTCCAAGTCCGCCTCCGAGTCCACCGAGTCCGCCGGTTATTTTACCGAGAGACTCTCTCTCATCTTCGGACTGCATTCTGATTGCTTCGTTAACAGCTGCCATAACAAGATCCTCAAGCATCTCGATATCTTCCGGATCTACTACTTCTTCTGCTATCTTAACAGATGTAATTTCCTTGTTACCGTTGATCTTAACAGTAACAACTCCGCCACCTGCTGTTGCCTCATATTCCTTCTCCTGAAGCTCAGCCTGAGTTTCCTCCATCTGCTTCTGCATCTTCTGTGCCTGCTTCATAAGATTATTCATGTTACCCGGCATCATTCCGCCAGGATATCCGCCTCTCTTTGCCATTGGTATTTCCTCCCGTTATTATATATTCTCAAACCGTTATCACGGTTTTACCTGCATATCATCGAAGAGAATCCTGTTAAGAAATGCAACCTCATCCGGTGCGGCATCTTCAGCATGTCCCTTCTTTTCTTTAAATACTATCGTTATATTTCTTCCGATAATCTGTGAAAGCTCATCCATAAGATCAGAGCGATGTCTCTCACTCTTCTCATTTGACTTATCCAGATAATAGAGATAAGCCATATCCGGACCGCCTTCCGCATCAGTCTTCGGAATATATATATTTATAACAGCCAGCTCTCCGTTCGGAGTAAAGTCTTTACCTGCTTCAATATCAGCCTCATTCAGATATCTCTGAGATATCGGATTCAGCTTTGTGAAATAGTTTTTCTTCCATTCTGAAGCAAATCTCAGTATTTCTTCATACTGTGCTGTCTCATAACTGTCTCTTATATTCTTAACGACGTTCTCACTCACTTCTTCATCCGAAACAGGTGCTGCCTGAACATTTTTCATTCCCGCAAGCTTCCTGTCGATCGTTCTGACCGCCGTATCTACCTTGGTATTTATAAGCTCTTCAAGTTCTGATGTCTTCACTGCAAGTACTGTATCCACGCTTGACTTGATGGAACTGATATCAACCGCTGCTCCTCCTTCGGAAGAAACTGCAGCCGTTCCGCCCTTTTCAAGTGCCTCAACTCTTCTGAGAAGTGATTCATAATCTCTGTCCGCTTCAGGAGTCAACATCTTGATGAAGCTCATTTCAACGGTCACTCTCTTTATATTCGACAGCCTTACCGACTGGCTGAGATCCTGAAGTATATTCAGATATCTTGTCAGCTCCTCACGGCTGTACTCACCTGACATCGTTCTCAGATATTCTATATTCTCCGAGGTAAGATCCATTCCCGCAGTCGAGTCAGGCGACAGCTTTATGAAAAGAAGATTTCTCATAAACCAGATATAGTCATCAACATATTTTACCATATCTTTTCCCTGCCATACAGCAGAGTTTACAAGATCAAGGACCTTATCCGCTTCTTTTTTATGAACGGCCTCCGTGAGACTTATGTAAACCTCTATATCAACCGCTCCGACTGCCTTCAGAACCTCATCGTAAGTAAGCACTTCCCCAAGACATGATGCTATACATTCATCAAGGATTGAGAGTGCATCTCTCATCGAGCCGTCTGCCGCTCTTGCTATAAATCCAAGTGCTTCATCCTCGGCTTCAACCTTCTCTCTGCTTATCAGATCCTTAAGTCTGTTAAATATAGTCTCCACGGATATTCTGTGGAAGTCATATTTCTGACATCTGGACTTGATGGTTATAGGAATCTTGTTCTCTTCAGTTGTTGCAAGTATGAAGAGACAATATTCCGGCGGTTCCTCAAGAGTCTTCAGAAGTGCATTATGAGCCTCTCTTGTCAGCATATGAGCCTCGTCGATTATATAAACGAGCTTTCTTCCGTCAGATGGTGCATACTGGACAGCATCCTTTATCTGACGCATATTGTCAACACCACTGTTGGAAGCCGCATCTATCTCTATAACATTCATTGCATTTCCGGAAGCAATGGCTTTGCAGCTGTCACATTCGCAGCAGGGATTTCCGTCACGAAGATCCGTACAGTTAACTGCCTTTGCAAGAAGCTTCGCCATAGTTGTCTTACCGGTTCCTCTTGTTCCCGAGAAGAGGTATGCATGACCTACTCTGTCATTTCTTACCTGATTCCTGAGCGTAGTTACTATATGATCCTGGCCCTTTACTTCATCAAAGATGTCAGGTCTGAATTTTCTGTATAATGCTACATATGACATCGAAATCAATTCTCCGAAAAAAGTCTACTTCAGAGCTTTTTCTCCAGAAGCTCCACTAATCTATCATAACAGAATTTTACGCTTGCGTCACGCACTACATTTCTGCCGAGGTCACCAAATTCTTCCCTCCATGTATACACTTCGCCCAAAATCGCTATGCCGAAGCATACCGTTCCGACCGGTTTTCCCGGTACTCCTCCCGACGGCCCCGCTATACCTGTTATACCGACTCCAACCTCGGCTCCGGCCTCACAGCTTACTCCGAGCGCCATTTCACGTGCAACCTCTTCGCTCACTACTCCATGAGCCTTAATAGTCTCCTCTTCAACTCCGAGATATTTAATCTTCGCCTCATTCGCATAAGTTATGAAGCTCACATCGAGAACCTTCGAGGCATCCGGTACATTTACCAGTTTTCCCGCAGCAAGGCCTGCTGTGCATGACTCTGCGAAAGAAATGTGATAACCTGCTTTGATAAGTAATTCTACAGCTCTGTCTTCTATATTCATAATGCTCATTCTTCCTTCTTATATTTTTGCTCCACTCGAGCAGATATCTTTGTTCAAATATCGTTACATATTGTACCACAAAATAACACAGGGATTGCTACATTTTCTTCAGAAAACGGAGCAATCCCATGAAATATGTTATTTAAAATAAATCCTCTGCCGATACAGGCTTATGGATGTTGCAGATTATTCAACTACCGCAGCCTTATCAGGTGCATCAAGTTCATCCGGATCATCCGGTGCATCGATATCTTCCTCTCTCATATCCTTTTCCTTATTAATTGCATCATATATACAAGGAACTACAACGAGGGTAAGCAGTGTACCGTAGATAAGTCCGCCTACAACTACAATTGCCATTGGCTGGGACATTTCCGTACCTCGGCCCATTCCTATTGCCATAGTCGACATGGAAATGATCGTGGTAAGAGCAGTCATAAGTACCGGACGAAGTCTTGTTCTTGATGCTTCGACTATCGCATCCTTCTTGGACATTCCCTCACGTCTCAGCTGATTTATATAATCAATAAGCACGATACCGTTATTAACTATGATACCGGACAGCATGACAAATCCGACCATCGCTATGATACTTACTTCGTTATTCGAGAAATACAGTGCCGCAAAACCACCCGTGAAAGCAAGCGGAATTGTAAACATGATAATGAACGGAGAAAGCAGACTCTGGAACTGTGCAACCATGATGAGATATATCAGGATTACCGCCAGGAGAAGCATGAGCAGTACCTGCTCCATAGCCTCATTGATCGTCTCATCTTCACCTGTAGTCTTAATTGTATAACCTTCAGGAACATTTATTCCTTTAATTACGTCCTTAACTTCACCTCCGACTATACCGATATTGTAGCCTTCCTTAAGAGTTGCTTCTACCTCGATATATCTTACCTGTGCATCACGCTTAATCGAGTTCATCTCACTCTTCTCGGTAAAGGTAACTATCTTTGATAAAGGAACCGTCTCCTTATCTCCTGTAATCTTATCTGTATATTCAAATGTGATCTTTTTAATATCATCAACCGTTACTTCAACCTGACTGTCTGAATTAACATAGACCTTTATATCCTTTACGTCGGTAGAAATGCTTGTCATAGATTTCGTATCTGCAAGCTCTGCTGCAACAAGCTGGAATACCTGTGCAACAGTCATTCCGTACTTGGCTGCCTTCTTCTTATCTACGGATATGAGCATCTCATCCGTCAAATCGCCGATACCGTTATCAACTTCATCAATTCCCTCAAGACCTTCTATTCTTCCGGCGACCTCTTCCGCAAGCTCCGACAGTTTATCGAGGTCTCGTCCTTTTATCTGAACTTTGATTCCGCTTCCCGTCATCATGGACATATCCATCATTGAAGTATTTACAGATACCTCGCAGTCAATATCCTCTGCACATTTCATGATCCTATCCGAGATCTCATCATTTGATATCTTGGAATCTTCATCAATAAGAACATACATTGTGACATCTCCGCTGGAACTTCCCCCTCCGAGTCCTCCCAGAAGCGATCCTGTACCGACCATTGCTCCGACCGTTTCCACATCTTCGATCTGCTCAACTCTTTCCATAAGTGTGTCGGCATATCCGGTCATTTCCTCAAAGGATCTTTCTTCATCTTCCGGAGCCGACAGGGTAACAGTAACCTGCGTGCTTGTCATTTCAGGGAAAAATGCGGTTCCTCTTGAAAGCGAAAGCATTATACTTCCGACAAGAAGACCTATTGCAACCAGAAATACGATAGGTTTAAGCTTAAGCGAAAGCCTGATAAATTTTCCGAAGAATTTATAGAATCTGCCTTCAGCCTCCTTGGCCTTTCCGGTCTTCTTAAGCATTCCCTGAGCCATAGCCGGAACAAGAGTAAGTGCAACAATAAGACTCGCGGTAAGCGTATATGCTATCGTAAGACCCATATCAACGAAAAGCTGTCTCGTCATACCTTCTGTAAATACTATAGGAAGGAATACGCACATAGTTGTAAGAGTCGAAGCTGTGATGGCTCCTGCAACCTGGCTTGCACCATATACTGCAGCCTTCTTTATAGACATTTTCTCTTCTTTACGCAATCTGTATATATTCTCTATAACAACAATCGAGTTATCCACGAGCATTCCTATACCCAGCGTGAGACCCGACATTGAAATAATATTAAGTGTGATTCCGGTGAAATACATAAGCACTACCGCGAAGATTACCGAAAGCGGAATCGCACATGCAATTATTATTGTAGGCTTTATATCTCTCAGGAATATGATCAGTATGATGATTGCAAGTCCCGCTCCGACAAGCATGTTCTGAGCAATCGACTTTACGATCATATCTATATAAACACCCTGATCCATCAGAACAGAGAATTTAACTTCTTTATCAAGATTTCTTTCGAGAAGATCGAATCTGTCGAGGATATTGTCTGTAACTTCTCCCGTTGAATAACCTGTCTGCTTTTCAAATGTGAGAAGAAGTGCATTTCCTCCGTTAACCTTTGCATAAACAGAATCCGAATCATCCACCATCTCTACATCGGCTATATCCGAAAGACGTATTTCCTCTACCTCATCCATTCCGAGATCGATAAGAACCATGTCACGCAGTTCTTCTATACTGTCAACATCCTCACCAACTCTTATCAGATAATCTCCCGCATATCCTGCAGGCATATCGAAGTTCTGTGCGATAAGGATTCCGTTTACTGTATCGAGTGAAAGAATGTTGTTGAGATCTGCTCCCTTCTTTGCATCCTCCTTCGCTTTATCGATTGAATCCTTCGCCTGAGTAAGACCTGCTTCACCGAGCATCATCTGTGATTCGGCCTGTGCAAGCTGAAGCTCTCCAAGAATCTGATTCTTGTTAAGCATTACAGATGCTTCATTAAGCTGGAGTTTTCCCGAATTAATCTGATCCTGTGCACTCTTTATAGATTCAATTCCTACATTTAACTGAGTAAGCGTTGTTGAAAGTGATGTCACAACCGAACTGAGGTCCATTGAACCTTCTATCTCAGCGAGTTCGGCATCTATTCCGCTTATGAAGCTCTTCAGATTTTCCGTAGCATCACCTGCCGAAGCAAATCCTGAAGATATACCTTCCTGAAAACTCTTTATCCTTGCTATAAGTGAATCTATTCTTGATATAGGAATCACACTGAGATCAATATTATACTGTTTTGCAACCTGCTCAACCTGTGCTCTTATTCCGGCGTAGATTTCAAGCAGCTGAACTTCTCTCTCCAAAAGCTGTGCACGAGCTGTATCGACATCAAACCCGTTCGCTTCCAGGAACTGCTCCGGTGTAAGTATCCTGTCATCAACAAGACTTATCATAGATCTGAGTGATTCTATCTCAGCCTTGATTCCCGGAATCTGTGATGTAAGAGAATTTACTCCTTCGATAATCTTTTCAAGAACAGTCTTTCCTGCCTGAAGCACTGTAAGGTTCTGCTCCATATCAGCCGCAGTCGCATAGAGTTGAGCCTTCTGTGTGGCAAGCTCTGTCTGTCCTGCAGCCAGCTGGCTTGCAGCCTGCTGCTTACCGGATTCAAGTTCACTCTTTCCATCCTCAAGCTGCTTCTCATTTCTCTTAAGTTCAGCTTCAGCATCCTTAAACTGCTCATCAATAGCCTTATTAATCCGCTTATTAAGCTTATCTATTTTGTCCTGATTAAGAGTTACCTGAATTGTTTCGGTAACGCCTCCCGATGCATTAACGGATGCAACACCTTCAACACCTTCGAGCTGTGGGATTACATCACTCGTTACATAATCGGCTGTTCCGATACTATCCTCTCCCTCTACGGTAACTGCAGCTACCATGATCGGAAGCATATCCGGATTGAGCTGCATTACTATCGGTGATGATACTCCGTCAGGAAAGTTTCCCTTTATCTGATCTATTCCCTGCTGGATCTCGATCATCGTCGAATCCATATTTGAAGTCTGTTCATATTCGAGTATTACAGTTGAATAACTGTTATATGAAACAGATTGAATATTCTTCAGATTTGATGTTGTTGCAAGGGCGGATTCTATAGGTGATGTCACCTGTGACTCCACCTCCGTCGGGCTTGCTCCCGGATCCATAGTTATTACGATTACATACGGAAGTGTCATATTCGGCAGAAGATCCATAGTCATTCTGCTGAGAGCGACCACTCCTATGACTATTACCGCTATAACGGCCACTAGAACCGTATACGGTTTCTTAACACTGAATTTTGATAACATGTCTGCTTGTCCTCTACTCTTTAATCTTTCAAAAATCTGTCAACATTATCAGTAATGATTCTTCTGAGAACCGTGTCATCCTTCAGGTCTATACCGCAGATATCCTGTATCTCCTTATGTCTGATGGCCAGAAGCTCATGAATGCTTTCCAACTCATAGGCTATGATCATGCATTCTCCTTCGGTCTTTCTCCCCCCGAAATGTTCCTTCACAAGTTCCGTGGTTCCTGCATCCATATCCAGACTTTTATTCATAACTATAAACTTTATAACTGCCTGAGCCATACCGAAATACTCCAGCATCAGCTTCATCATCTGGAAATAACCTTCGATCAGCTTTTCCTTCGGTGTCAGACTGCTGTTGATCAGCTCCAGCAGTTCCGGCTTACACTTCTTGACGTCTTCCTCCATATCCCTGAACACCTCAAAAAAGAGCGCTTCCTTGGAACCGAAACAATAATTGATCATCGCAAGATTCACTCCCGCTTCTGAGGTAATGGCTCTTGCGGTTACATCCGTCCAATCCTCGCAGCTGAGAAGCAGCTTTCTTGCCGCATCCTTCAGTGCCTTTTCAGTTTGTCCGCTGTTCTTCTTGTCCATAACATAACTCCTGTTTTAAACATGTTTAATTAAACGTGTTTAATATTATTACTTTTGTCAGATAATGTCAAGCAATAAATCGAATAGCGACTGAAATTTAAAACAATCCGCTGATATTCATTACAAACGGTTACTATTCACAGTAAACTGTCACAACATAAAAAGAGCGTCCGATACTTTCATCATATCGAACGCCCCACGATCATCTGCACATTTCACATTATTTCTTTAGAAAATGAAAACCATTGTAGATTAATTATTCGGTACATTTCCAAAATGCAATTTAAGCATGATCTTCTCCTTCTTTCACAGCCTTCTTGAAACCGTTAAAAAGATATAGTCCGAGAACCGCACTGAATATGATCGATGCATATATGCTGAATCTTTCGGCAATTCCAAAGTATTCCGGTGGAAAAGATGCCATTCCTATCGGACCTATCAGCATCATCGCAAAAGATATCGCTGCCCATATTCCGATATCTCTTACTTCTTTTCTCTTGATGCCCGCTATGATAAGTATTATCAGAGATATAATTGAAAGTCCGACTACAAAGGCTGTAACGACCATATGCATGATTTCATTAAATCCGCCGATTTCTTTGCCCGCATCATCAAGAGCAAACATTTTATATCCCACCGTAGATATCCAGCTCTTGATGATAAAAATATATATCCCGACTCTGAAAAGCTTAGATGAGATTTTTTTCTCGGACACATAAATGGCAACACATGTTTCACATACTATACCTACAGAGAATACTGCTGACAGCTTATCCCAAAGCTGTCTTGAAGGTGCTGTCTCTGCAGAAAGATCACTTACGGCAGACTCCATCCAGTTATAGCCCGGAAATGCGGCTCTGCAGAAGTAAGCTGCAACTGCATAAGATATCAGTGCTGCCACACCTAAAAGACCTACCCAATTTATCAGTTTCTTATTCATCTCTAACTCCTATCTGATGGCTGAACCATCCAATAAAATCCCTTATGTTTTTCGGAACTGGATTTCCGTCCTCTCCGAATTCATCTATAATTCCGGCTGTCAGCATGTCCATTCTGTAATCTATAAGCGAATGTATTGTGAGCGAATATGTCATAGCAGCTACATCAATATTGTCATTTTTCACTTTGCCGTGAACAACAAGTGCATAAAACATATTTCTTGAAGACTGCAGCATACGCTCCGTTTCATCCACGATTATCTGTGCTGCCGCAGGATTTGAAGATCTTTCCGAATAGAGGACCTTGAAAAACCGAAGCATATTTTTATCCGTAACAATCCCCATATATGCCGAAACCGAACCAAGCAGTATTTCTTCTATACTTTTATCCATCAGTTTTAAGAAATCCACAGATACCGTACTACTGCCGTTCTGAGCCTGTCCTCTGAAGAATAGGTACATTTCCCTTATGATCTCATCTTTAGATTTAAAATGGTTGTACAGTGACGGAGCTTTGATTCCCACCTTATCCGCTATCTGCGACATAGATACCCCTTTCATTCCGTTCTCTGCCGCAAGTTCCAAAGTTGCATAAAGTATTTCCTCTTTTCTGCCCATTTTACACTGCTCCCCCTTTTCAAAAAAACTTATAAGATATAGCTATGCTTATATTTGTTAGTCATTATACTAATGCTCATTAGTTTTGTCAACAAAAAAAATAGGGGATTACTCCCCTATTTCTTTATCTGCTTATTATTTCAGCTGAATCATTCAATAAATTATTTGCTCAGCATATCTTCCTTAAGCTTTTCAACCTTAGCTTCGGCATCTTCCATGCTCTCGCCCTTTACGCCGAAGTAGAACTTGATCTTAGGCTCTGTTCCCGAAGGACGTACACAGCACCATGCATTATCCTCAAGCTCATAATAAAGTACATTTGATGAAGGAAGTCCCGTGCTTGTCTTCTCGCCTGTAACAAGATCGATTCTCTCATCAGCCTTGTAATCACGTGTTGCAAGAACCTTGAAACCTCCAAGTTCCTTAGGTGGATTCTCACGGAAATTCTGCATCTTCTTCTGGATCTCTGCAGCTCCGTCGATACCCTTAAGCTCAAGTGTTGCAAGACCTTCCTTATAATATCCGTACTTCTCATAGAGATCGAGCATAGCATCCCAGAGTGTCTTACCCTGCTTCTTGTAGAATGCAGCAACCTCGCAGAGCATCATAACTGCAACGATCGAATCCTTATCTCTTGCATATGTTCCCGTAAGGCATCCGTAAGACTCTTCAAGACCGAATACATAATTGTTGCATCCTGTCTCTTCGAATATTCTGATCTGCTCTCCGATATACTTAAAGCCTGTAAGAACCTCGATACATCTTGCGTTGTAATTAGCAGCGATTGCTTTTGCAAGATCTGTAGTAACGATTGTTGTAACGAGCGCAGGATTCTCAGGCATTGTACCTGTAGCAAGTCTCTCTCTGAAAATGTATTCTGCGATCAGCATTCCGGACATATTTCCCGTAAAGCTTACATATTCACCTGACTTCGTATCCTTAGCGTAAACACCGAGTCTGTCTGCATCAGGATCTGTAGCAAGAACGATATCCGCATCAACTTCCTTGGCAAGCTTAAGCGCAAGCTCCCAAGCCTTAGGACTTTCAGGATTTGGATAAGCAACCGTCGGGAAGTTTCCGTCAGGAATCTTCTGCTGAGGCTCAACGAATACCTGTGTAAATCCGAGATCCTTAAGCACACGTCTGACCGGTACATTTCCCGTACCATGAAGCGGCGTATAAACGATCTTCATATCTTTAGCCATCTCAGGAATAATCTCAGGGTGAATGCTCTGAGCCTTAACCTGTGAAATGAACTTATCATCAAAATCAGATCCGATAACATTGAAGAGTCCGAGAGATCTTGCATCGTCCTCATCCATAGTCTTAACTACAGAGAAATCTGTGATCTTCGCAACTTCATCCATAATTCCGGTGTCATGAGGAGGTGTTACCTGTGCACCGTCTTCCCAGTAAACCTTATATCCGTTATATTCACGAGGATTATGGCTTGCAGTAACCATGATACCTGCGATACATCCGAAATATCTTACAGCAAAAGAAAGCTCCGGTGTAGGTCTGAGTGACTCGAAAAGGTAAGTCTTGATTCCGTTTGCATTAAGACATCTTGCTGCCTCTCTTGCAAATTCCGGAGAAAGAATTCTCGAATCATATGATATTGCAACTCCCTTATCCTGTCCGCCGTGTGCAACAATATAATTAGCCAATCCCTGTGTAGCCTGGCGTACTGTATATATATTCATTCTGTTTGTACCGGCGCCTCTGACACCTCTCAGACCGCCTGTACCAAATTCAAGACTGCGATAAAATCTGTCCTCTATCTCAGCCTCATCACCCTCAATACTCTTAAGCTCTGCCTTTGTATCCTCATCAAAATACGGATCATCAAGCCAGCTCTGATATAACTCACGATATGTCATTTTAAACCTCCTCCACTTCAATTCAAAGATATCATTTATTTTAAAACTATATGACATTCCAGTCAATGGGCTGTTTTTTATGAACATCCTGTGTTTGGGTTGTGACTGTAATGTGAAACATTTGTTACCAAAATATGCAGTGTATGATTTTTGATAAAAATGATAAAAATCAGCAAATCCGGATTTGCTGCTCTCACTATAATCAAATCACAAATTGAGAAAAAGCCGAAAGATTTACACTATTAATACACTATTAATCTAAATATTTTTGAAATAAGGAGAGATTCAGTATGAAGAAAAATAAAGGTTTTTCATTGGTCGAACTCATGGTCGTTATTGCCGTAATGGCAATTCTGGCTGTGACTATAGCGCCTGCACTTATGCGCTATATCGATAAATCGCGTAAAGCGGATGATCTGAATGCCGCCGGAGTGATCGCAGATTCCTTCAATTCGGTTATGGCAAACGAGGATGCCTTCGAAGCCGCTAATTCGCTCGGCGATAATGTAGTAATAATGATGGCCTCTGCCGAAGATGAAGAGTGGACTCTCAGAACAGGATTAGACGATCCATCGGGAAAACTCAAAGAACTTATGGATGAAACCTGTCCACCTCCTCCTATAATGTACAAAAAAGAGGTTGATCCTTCAGATGCCGCAACTTCAACAACCTCCGATAAATTCACCCCTAAAGGATGGGCCATAGCATTATTTAACGGTCATGCCTGTGTTCTTATTACCGACGGAACCGACGATGGTTCTCTTCCTGCCGGAATGAGCCTTTCACCGCCGGAAAGTTCCGAATACAGATAGTTTTTAATTCGTAATACACATATTTTTCTCTTTACTATATAAGATTTTTTTGTATAATAGCGATTAGTGATTTTACTGATCGCTATTATTTTATTACCGGAGAATAGTATGAAAAAGATTGTTCTTACGGGCGGCGGAACAGCCGGCCATGTAACTCCGAATATAGCTATAATCCCACGTCTTCAGGAAATGGGATACGAAGTCAGCTATATCGGAACCTATGACGGAATTGAAAAAAAACTGATAGAGGATGTTGGTATCCCTTACTACGGAATATCATCAGGAAAACTCAGAAGATATTTCTCCTGGCAGAACTTCACTGATCCTTTCAGAGTATTGAAGGGTTACAGGGAAGCTAAGAAGCTTATGAAGAAGCTTAATCCTGATGTTGTATTTTCAAAAGGCGGTTTTGTAACTGTTCCTGTTGTTTTTGCAGCCAGCAAGCGACATATTCCGATTGTTATACATGAATGTGATATGACTCCCGGACTTGCCAACAAGCTCGCTCTTCCGAAGGCATCCAAAGTCTGCTGTAACTTTCCGGAGACCAAAAACGACTTCCCTGAAGGTGTTGCAACCGTAACCGGAACACCTATCAGACCTGAACTGTTTAACGGAAATGCTGATGCTGCATTTACATTCTGTGGTTTCAAGGAGCATAAGCCTACCGTACTTGTAGTCGGAGGAAGCACAGGAAGTGCCAGTGTTAATAACGCTGTACGAGCTTGTCTCGACACACTCCTTAAGGAATATAATGTAATTCATATCTGTGGAAAAGATAAAACAGATAAGGATCTCGAATCTGTTGAAGGCTATCGTCAGTTTGAATATGTAAAGAAGGAATTGCCGGATATGTTTGC
Source organism: uncultured Lachnospiraceae bacterium (assembly GCA_946405625.1). Classification (GTDB taxonomy): domain Bacteria; phylum Bacillota; class Clostridia; order Lachnospirales; family Lachnospiraceae; genus Eubacterium_Q. Next base: position 13,758 of record CAMJHQ010000030.1, on the reverse strand, counting down.
TCTTGCCGATCTGGTCATCTCAAGAGCCGGAGCAAATGCCATCTGCGAGCTTCACGCACTCAGAAAGCCAAACATCCTTATCCCTCTTCCGCTTAAGCAGAGCCGCGGAGATCAGATCCTTAATGCCGAATCCTTTGAGAAGAGCGGATACAGTAAGGTTCTTGCAGAAGAAGATATCAAAGAGGATACTCTTGTAAATGCAGTCCATGAAGTATTCAGGAATAAGGATAAATATATCGAAGCAATGTCACGTGATTTTGATGCCGATTCAATTACACTTATCACAGGCATCATCGACAGCCTGGTCGACAAGCAGTAATTATGATCGACAAACAGTAATTATATCGGCAAACAGTAATTACATAACTTGCTGATCCTGAAGTATGATCATATATTTCAAGGATTTGATACAGATAATAAATCAAAAAAGTCATCCGAATCTCTTTCGGATGACTTTTTTGATCTCATATATTTACTATATCAATTACTTGCACAGTGCATCAAGTGCAGCCTGATAATAGAAACTGTCTCTGTCATACTCACTCTCACCGACCTTAACAGTTCTGAGAGTAGCCTTTGTTATTTCTCCGTTTTCTCTTGTTACATCAAATGTAAGTCTTACATGAGCTCTGGTGAAGTTCATATTGTTATCATCATTAAACTCATGTTCCATTGCAACCGTAACTTTATAGCAGTCTGCATAAACTGTCATACTTCCGTTTCCGATATCATCAACAATCTTCTCTCCGATTGTCCATGCACTTCCGTCATAACGTGACATCATTGCACCGAAGGTTAATGAATTGTTAGGAACCGTAGCATTCTTAAGTGTCTTTACAACATCTTCAGACCAGCTCATGGTAATACTCTGGAATGTTTCTTTAAGCGGCATCTTGTACTGTCCCGGAAGGAAAAGATAAATCAAAACTATGACTATGATTACTGCAAATACTCCGAAAACCTTTCTGAATACCTTATTCTTCATTTCTCTCTACTCCTTAATACACATTTATGAATTTATATATTAATTGTTTAAAAAAGCTCTTTTTCAATCTGATATATATAGCTTTCCATAAGCTGCATACGCTTAACATACTCTGCACGAGCAGTCTCTGTCTTGCATCTTCTTATATCCGGCTTATGCTTTCTGTAGAAATCTTTGATTCTGTAATAAGCTCGCTTATAACTAGGATCATCTTCAACTGCAGTAGCCATACAATCACACATGATACCCAGCGCACCGATCTCATCCAGAAGATCCGCATCCATAACAATCTTAGCTTCGATTGAAAGGTCTCTTTCCGTGTCCTTATCAGCATGTATGAGAATGATTTCTCCTACTCTGGTAATAATTTCCGGTGCAACTCCTATGCTGTCAAGATACTCAACAGCTATCTCAGCACTTACTTCGTTTTGAGGTCTCTCTTCGTCCCATCCGATATTATGCAGAAGTGCCGCCAGAACGATCACATCCAGATCTCCGCCGAGCTTCGTCTGCAACCTGATGGCCCATCTGTAAACACGCATGGTATGCTCGTACACATTCCTGAAAGGATAAGCATCCGTTCTTGCATTTTCAGAAGTTGTCTTTTTTACAAACTCAATTACTTCTGAGTAATCCATGTATGTGATTCCCCTTAACATTCCTATTAGTTTAATGGGTATACTACCCCTACCCATCACGTAACAACTAATTTACATAATAACACTAAAAACCCCAATATGCAATATAAAAAACCACGCGGTCATCTCTCGAAATGCCTCAATAAGCGTTACCTTAGCAGTTGACTCAGCCCAGGCACCCTCACGGCGCACAGAGAAATCCTACTTAGTGCTGCTTTGTTCCCAACCTGACACGGTTCGCAGGCACCTGTCGCGTAAGACCCGAACATCAACGTCAAACTAACTAAGGGCAGCCCTACTCAAACACCCCTCAAGACGACCATCACCCCTGCTATAGCGGATTGCAGGTACAGGGCACCGCTAACTCCCCGGCTGCGTGGTCTTTCTAGTATAACCAAGTATAGATTTTATGTCAAGATTTTTCCCGCTCTCAGAACAGATTTTACCGTTCTCAGATTAGGTTTTACCTGCACTCAGATCAGCAAATTTTCCTGCTCTGAGATCCGCAAAGAAATCCTTCATAAGCCTGCCGGATTCTTCCTCCAACACGCCTTTTGTGATATCTACCCTGTGATTAAATCCATCCATATCAAGGAGATTTATAACCGAACCTGCACAGCCTGCCTTAGGATTCATGCAGCCGATCACGATCTCCGGAATTCTCGCCTGAAGTATTGCCCCCGCACACATCTGACAAGGTTCAAGCGTAACATACATCCTGCAGCCCTCAAGACGCCAGTCTCCCATATATCTGCTTGCCTTCTTTATAGCAAGTATCTCTGCATGTGCAAGCATCGTCTTATCTGCATTTCTTCGGTTATAACCTCTGCCGATTATCTTGTCTTCATAAACTATTACACATCCTATAGGAACATCCCCGTTCTTATATGCTTTCCTGGCAAGACGGAGAGCCTCTTTCATATATTTCTCATCTTTATCCATATCTGCTTATCCAACCAAAACTATTCACTGAGCATATCCGAAAGCTTTGCAAACTGCTCAAGGGTCAGTGCCTCTCCTCTGATGCGCGTGTCTATACTCATCTTAACTAAAGCCTCTTCAACCTTTTCTTTGGAAATGTCCATCTCCCTGTAATTCTTAACAGCATTTAGAAGAGTTTTTCTTCTTTCCATAAATGCTGCTCTTATCAGCCCGAAAAGAAGCTTCTCATCCTTAACTGCGACTCTCGGCTCCTCAAGCCTCTTAAGCCTTATTACCGCAGAACCCACTGCCGGTCTCGGAATAAAACAATTTGGCGGTACATTTGCCGCAAGATAAGGCTCCGCATAATACTGTACCGCAAGTGAGAGGGCCCCGTAGTCCTTTGTTCCCGGACCTGCCTTCATCCTGTCGGCAACCTCTTTCTGTATCATGACCGTAATCGAATCAAAATGTGACTTTCCCTCAAGAAGACCCATGATAATAGGTGTTGTAATATAGTAAGGGAGATTTGCAACTACCTTGAAAGGCTTGCCTCCAAAAATGCTGTCTATATCACATTTCAAAATATCTTCATTGATGACTTTAACGTTATCATAACCCGAAAGAGTTTCCTCAAGGACAGGGATCAGCTTCTCATCAATTTCAACCGCAACAACCCTTCCCGCTGCCTCAGCAAGGTACTGAGTAAGCGTTCCGATTCCCGGACCTATCTCCAGGACATTATCATCCTTTCCGATTTCGGCAGCACGTATTATCTTATCCGTAACATGACTGTCGATAAGGAAGTTCTGTCCGAAGGATTTCTTAAAGTTGAAATTATATTTCTGTATTACCTCTATTGTCTTTTGGGGATTACTGAGTTTATTTTTGTCTTCCAAGATTTTCACTTCTCCGATTCTAAATTTATGATTACACACTGCATATCTCTGCGATGCTATTCCAAATTGTTATTCTGCAATACAATATTCGTATTGTCATTTCTCAATGCTTTCCTCGCGAAACACTGTTGCATCTTTCGTTCCCACAAGCATGCTTCATGCCCGACTCACTCTACAGCTTTTCGAGCCTGTACAGCCTCTTTGCATTTTCCCATGTTATATCCGCCACTTCATCAGGCGTAAGCCCCTTAATCTCCGCGAGCTTCTCTATAACATGGATCAGGTAACCCGAATAATTTCTTTCACCTCTTTTGGGTGTCGGTGTAAGATACGGACAGTCTGTTTCAAGAACTATCCTCTCAATAGGTATTGCCTCCACTGCTCGAACCAGTTTCTTTGCATTCTTGTAAGTCACAACGCCGCCGATCCCGAAGTACAGCCCTGTCTTCATCAGCTGCTCCGCTGTTTCAAGAGAATATGAATAGCAATGCATAACTCCCGGACACATTTCCTTCGCATCCTCTTCCCCGGAACGCCTTCCCGGAAAATACTCCGTCAGAATATTCAAAGTATCCTCCGCCGCATCACGTGAATGGATAACTACCGGAAGATTAAGTTCCTTCGCAAGATCCAGCTGAGCCCTGAACCACTTCTTCTGGATATCTCTTTCCGGATTATCCTCCCAGTAGTAATCAAGTCCGATCTCTCCTATCGCTACTACCTTCTCATTTTCCTCTGCCATTCTGCGAAGCGCGTCTATATCCTCATCCTTCATATCACCGCACTCACCGGGAATTACTCCGACAGCACCGTAGAAAAAATCGTATTTCTTTGTAAGCTTCACTACTTCTTCCGAACTTTTCATATCACAGCCTATGTCTGTGACTGCCATTACATTCAGATTATGTAAACCACTTATAATCTCTTCTCTGTCATTATCAAATGCCTTGTCATCATAATGAGCATGAGTATCGAATATCTTCATAAAATACCACCTGTTTAAGCACTTAATTTCTTGTATTTTTCCGCTTATTATCATATAATATTGTAACTGTGCAGAAAACGTTCTGTAGGTTATAAGAAACACAAAATTGATGTAAAATATAACATATAAGGAGACTTTGAAACATTCTTCTCAGCCTGCTTAAACGTTATAAATTAACATACATATATTTCAGTGAGGTGTCAAATGATTTCGCAATTCTATAAAGAGATGACAGGTAAAGAGTCAGTCATAAGAAAATTCTTCGATTACAGCAGACAGCGTGCTGCAGAGCTCGGTCCTGACAGTGTATTTAACTTTTCAATCGGAAACCCGTCAGTACCGGTTCCTCAGAAATTTACAGATGCAATGACGGAACTTCTCGCAACTGAGGATCCCGTAAAGCTTCACGGTTACAGCCCTACTCTCGGTCAGCCTACAACAAAGCAGTGCATCGCTGATTCTCTTAACCGCAGATTCGGTATGAATTACGAGGCTCGTCACATTTTCCCTACATCCGGTGCAGCAGGTGCTCTCAGTCATGCTCTCAGATGTGTGGCAGGTCAGAACGATACAGTTCTTACATTTGCTCCATACTTTCCGGAATATGTGCCATATGTAACCGGAACAGGCGCACAGCTCAGAGTGGTTCCTGCCGATACATCATCTTTCCAGATTAATTTCGAGAAGTTTGAAGAAATGATGACACCTTCGGTAGCTGCTGTTCTTATCAACTCACCTAACAATCCTTCGGGAATCGTATATACAACAGAGACTATTAAGCGTCTTGCAGAGATACTCCGTACTAAGGAGAAGGAATTCGGTCATGAGATATTCCTTATCACCGATGAACCATACAGAGAACTCGTTTTCAGCAATGTAGATTCACCTTTCGTATCAAGCTACTATGATAATTCTATCTGCTGCTATTCCTTCAGTAAATCACTCTCACTTCCGGGTGAGCGTATCGGTTATATGGCAGTTAACCCGAAGGCAAAGGATGCTGATTACTTAGTAAATATGGCCGGACAGATATCACGTTTTACAGGTCATAACTGTCCTTCATCGATCATGCAGCTTGCTATAGAAAAGGTCATCGATGATACCTGTGACCTTTCGATATATGAGAGAAATGCAGAGCTTCTCTATAATGCTCTCACAGAGATAGGCTATGAGATTGTTAAGCCAAACGGAACCTTCTATATGTTCCCGAAGTGCCCTATCCCTGATGCAAATGAATTCTGCTGGAAGGGTGCTCGTGAACTCGGTCTCATAATCGTTCCGGGAGACAGCTTCGAATGTCCTGGATACTTCAGGATTTCCTACTGTGTTCCTACAGAAATGATTGAAAAAGCAATACCTCTTTTCGAGAAGCTTTATAACTTCTACAAATAAAGAGTTATTAAGTCCTTTTACGGACTATAGATAGTGAGGAAAAATTATGGACATTACCAACCAGGTGGATCAAGGCCCTAAGCGTTTTGCCGGAATACTGCTCCACCCTACTTCCTTTCCCGGTCCTTATGGAATAGGCGATCTGGGTAAGGGTGCTTATGACTTTATTGACTTTCTGAAAAGGTCCGGAATGACCGCATGGCAGGTACTCCCTCTGGGACATACAGGCTTCGGTGATTCACCTTATCAGCCTTTTTCTTCCTTCGCCGGTCAGCCGCTTATAATAAGCATCGACCATCTGAAGGAACTCGGACTCCTCTACGACAGTGATTTTACAAATATGCCGCAGTGGAATCCGGAAGATATATGCTTCGGAGATGTGATTGCATTTAAGACTGATCTTCTTCATACAGCATATGAAAGATTCTGCAACGAATCTGTTAATGACGGCTTCTCTTCCGATGAAGAAATGATGGAAGATTACAGGAAGTTTGTTCTTACTACTGACTGGCTTGAAGACTATAGTCTCTTCATGGCAGGCAAGGATTATCATGAGGGTGCTCCATGGTATCTGTGGGAGGATTCTCTCAAGGCTCCTTCGGCAGCCGAAAGACGTCAGTGGATGAAGAAGCTCGAGCATGAAATGGGCTATTATAATTTCATTCAGTACCTCTTCGATGTTGAATGGACACGCCTCAAGAAATATGCTAATGATAATGATATAATAATAATCGGTGATATGCCTATCTTTGTTGCATGGGACAGTGTCGATGTCTGGGTACACAACAAGCTGTTCATGCTTGACTCAAAGGGTTATCCGACTTCGGTTGCGGGTGTACCGCCTGATTATTTCTCAGCTACCGGTCAGTTATGGGGAAATCCTCTCTATAACTGGAAAGAGCATAAGCGTACCGGCTATGACTGGTGGTTCAGCAGAATAAGACATCAGCTGACTCTGACAGATTATGTCAGGATCGATCATTTCAGAGGATTCGATCAGTTCTGGGCTGTACCATATGGTGATGAGACAGCTATTAACGGCAAATGGATAAAAGCTCCGGGTGAAAATTTCTTCACTACAATGGAAGCTACCTTCGGTTACCATATGCCGATCATAGCCGAAGATCTCGGTGAGATAGATCAGTCTGTTGTAGACCTCAGAGATAAGTTTGGTTTCCCGGGAATGAAGGTTCTTCAGTTTGCATTTGAAAATCCGAATGAAAACAACTTCCTTCCTCATAACCACATCAGAAACTGCATCTGCTACACAGGTACGCATGACAACGATACAACTCTCGGATGGTATAAGAACTGCTTTGAAGCGTCCCGCGATAAGCTGAGACGTTATTTCAGTACCGATGCAAGCGACATCTGCTGGGTAATGATCCGTGCATGTTTCGGTTCGGTTGCCAACATGGCAATAGTTCCTATGCAGGATGTTCTGGAACTGGATTCCTGGGCTCGATTCAACAAGCCGGGTATCGGCGAAGGAAACTGGTCCTGGAGATATAAGCAGGAAGCTCTTACACCTCATCTCGAGAAAAGGCTTTATGAGACAGCTAAAATGTTCGGACGATAAGGAGTAAGCTTATGATTCGTTTAGTTTTTGCATTGCTATTTACCCTTCTGGCGGTAATTTTCTGTCTGCCTGCACATTTCTCATTTCAGGCAGCTATCAAGAAGAATCATATCGACGGATGGACAAAGGCATGGAAATTTGTCAGGAAATTCTTCAAAGGCGTGATCTTCCTGAGCGGTGCCAAGGTTGAGGTACGCGGTCTGGAAAATGTACCGAAGGATAAACCTGTTCTCTATGTTGCAAACCACAGAAGTTACTTTGATGTGATCATACTTCAGACCATTACACCGGGGCCTGTGGGATTCGTAGCCAAGAAGGAGTTCAAGAAATATCCTCTTCTGAATCGCTACATGGATGATATAGGATGTCTCTTCCTTGACAGAGAAAATCCTCGTGAAGGACTTAAGACAATATCGGAAGCAACCGATCATCTTAAAGAAGGTCTTTCAATGGCACTCTTTCCGGAAGGTCAGAGAAATCACGGAAGTGAGATGCTTCCTTTCAAAGCCGGTGGATACAGAATGGCCGAGAAGTCCGAAAGAGCTGTCGTTGTAACTGCAATGACGGGACTCGATGACATTTTCGAAAACAACAAGCCTCTCGCCTTACGAAAGAGACATGTTATAATCGAATTTGCAAAGCCGGTTTACCCGCATGAACTTGAAAAAGCAGAAAGAAAGGAATTCTATGACTCGATTCCTTCAAAGATAGTTGACATGCAGAAGAGTCATCAGTTATAGTGAATACTCACAGCAAATATATATAGAAACGGAGATTTAAATATGGGTTGGATCATTTTTGCCATCATAATGGTGGTAATAATCGGATTATTGATTGCTCTGTATTTTGTCGGAAACAAGATGCAGAAGACTCAACTTGCACAGAGAGAACAGATACAGGCGGCTGCACAGCCTGCAAACCTTTTTATCATAGATAAGAAGATAATGCCTATGAAGGATGCCAAGCTTCCTAAAGCAGTTATGGATCAGGCTCCTAAGAGATATCAGAAGGCTAAGGTTCCTATCGTAAAGGCTAAGATAGGTCCTCAGGTTATGACACTTATCTGCGATGACGCAATATTTGATGATATTCCAAAGCACGGCGAAGTTAAGGCAATGCTCAGCGGTATCTATATCGTAAGTGCAAGAGCCGTACATAAGCAGGCAAGAAAGCAGGCTGAAGAGGAAGCTTCAACACGTAAGAAGACCTTCCGCGAGAAGATGCTCGGAAAGCAGGCTGATTACCAGAAGCAGCTGGATCAGGAAATCGCCGCTAAGAAGGCTAAAGACGAAGCAAAGAAGAATAAAGCTGAAGAGAAGAAGAAACGTGAAAGAGCAAAGAAGATCGTTGACTAATATAATAATGGCTCTTATACCACCACTGGCAAGCATACCGCTTTCAGTGGTGGCTTATTTTGCTGCCTTTATGATCACCTATTCAGCGTCGACAGCTATGCCTGATATAGCATCAGATGAATGGGGCGTAAATGTACCTGTATTCACTCTTATCAGGAATCTGCTTTTCCTCATACTTTTCGGATACTGGTATTTAACAGTCTTTATAAAAGAGAAGAAAACTGATGTCTTTGATTCTCTTAAGCATCGATTCACCTCTTTAAAGAAGCCCCTTCTGCTTCTTACTCTTATTCCGGCAGGTTATCTGATGCAGTTCCTTATAACACATCTGATGAGAGTTCTTTCCTCATCATTTCCGGAATTCATGAAGGATTATAATTCAAATGTCGGCTCACTTATAAACGGCGACGTTTCAATAATCATGATATTAACCGTAACTCTTATCAGCCCCATAGCAGAAGAAATAATATTCCGCGGGCTGACACAAAAATATGCCGAAAAAGCAATCGGTGCTCTTCCGGCAGTATTCTTTCAGGCCGCTCTGTTCGGTGTATATCATATGAATCTTGTTCAGGGCATTGCAGCTGCGGTATTCGGAATCATCTTCGGATTTATGGCGAAGAAAACCCGTTCTTTGATCCCATCGATCATACTTCATGCAGTCTTTAATCTGTCTGCATATCTTATACCGTAGCGATACCTAATTAAACCATAACTTGTATTTACAAACAAAAATGTGTTCAGCAGACTTCTTTTGTCCGCCGAACACATTTTTTTAACTCTCTATACAGCTATATACCCTTTTTTCGATATCAGCCTTTTCGTATCCTTTTCCGATGAATACAATCTGATTGATCCTGTCACCATACTCATCATCCCAATCCTCAAACGAATCAGGAAAATCATTCCTTATTCTATCCAATTCCTCTTCGGTCCACGCCGCCATCCACTCAGACAGCTCCGTGATAGAAGCATTTCTTCCTGCCTGCTCAAAAAGCTGAACATGCTTATCATCATCCGAGAACCAGATATACCCCTTTGTTCTGATCAGGGATTCGGGATAGCTGTCCACAAAAGCATTAAAAGCATCGCGGTTAAATGGTCTGCGCTCCTCAAATACAAATGATGATATACCATATTCATCCACACAGGCTTTATTATCATCCAACTCACATTCATCAAGTGCTTTTTGAATACTGCTGGAAGAAAGTACCTTATCAAAATCAAAGTCTTCATGATTCAGTATCAGATCAAGGTCAACTTCTCCCTTTACGGTTGAAATGAATTCCGCCTCCTGCTGTATATTTCTAAGCCCTTCTCGTACTTCTTCGATCTGCTTTTCATTTAACAGATCCGTCTTGTTTAGCAGTAATATATTGCAAAATTCTATCTGATCCATAACCAGATTTATAATGTCCCCGTCCTCTGCATCGTTATCATCCTTAAGGTCATTCAGGAACTCTCTGTATATTCTGTCAGCATCAACCACTGATACTATAGTTTTAAGAAATACTCTTGAATCAGAGCATTCCTCCGCATATACCATGAAGGCTCCCGCAATCGATGACGGTTCACTGATACCCGAAGCCTCTACAAATATAGCTTCAATGGTATCGTCCTTCGCTAGTCTTTCTATCTCCGCCATAAATTCATCTCTCAGGGTGCAGCAGATACATCCGTTCTGCATTTCGACCATTTCAACCTGTACCACCTGATTTCCGGTCCTGTTCAGGAGGGAAGCATCTATATTTATGCTTCCCATATCATTTACTATCAGCGCAACCTTTCTGTTTTCCTGCTCGAGTATATGCTGCATAAGAGTAGTTTTTCCGGATCCGAGATATCCGGTAATCAGAATGACCGGAATTCTCTTTGATGTATCGATATTTGACATATCCTTATACCTTTCCTCTACTGTAATGCTTCCTTCAGAACTTCAAGGTTCTTTTCCATGATAGACAGATATGTTACTCCTGCCTTAATATCATGTGATGTAGTTGACTGCATAGAGTTAAGTGAAAGTATCTTCTGGTCTTTTGACTCTGTTGCATTCTTTACTGTTTCCGCTATATCATGATCTGGTCCTTCGATTGTCATGATCGCACCGAGTTTCAGTTCATTTACTTTCTCCGCGAGGAATATAATTGTTTCGAAACTTGCTTCCGACTCAGCAGAGCAGCCTGTAAATGCCGCATAATAATCAAGTCCGTAATCATCTACAAGATATCTGAACGGGAATCTGTCTCCGAAGAGAAGCGTCTTCTTATCCGCAGCTGCGACTGCTGCTTCATATTCCTTATCAAGTGCTGCAAGCTCATCCTTATAAGCCTGCGCATTTTTCTTATATGTATCTGCATTTGCAGGATCGATCTTTCCAAGTTCGTCGGCTATTGAACCGCAAAGCACCTCAGCATTTCTGAGTGAGAGCCATACATGCTCATCCATTTCCTCTTCATGCTCATGCTCTTCACCTTCTTCATGCTCATGCTCATCCTCTTCAGCATCCTCATGCTCATGCTCATCCTCTTCAGCATCCTCATGCTCATGCTCATCCTCTTCAGCATCCTCATGCTCATGTTCATCCTCTTCAGCATCCTCATGCTCATGTTCATGCTCCATACCCTCTACTATCTCTTCTGCCTTAACACTGTCTCCGAGTACATCAAGCAGATTTATAACTGACATGTCCGGATTCTCTGCACTTGCCAGAACATCAGTAACCCACTCATCTGATTCCCCGCCGACATAAATGAACATATCGCATTCCTGTATTTTTACGATATCTTCTGCTGTAGGCTGATAGCTGTGAAGATCTACGCCGTTATCCAGAAGAAGTGTAAGTTCATCATTTGAAGCCTTATCACCGAGAACTGTCTTAACCCAGTCATATTCAGGAAAGATGGTTGTTACTATCTTCAGTGACTTATCTTCTGTCTCAATCTCAGCCTCAGTATCACTTGCAACTTCATTCGTTAAATTCTCCTGTGTCTGAGCTTCCTTTACATCATTGGACTTACTTGCTGTAACTCCGCTCTCTGCATTGCCGCATCCTGTTATACTGCCGAGTGTCATTGCGGCCGAGATCAGTGCGGCCAACAGTTTTTTCTTTCTCATTTATTTTTTCCTCCATATGATTTATTTTTTTTTACAGTTTCCGCAAATATCGCTAAGTACAGTGTTATCGATATCATTTTGCAACACTGTTGCATATTATAATCACGCGCATACAGCTTTGTCAACAACTTTTGCAACATATTTGCATATTTCGCATTTAATAACAAAAAAAATCCATACGGCACAATTGCCGCATGGAGCTTTTGTAGAAAATTATCAACTGTAATAATATGGTACACGTATGCTTACCCGGAATAGCGCCATTATACAGGGGTGGCAGCTATTCCCTATGGGTACCGCATATGATTGCAGGAAGGGATGTTCCGTCATCCCAAGTTGATAGATTTCCTGCTAGAGTATTTTAAAATCTGACATTATATATCAGATTTTTTGACATATATCATTCGGTTAGTAATTTATGCACTATTTCTTAACCGCATGTATACTGTATCATAATGAGGTCACGTCGTCAACAATTTGTACATATTTTATTTACATTTTGTTCACATTTACCAAATAAAATTTTTAACGTTAATTACAAATTTGTGCAAAAATAAAAATTCCGATAAACTCAGTTATCGGAATTTTTTGATTCAACTTATTATATCTGATATCCGGCATGCTCACCATATGGTGACCTGCCGATTTACAGCTTACTTCCCTTAGCTCCGCCGAAGCTGGCTGAATTTAAGATATTTGTATCAAATGCATAAGTGATCTCTGCTTCTGTTCTCGCACGCTTTAATGCAAGATTGATAAGTCTGTCGAGAAGTTCAGTATAACTTACACCGATAGCTTCCCAGAGATAAAATGCAAGAGATCCCGGAATTGTGTTTATCTCATTGAAATAAAGCTCATCTGTTTCTTCATCGATCATATAATCGATTCTTGATACACCACTGCAGCCCAGCGCCTTGAATGCTTTTACCGAAAGCTCTCTGATCTCTTCTCTTCTTTCAGGTGTAATCTCAGCAGGAATCTTTCTGGAAACACTTGCCATTCCCTTTGATCCGCTGCCCTTTGCATTACTTACATACTTATCCTCATAGCTGAGAATATCCTCAGTATGAAGTGGTTCCTCACATTCAGATGCCTCAGCTTCATTTTCATCACCGACAACTGAACAGTTGATTTCTCTGAGCTTGGTTATTGCATGCTCTACAAGTATCTTCGAAGCATATCTGAAGGCATCATCTATAGCATCTGAAAGCTCAGGTCTGTCCTTGGCAACACCTATTCCGACACTTGATCCGAGATTTACCGGCTTAATGATAACCGGATAACCGAAGCGTTCCTCAATCTTATTCATCATGCTGTCCATATCCTCATAGTCCGAAAGAGAATATGTTACAGCATCAAGTACAGGAACTCCTGCTTCCTTAAGTACCATTTTCATTACATATTTATCCATACCTATCGCAGATGATATTGTATCGCATCCGACAAAAGGTACTCCGACAGTATGAAGGAATCCCTGAAGATTTCCATCCTCAACATTTGTTCCGTGAACTATAGGAAATGCGACATCAATGGTCTCTTCATAATTCTTTCCGAATTTCTTTGCAGGATATCCCATAAGCTTAACGCTCTCGCCGTCATTGAACATAATGACTCTCTGTGACTTTGCAAGCAGGCCCTTGATATCCTTATATGCATCGATATTTCCTATATCGTCGCCGACAAACATTTCATTCTTCTTATTCATATATACCGGGATGATCTCATATTTCTCCTTATCCATGCTGTATATAGCCTGGATAGCTGAAATTACAGACACCTCATGTTCAACACTTTTTCCGCCGAAAAGAACGGCAACCTTAAGACTCATATTACTTCCTCCTGTTATGAAGTGACCTTTGTCAAGAGGCAAACTCCAACTTACTTTTTTCT
>CAMJHQ010000029.1 GCA_946405625.1 uncultured Lachnospiraceae bacterium | reverse complement strand
GACTAAGGATCTAGTGATGGAAACGTCGTGTGGGTTCAAGTCCCATCTCCCGCACAATTAAAAGCAGGTTTTTAACCTGCTTTTTTTGTGCGGGATGGAACTTGAACCCACGTGGGTCCAAGTCTCAGCGACTTCGAGCCGAAGTCGCTTCGGTCAGGGCTCAGCATAGCTTCGCCCGATTTGCCTAAAAAAGATCCACCGGATCTTTTTCTTGACGGCAAATCCCCATCTCCCGCACAATCATAAGCAGGTTTTAACTTTATTTTTATGCGTTATAAGTAATAGATATGAATAGAGTTTAATTTTATGATTTAACATGAAGGCAAATTTTGATATAGTATTAAATGTTAATCTGATTATTTAAATGGGTGCTTCATAATCATGACAATTGTCGTGTGAGGCTTAACTTAAAACAGGGAGGATGAATGATGAATTTTAAAACAGATATATTTGAACAGTTTGATAAGAAATGGGCCCTTCTTACAGCGGGAAATATAGAGAAGTTTAATTCGATGACAATCAGCTGGGGAGGAATGGGAACTCTTTGGGGAAAGCCTGTAGTAACTGCATATGTCAGAACTTCGAGATATACTCATGATTTCATGGATGATAATGATTATTTTACTGTCAGCTTTTATCCTGAGGAGTTTAAGAGTGTACTCGGAGTATTTGGATCTAAATCCGGAAGAGATATTGATAAAATGAATTATGAAGGACTGACAGCCGTTGAGGCAGGAGAGTCGATGACCTTTGCTGAAGCTGAAGTGACTCTTGTATGCAGAAAGCTTTTTAAGCAGAAGCTTGATGAGACAAATATGCCTGATGATGTAGTTAAGGCATTTTATAGCAACGACGCATCACATGATATGTATATCGGTGAGGTTGCTGATATTATAGAGAAGTAGAATAGTATATAATTTGACTGAGTGATATATGGAAAAGGCAGCGTCTGCAATAAGCAGATGCTGCCTTTCTGTAAATCCGTTGGTAGGATTTAATATACAGACTAATTATTATCTACAAGAGCACGATCTTCAGGACCAATACCTATTCTGATAGAATTTGTAAATCCGAGTGAATTAGCAAAGTAATCAGCTGTTTCATAATCAATAGCAGTTGAATTATCATCATCAGCTCTACCAGACATGTTTGATGCATTTGCACCAAGATGAAGTGTACCGTCATCGTATATAAAAACATCAAGCTGATAAGTGTTCCATCTTCTTCTGGCATAGGAATGAAGATCACATACGAACTTTGCCTCATTACCACGTGTTGTTACTCCTACATAATCACCGGAAAAATTTGTTGGCCATACATTTGAATTATCTTCCTCTGCCTGTTTAAAGGCTTCTTCCGTTTCCGGATCCACATATACGAGACCGGCATCTATAAGTGCTAGTGCACAGCTTGGATGAGAGCATCTTATTTCATCTCTGTCCACATATACCCAGCCTCTTGTATAAGTTCTTTCAACTCCATAAATATCAGTATCCGTTACAGGGCTTCCCGGAAAATTACTCTGGAAAGGATATGCATTAAGAGCATCCTTTATAAGACTTGCGTGATACAGATCCTTGGATTCACGTCCTTTTTCGATGTAATGAATAACATTCATTGCTATAGTAGCAGCAAGTACGGCCATAATAGCAACAATAATGATCATTTCAACAAGAGTAAAACCCTTGTTATCATGTTTCCTTGATTTACACATTTTTTATCCCCTCTTGATTTTAAAAAAATATAAATACTTTTAATGCTGTTTGTTGTTTACAACATGTTTTCATTACGTTAATAGTTTGTTAACAAATCATAACAAAAGATATTATAATTCACATTATAAGTGAGTGCAATATCAAATATATTCAAATATTAAAAATTTATACACAAAGATGATTGTGCATATTGCACAGATACCTGCACGGCTATTGTGCATTTTTCAAACAATTGTGTAATAGTTATATAAAATTTTTCTATAGGTATATTAAATATGTTTCTAAAGCAGAATAGTTGTTCGTTTTTTCTGTTCTAACAGGAAGATATATGATATATTTTACTGTGGATATAGAGGCGGAAAATGGAGGAAAAATAAAAATGTATCAGAAGAAGATGGCGCTGATCAATGATGTAACAGGTTTTGGCAGATGTTCTATAGCTGTAATGGCTCCGATCATATCAGCCATGAAGATACAGGCTGTCACGATTCCTACGGCAATCCTTTCTACACATACTCAGTTTCCGGAATTTTTCTTTGATGATTATACACCAAAGATGAGAGATTATATTCAGACCTATAAGAATATAAATATGGAATTTGATGGTATTGCAACCGGTTTCCTTGGTTCAAAGGAACAGGTTGATATAGTTATTGATTTTATTGAGACATTTAAAACTGATAAATCTGTAATCCTGATCGATCCTGTTATGGGTGATTACGGAGAATTATATAAGACTTATACACCTGAGATGTGTGAAAAGATGAAAACGCTTGTTGAGTATGCAAATATACTTACGCCAAATCTCACGGAGCTTTGTACACTTCTTGGTGTTGATTACGGAAACGGAAAGTTCAGTACGGATGCGCTGCATGATATGTGCCAGGAGCTTTCTCAGAAAGGTCCGGAGCATATTGTTGTAACCGGAATTCCTTTCCATAAAAAGCAGATAATGAATTATATATATTCCAAGGACGAAGATCCTCAGATCGTTATGGTTGACAGGATAGGTGAGGATAGAAGCGGAACGGGAGATGTAATAAGTTCTGTAATATCAGGCATGTATATGAATGGCCATACATTTTATGATTCTGTTCGAAAGGCAGCTGAATTTGCTTCTAAATGTATAAAATATTGTGAAGATAACAAAGTGCCTTCTCATTGGGGACTTTGTTTTGAAATGTATATGAAGGACCTGATAGAGTAAGCTTATATGTGGGTTGTCTCTATAGTAAATCAAGTCATAAATTGGAGGAATAATAATGATCTTATATACAGTAACCGGAAATGTCGGAAGTGAGGGATATCTTGATATATCCAAAAGCGGTGATCTGACAGGTAAGAATATATATGTAAATATGACGAATAAATGTCCGTGCAACTGCGTTTTCTGTCTTCGTCATACTAAGAAAATGATGGAAGAGAATAATCTCTGGCTTAAAGAAGGTGAGCCTGATGTCGAAACAGTTCTTAAAATGTTTTCTCAGTATGATCTCAGTGTAATAAACGAAATTGTATTCTGTGGATTTGGAGAACCGCTGGAAAGGCTTGATGACGTGTGTTCAGTAATTGATTCTCTGAAGCAGACTTATCCTGAACTAAAGGTGAGGGTTAATACGATAGGTCTGGCAAATCTGATATATGAGCGTGACATTACACCGGAACTGGGTGGCAGATTCGATACAGTTTCAATTTCTTTAAATGCACCGAATGCCGAAGAGTTCTATGAACTTACGCGTTCACGTTTTGGAATCGGTTCATATGAAGCGCTTAAGAAGTTTGCGGTACTTGCAAAACGTTATGTTCCGAATGTTGTAATGACAGTTGTAGAAAAGGTTATGCCTGAAGAGAAAATCGCAGCCTGCCGTAAAATATGCGATGAGCTTGGTGTAACGCTTAGAGTAAGGCCGTTTGAAGAATAGATATTTGTATTAGTATTGTTTTGTTGAGGGCCAGGGCACTTATTAATTTAGAGCTCTGTGAGATAGGGCTCGCTGTTTTTTAGTGCCCTGTAGAGGTTAGGGCTTGCTATTTTTCAGAGCCCATTAAAGCAGTATGATATTTTAGGGGGATTTATATGAAAACGATGGGATATCCGGATAAACCGGTCTCTAACATTAACGAAGATCTTTTTAATGTTGAAGTATATGTTAACGCATTATGCAGCTTTATCAGAAGCTGTGAGACGCCGATGACTATATCTGTACAGGGAGACTGGGGAAGTGGTAAGACAAGTCTGATGAACATGATGATGGCAAATCTGCAGGGATCAGTATGGCCTATATGGTTCAATACGTGGCAGTTTTCGCAATTTGATATGGGGCACGGACTTGTTTTTTCTATGATGGATGTAATCCTGAAGGGGCTTGATTGTGAAAAAAGCCTTAGGAGGAAAATAATCAGCGGCTTGATCGGTTTTGGAAAAAGGGCCGTAAGAAATGTATCTGATTATACGTTTGGCGGAGAGATTACAAATGTTATCAGTCATACGATCGATGGCGGAGTCGATATTGATGTGGCCTCATGCATTATAGACCTTAAGGATCAGTTTCTTGATGCAATAAATGCAAAACTTGAAAAAGAACATAGAGACAGGGTTGTAATCTTCGTAGATGATCTGGACAGATTACAGCCAGCGAAAGCAATTGAATTGTTGGAGG
Organism: uncultured Lachnospiraceae bacterium; assembly: GCA_946405625.1. GTDB lineage: Bacteria > Bacillota > Clostridia > Lachnospirales > Lachnospiraceae > Eubacterium_Q. Next base: position 40,970 of record CAMJHQ010000029.1, on the reverse strand, counting down.
TTCTCAAACTGTTTCTGGATTGCGACAGATGTGTATTTGTTTTAGCAGTAGACTATGAGGTGGTTACACTTGGTATAAAACAGAAGTTTGGAAATGATGTATCAAAAGAAAAGGGACGCAGTTTTTTCGATAAGATAATACAGCTTCCTTTCAAGGTGCCGGTTGCTAATTACGACATTCATAAATATGTTCGTGATATGATGCAGCAGATCAGTGAAACGATTGATGATAAGGAAGTAGGGCTGTACTATGATCTGATCCAGTCATCCGTAGGATTTAATCCGAGAAGCATGAAGAGACTGTTTAATACATTTGAGCTTCTGGACATTGTTACTGAATCTACTGTTAATGATATTGAAGAAGGTTTAAGGCGAAGAATTCTTTTTGCTATTATCTGTACGCAGATGTGCTTTGAAAAGCTGTATATGTATTTTACATCTACGAGGATAGACGAAGATTCCTTTAAGGCTCTCCGTAACGAACATGTTGTAAATGATACTTTAAAAGAAATATACGGTCTCACGCCGTCGCAGAATACTACAGAGGAAATTGAGAGAATAAAGAAATTTCTCCCTCACTTTTTCGATGCACTCCAGACAGATTCAGATCATGGACTTTCAGGTGATGAACTGAAAAATTTTACTGTTATTCTTAAATGTTCGGTTGTCACTTCGATTAATAATATATCCGATAATCTGGATGCAAACGGACAGGAATGGAATTACAGAAATAAGAATAAGGAACTTGTTAAGGAAGCAGCTGAAATGTTAACTGATATCGGAAAGTTTACGCTCTGGATGCCAAGAAAAGAGCGTGAAGGTGTTAAATACTCCGATGTATCAGGTTGGTATGCATGGAATACTGAACTTGGATTTGATGTTTCATTTGAATATTATCTTTCAAGAATCAGTGAATATACAATCGGTGTAAATGTTTTTATATCCCTCAGAAACGGAAAGGGTATGGAGGTCGGATTCTTTAAGGCTTTGGGAGATAATCCGCTTCGCCTGGCTATTATCCCACAGAGAGAGGATTGGGGAAGATATAGATATAATAATCTTCTCAGACTCAATGCCAATGATCAGAGTGCTGCTGATCAGATTGCGTCACTTGTTTCTAATTCACTTGCGTCACTCAAAGAAACATTGGACGAATATAGGAATACACATGAGGGATTAAATAACATTTAATTATCTGACAATTATATGGTTCAATGATGCTTATATAATTTAATTCTGGATTTAAATAAGGTTATTAGATGGTTGATTAGAAGGTTAATAAGAAAGCTAATTAGGAAGCTGATATGAAGGTTAAAAACAGCTTTGAATTCATGGGGGAAACAATATGAAATGTCCTATTTGTGAATCGGAAATTTCAGATACAGCCGAATCTTGCCCTATGTGCGGCAGGGTAATTGATAATGCTGACAGAAATCGGTTTGTTCCGAGAGCAGGCGGTCCGGCGATGATGTATAATGATCCGAATCTGCATAAGAATGTTAAGAAATATAATCCGATGCTGCAGGGCAGCCAGCCGTCACAGCAGTACGGACAACAGTATAATCAGCAGTTTCAGCCGCCGATAAAAAAATCAACAATGATCATTATTGCATCCTCCGCAGCGGCAATCATTCTGCTTACTATTATTCTTGTTGTTATATTTAATAAAAAGGATACAGGTAATTCTCAGACTGCAAAAGAATCAACGACTGAAGCAACAACAGAATATACTACACAGTCATATCAGTTTAATACCGGAGATGAGTTTAAATCGAAGTATTTTGTAGGTGAAACGTGGATCGTTGATGGTCAGTGGGCTGTTACTCTACTTGGATCGAAAAAGACTGAGGAGCGTAATGAATTTTCAGATAAAGAACCGGCTGCCGTATATGAGATAACATACATGTATACAAATTTGGGCTATGAAAGTGAATATAATGACGGACTCTATGTATTATTTGACTCCAATGTTGTCGATAGTGCCGGAAAGGACGGTTATTCTTATCCGCTCAGTTCAAAACAATCTCCTAAGTATGCACCTGTGGGGGCAACCTGTTTTTGCAGTACCTTTGTAGGTCTTGATAATGATGGCACATTTACCTCAATACTTTACTTATATGACAGTAACAGTGAGTTATATAAACAAAGTTTTATTATCGATCCGGAAGTATGTGCAGATGGTATACCGATACCTGCATTTGGACCGGCTGATCCTAAAGCAGATTGGGAAAATTCTGATGTATTGCATATCGGTGATACTTGGACGGTCGAAAATGAATGGTCGATTACCATTGACGGAGTTTCGACAGTGGAAGATGGTATCGATATAAATGAAAATGGTTATGAAGCAGTCTATAAAATTGATTATACATATAAGAATCTGGGTTATGATGATAAGTATGTTTATGGACTTTATATGACACTTTCAGATATGGTTGTTGACAGCCACGGAATGGTAGGAAGGGATTATCCTGCCATGGTAGATGATTATCCGAAAGAAATAGATATAGGTGAAACCTGCAAAGCTCAGGATTGTGTATGTGTTTCAAATAGCGGTGATTTTAAGATTACTATCATTAAGTGTGATTCTAAGGGAGTAAAGCAGAAGAAATCTTTTGTTATTAATGTAAATTGATCATGAGTGTGTATCAGCAGATAAAAGATAAATTCATAATGAAAAACGCTTATAAAGATTGGGCTTCTTATAGATCAGAGTTGACAGAGATTATTCTGGAAATGAACCCAGAAAGTGTGATGATAATAGGTGCAGGCCGATGTAATGATATTGACCTATATGAGATTTCATCGGAAACGGAAAAAGTAATCTGCATAGATGTTGATGAGGATTCTGTGAATGATGCGATTGAGAAACTTCCTGAAAATCTTCGAGAGAAGATAGAGTATAAGTGTGTATCTCTTACAGGAATATATGAAGATGATATGGAAGAATTCTGCGAGAACCTTCTTGATTTTGCCAGAAGAGAAGGAGGCGGAATAACATCTGAAAATTTTAGGACACGGATGATTCAGTGCATCGATGTATTAAAATCGAAGATGATACGAAATGAGGAAGAGCTTCTGAAACTCATCCCTGAAGCTTCGGTTGATGTGCTGATCTGTTCCGGAGTTTATAGCCAGATGTTTTCTACACTATTATTCTTTATAAGGTCGCTCGTAAACAGTCTATATGGTATAATAACGAATGTTAATGATTTAGAATCTGAAGCAGAGAAGATGATATGTGATATGAATGATCGGGTTATTCCGATCATCAATAGTGCACTTAGCCGTGCTGCACGAAAAAATGTAATTTTCGGAAATGAATATAATCCGGAAAGTCCTGTAGAAGGCGCAGTACAGTGTATTTCATATGTCAGGGAGTATATGAATCCGTTCGAAACACATTTGAAATGGTATTTCAACCGTGCGGAAGGAATCGTATATGATATGCTGATTCAAGTCTGTTCAAAATAATAAATAAGTGTATATGTGATGGGGATTAAATATGATAAAGCCTGTATTCAGAAAAATGTCTCAGGAAGAGATGTTTATTGAAGGTATAAAAGATATAAAGATGGTCCATATCTATGATCTGACGGGTACGTCCGGTATCGGCGGTAAGTATGGTGTTACGTCGGCGCTGATCAATTATGGCGATAATGAAAAACTAAATTATACAGAAAACGATCATTGTTTTACTGCTTTTGTAAATAAAATTTTCCAGGTGTATAACACTACCGAGGACAATGATTCGATAATTATGGATGATACCACCCGGCAGATTATGGAAGCCGGAAAGGTTCCTAGACATGAATCCATTTTAAGCAAATATTATGATTCGGAAAAGCTTGATATGCCGGTTTTAGTTAATTCATCTACGCTTAGCAGACGTTTTGAGCCGCTCGTCGAGTATCTGATCGTCGGATTATATAAGACGATGGGGACGGATGTGGATATCATTGATATTAAAAGAGGATGGCGAGGAGCAGGAAGACTGCTGATACATGTAGGTTCAGAGAATCGTACGATTTTTTTCAAGGTTTTTGAGATAAACGAAAGTACATTTTCCATTAAAGTAAACGGTTGTATGACAGAACATGGAGATCTTCTCATAAATGTGAACTTGTTTGATGATGTGCTGTCTGTTTCATATAAATCCGAGTCTGAAGAAATAGAAGGAAGCAGTCAGTTTAAGTTTAGTAAAGATAATCTCCTCGAGATGCACGAGATTCGTAAAAACGGCGAGCAGATATTCTATGATGTAAATACATATGATAATACATTTACAGAAGAATCAAAGATAGAGGATCATGTTTCTGTGCTTTCCAAATGGTTACTTCCGGAAGGATTAAAACCATGTGCCGTTTATGAACTTCCGATGGGGCTGACATATCTTCTTTATGACATCGCCGATTCATCCGATGAGGTGGAAGTAAAGACATTTTGCGGAGTTTTCCTATGGCAGGATGCATCATATGCAGATATCAGAGGATGGTCGGAGATAAAAAGTCTGAAGTCCGGGCTTATTCTTAAGAATGAAGCTTTCAGATTTATAAATCTCAGTGATAACAAAGAATATGTTCAAAGTACTTTCCTTACGGGGACGGGAAGCAGATACATAGAAGAACTTGAAGGTAAGTATATTATATGTGAAAGAAAGAGTGTGTGATTTATGGGTATTTTTTCTAAAATAAGTAAAGATGGCAAAGAAAATGATGTAATTAATGCGACAGAACGTATATTACGCGAAAACTTATTGCTTCGATCGGAATATAAAGATTTATATAGTCGTTTTTTATATCTTAAGGAACATCCGGAATACAGGGTAATTGATTCTTTTGAATTATATGCCAGTGCCGTTAATATAATGATAACAAGCTCCCCGATACGTTCGGATAAATATGTTGAAACTATGGCATATGGTGAGAAGGTGTATGATGCAATGTTTCCTTATGAGGAAAGGACGCCTGATTATGAGAATCTCACTACCATCTTCTTGGAAATGTTTGATAAAGACGGTGTTATAGCAAGAAGATTATTCATTGATCGAATATATGATATATTCAGCGATAAATTCAACTACATGAAATGGGTCAATAATGTAAAGATTAATGACATTGAAGTTATAAATGCATTCGTAATTCCATATGCGGTTGAAGCGAGAAGTTATTTTCTTGACGAAGAATGTTATCTGGCAAATCTGATAGATGTAACCTGGAAGATTCAGAGCAGCGCTGATAAAAAGACAACTGTTGATGAGGAACTCGAAAAGATCCGTCGGATGGCAGGAATATATGAGGTTAATGAAGCTGTCCTTTTGGATTCTGTAAGGAAGATCGAGATGGCTCAGGTACTTCATAAGAAGGTTGTTGAACTGACTAAGGTTGTTGAAGAAAGAGTTAAAATAATTGATGCAACATCAAGAAATTCCGTAAAAGACGTAAAAACCTTATGTGAAGATGAGGTTAAGAAAGCTCAATATGAGCTGAGCATTATAGATGAGAAGCTTAAGCAGGCATATGATGATTGTGTTGCTGAGCAGAAGAAGGTAGTTCTTTATGAGAAGAAGAAGCTGCTTGATGATACATTTGCCGAAGCTGAAGAAAGACTTCTTCAGTTAAAACAGGCTGCAGAAAAAACAATCAATACCGTTAAGCTTGAGATGCCTGAAGGAATAACACAGTTGGAGATTGGAACACAGAGCTCTGCTGAAGTTAGAGTTAATGCTCCGATTTCCGGTGTTCAGATGGCAACGGCATCAAATAAGGCAGGAGTGGCTGCGGAGGGCTCAGGAGTCAGTTACAGCTCTGTACCTGCATACTCAGGTCCGTATGATTCATATGCAAAGGTGTATGAATCTCAGGGTAGTGTAACTGATGATGATACAGAAATTCCGGGAGTAAATCCACTGCTTGATGAATCCATACCTTTTAGCGAGAGATATGAAACTGTAAAGGAAAAGAAATCATATATGATCGCGGAGGGAGAGCATTTCCATAAGATGTTTGATGATGTTCTTACGGCTGTCATGGAAAATGCTAATCCATATCTTATCGGACCGTCAGGATGCGGTAAAACTTATATGGTTTCACAGATTGCAAAAATTCTGGATATGGCATTTATTGATATTGGATATATAAATGAGGAGTATGATATCCTCGGCTTCCAGACAGCTAACGGCGGATACAGCCGCCCTAACTTCTACAGATGCTATAAGTATGGAAAGATTGCCTTCTGCGATGAGCTGGATAACGGAAACAGCAGGGCTACTGTAAAGCTTAATTCCTTCCTTTCGAACCTTAAAGATGCAAGCTATAGTTTTCCAAACGGAGAAAATGTAAAGCGTCATCCTAATTTCAGGATAATCGGTGCGGGAAATACTGACGGTAACGGTGCCGACAGCAATTACAATTCAAGAGAGAAAATCGAAGAATCCGTACAGCAGAGATTTACACCTATTTATATCGGATATGATAATGAGGTTGAAAAGCAGATTCTGGCAGATTATCCGGATTGGTATGATTTCGTTGTGCTTTTCAGAATGGCTACTGATGAGTGGGGAAGAAAGAACTATGGAGATGCGCCGGGTATTATTACGACGAGAGATGCGACGCGTATTAAAAAGTATAATGATAATCAAAGTTTCGATATGAAACAGATACTCGAATATGAGTTTATACAGACAAAGGATATTACATATCTTGCATTTATTGAAGATTTTATAAGGCAGCATGTGTCGGAATATGGTGAAGCTGATAGAATATACAGAGTATTTTCCGATATGATCAGTACAAGAAGGGGTTAATGTATGTATGGTTTAGGGGTCAGCCCTGAAGAGTGCATGTATCTCGAGATAATCGAAAGAAAATCTAGTCTGAAGGAATATAGAATGCATTTTAATTCCATAGGCGAGGTTCAGACTTTTCTGAGTAAAGATCCGGATATTAATTCTGAGATATTCTATGAACAGAAAAGCAAAACATCGAGTGTCGAGTTTGCGGGTGCACCACTGGAAGAATCAATAAAATATTGCATAGGCGGCTACAGCAAGGACTATGATCAATTCCTTAGGCTGGCAGATCAATTGGAAAGAGTTAATAAGAAAAAAGCCAGAGTTCGTAAGACGGTTACTTCTTTTGTCGGCCACAGACCGAATATACCCGCATATTTGGCGGATGCACCGAAGGCTATGTACAGACTTGAAAAATCCGAAGAGAAGAAGCTGGTCAGAATATGGATGAAGGTAACCTTTGAATCCAGAACAACAGAAGCACAGATCAGAAACAGAGGTATCATAGCTCTCAATCTTGTAAAGCTTTTGGAAATGAATAATTACATGGTGGATTTCAGGATATTTGAGGTCTGCAGTATGGAATCCGAAGTTTTCAGATGTGAGATCATGCTTAAAAAAGCCGGACAGTCGCTTATGCCGAGACTGTGTTATTTTCCTATGTGCGGAAAGGAATTTGTCAGAAGGATTCTTTGCAGGATTAAGGAGTCAATGCCGTTTAAAGACGGATGGGGCTTAAGCTACGGCGTTGTTATGGATGAAAAAATGACCAGGATGATCATGGATTTTAATGATTCCGATATATATATCGGTTCTCCGAGTGAGATGAATATCCGCGGTGAAAATATATATGAGGATGCGGATGCATTTCTTAAGTGTATAAATTTAAGTGATAAGATAGTAATACCGGTATATACCGATGAGGGAATAAATATACCGAATGGAGGTTAATGGAAATGGATGATCTGACGTTACTCAGACAATTAACAGAAAATCCGGAGTTTTATCTGGATGAGGAAGATAAAGAATCATTACAGTCGAATAAGCAGCTCTTGGATCTAAGTCAGGCAAATAGTATTACTTTATACGGTGCTGATATTCAGAAGAAAATGGCTGAGCTTTCAGAAATGATGATCAAAAGTGTCGGAGAAACAAATGTCGATGAGATCAGTGATACAATAGACCAGACTGTCGAATATCTGTCTGAAAACGATGATCAGGATGATGACGAAGAGAAAAAAAGCATCTTTCCATGGAAGAATAAGTCTAAGTCCAAATCGAAAGAGCTTACCCTTCAGAATAAGTATGACAGAATTTCCCGAAATGTTGATAAGATAGAAAGCTCTCTGGAGGCGCATCAGGTAAGACTGATGAAGGATACTGCTATGCTTGACCAGATATATAAGATGAATCAGGAGTATTTCAAGCAGGTTAATCTGAAGATAGCAGCGGCAAAAGATAAGCTTGAGCAGATTAAGGAAGGAAAATATCCGGCTGACTGTGCAGATATCATTCCCGATATTATCGACAGACTGGAAAGAAAGATTATGGAACTTGAGACAACAAGGTCTATTTCTCTTCAGCAGGCACCGCAGATCAGAATGCTTCAGGCAAATGCAGTTGCCATGGCTGATAAGCTTCAGACAACTCTTTACACGGTTATACCGCTTTGGAAGAATCAGATTGTTATCGCTTTCGGAACCGAGCATACAAGGGCTGCTATTGCGGCAGATAAAAAGCTGACGGATATGTCGAATCAGCTGCTTATCAAAAATGCTCAAAATCTGAAGATGCTTTCTGTAGAAACTCAGAAGGCGAGAAATGAAAATAACATAGATCCGAAGGCAATCGGCGAGGCTAACCGTATACTTATCGAGAGTCTGGATGACATTTCAAAGATTCAGCAGGAAGGAAAGCTTAAACGTTTTAAGGCAGAGCAGGAACTTGCGAGAATCGATGAAGAGATGAAGAGCAGACTTTATCTGGCATCGACCGGTTCGGATAAATAATCACTATAAACCTGTGAAATTTCATTCACAGGTTTTTTTAATTTATATTGACAAGGATTATCGTTAAGTGTATTATTTGTATTACAAGGAGTGATACAAATAATACACTTATTTTGTTTGTATTATTCAAGGGATTTAAAAACCGACGTTACTGAAATAGTGATTTATGAATTATTTACTACGGGGCGCCCCGGTAGTATGAATCGGAGGATTTTATTATGTTAGTGATTAAAAATGTTGATAAGCATTATAAGGGAACAGATAAAGGAATATCAGATATTTCCTTAACTGTTGAGGCCGGAGATATATATGCATTTATCGGTCATAACGGCGCAGGTAAGACGACTTTACTTAAAGCTATTACCGGAATTCATGAATTTGATAAGGGAGAGATACTGATCGATGATATAGATATCCGTAAGAAGCCGATGGAGGTTAAGCAAAGAATTGCTTATATTCCGGATAATCCGGATATATATGAGTTTATGACCGGTATTCAGTATCTTCAGTTTGTTGCTGATATATATAATGTATCAGCTTCAGAAAGAGAACAGAAGATTAACGAATATGCAGATAAGTTTGAGATCACCGGTTCACTCGGTGATCTGATCTCATCATATTCTCATGGAATGAAGCAGAAGCTTGTTATTATTTCGGCGCTGATTCACAACCCGAAACTTCTGATAATGGATGAGCCTTTTGTAGGTCTTGATCCTAAGGCTGCATTTATACTTAAGGAGATTATGAAAGAAATGACAGAGAAGGGCAGTGCCATTTTCTTCTCGACTCATGTGCTTGAGGTGGCTGAAAAGCTATGTAATAAAGTTTCTATCATAAAAAGCGGTAAGCTTATCACAAGCGGACTGATGTCTGAAGTGGTTAAAAGCGGAGAATCGCTTGAAGAATTGTTTATGGAGAATGTGTAATTATGAAAATACGTACTCTGATAAAACTTGAATTATTGAATTTCCTTGGAATAAATGAACTGCGTCATGTTAAAGATCCTTCTGTAAAGAAGAATAAGGGATTAATATTTGGCGTTCTCATTTTTCTTTATATAGTTCTTATCGGCTATGTTGTCGGACAGAGTGTGATGCTCGATAAACTCGGTGCATCTGTCTATATCCCGATCTTATATATGGTGATTGCCTTTATGGTTAATCTTGCTGTTGGAATTTATAGGGCAAAGGCAGCAATTTACAGAGAAAGTGATCTGGAAATGATCTCCGCATATCCTGTAAGCGGTGAAAGCATAGTTGCATCAAGAGTTTTCAGATTATATTTTGATAACCTGATAGTCGGAATCGCAATTCTTGTACCTTCAATGATTGTTTATGGAATCAATGCAGGATGCAGTGCAGCTTTTTATATTTCGATACTTCCTGTATGCATCATACTTCCGATACTCCCGACAGCTATTGCTTCGTGGATCGGAATTGTATTTGCGGCAATTATAGCGAGAAACCGTCATAAGGTCCTGACAGAGGTAATACTTGTAATTGTTTTTATGGTAGGCTCCTTCGTTTTCGGAGGTATTGTTTCCTCAAAAACAGGTCTCGGATCAACAGGGATTTTAATGAATAAAGATCAGATCAATGAAGAGATCATGGCTGAGCTGACGAGAGTTATCTCTGAAAAAATGTCAGGCATTGAAAGTGCAGTTCCTGCATTTAGATTTATGAAGGATACTCTTAATAATGCTGATTTTGGAAGGCTTGCTGTATATGCGCTGATTTCATTGGCTGTAATCATATTGACCATAATTATTATCGGTCGGAAATTCTTTGATATATCTCGTAAACTGTTTGATACGAAGGAACATAGAGAGTATAAGCCTGATGAGCTGAAGGAAGGATCCGTAATGACTGCACTTATCAAGAAAGAGGCAGCAAGGTATTTTTCATCGGGTATATATGTATCCAATACGATTGTCGGACCTGTAATGGCTATAATACTGGCAGTCGCACTCGGATTCATGGATATTGATAAGATAATTAGAAGTGCGGGAGAAATACCGTTTGATTTTCATTCGAATAATCTGATTCCTTTTTTGATCGGATTTATATTGTCTATGATGGCTGTTTCAACATCATCGGTATCTATCGAAGGAAAGAACTGGTGGATAATGCAGACTTTGCCGCTTAGTATAAAGGATATTCTTAAAGCTAAGGTTTTGTTCAATCTGATTTTTATAACACCATTTTATACTTTGGTAGAGATTATCCTTCTTTTTACTGTAAATGCAGGTCCGATCGAGAGAATATGGCTGATTTTGATACCGGGCATTTTAATAGTATTTTCAGTACTGCTTGGACTTATGCTAAATCTTAAATTTCCGAAGTTTAATTGGGAAAATGAAACAGAGGTTGTAAAGCAGAGTGCCGCAACCGGATTTTCACTGTTTGGATCACTTCCTGTTATTTTTATAGGATTTGGTGCTGCATTTATTCCGGGGGCATTATCGCATCTTTTTAATCTTATATTTATTTTGATAATGGGTATTATATGCCTGTTCCTCTATAGCAGGATAAACAGAGTAGATATAAATAAATTACATTGATGATGGTATACAGGATCTTTCAGAAAATGGTATACAGGATCTTTCAGAAAAATTGGTCAGAAAATTTGTTCCGAAATAGTATATAATAGTCATTGATATACTACATAGAAATACATGGAGGATCATCTTGATGAGAGATCTTGACTATCTTAAATTATTACATAAAAGGTTCCCGACAAAGAGGAGTGCGCTTGCGGAGGTCATAAATCTTAAGGCTATTTTGTCACTTCCAAAGGGAAATGAATTCTTCTTTTCCGATATACATGGCGAATATCAAAGCTTCAGAAACCTTGTAAGAGGTGCATCGGGAGTCGTAATCGCAAAGATAAGAGATGCATTTGGTGAAGAAATGTCCTATGAGGAGCAGCTTTCTTTTGCTAATCTGATATATTATCCGGACAGAACATTAACAAAACTGAAAAGACGTAAGATACTTCTTCCGGGTACGCCATCAGGCGATAAGTGGTATCGGGAGACTATTGAAAGACTGATCAAGTTCTGCCATATAGCAGGTTTGAAGTATACTAGATCAAAGGTCAGAAAGAAGCTTCCCGACGATTTCGGATATGCAATCGATGAGCTTATCAATGCAGATGAAAACTCAATTGATAAGGCCAGATATTATAAAGGCTTTGTTGATGCGATAATAGAAATTCAGGCAGGCGATGAGTTTATCATAACAATGTGTAATCTTATTCATAATCTCTTTATAGATAAGCTGCACATTATCGGTGATATTTTTGACAGGGGTCCGAGAGCTGATTATGTTATGGATGAGATAATGGGCTTTAATGATGTTGATATCCAGTGGGGAAATCATGATATCAGCTGGATGTCCGCAGCTGCCGGAAATGAAGCGTCCATCGCTACGGTCCTTAGGATCGCTACAAGCTATAACAGTTTTGATGTGCTTGAGGATGGATATGGAATAAATCTGAGACCGCTATCTATGTTCGCAGCTGAAGTATATGCTGATGATGACTGTGCATGCTTTAGACCGCATTTACTTGATAATAATAAATATGATTCGGTTAATCCTGATCTTGTTGCCAAAATGTATAAGGCAATTGCGATAATAGAGTTTAAGCTTGAAGGTCAGCTCATTAAGAGACATCCGGAATATGAGCAGGATGACAGACTTCTTCTGGATAAGATTGATGTAGAGAAGGGGACGGTTAAGATCGGGGATAAGGAATATCCTATGCTTGATATGAACTTCCCTACGATTGACTGGAATGACCCGTATAAGCTTACGGATGTAGAGAGTGAGCTTATCGAATATCTCAGATATTCATTTAAACATTCTGAGAGACTTCAGCAACATATCAGATTCTTATATTCGCACGGTTCGATGTATAAGATATATAACAATAACCTTCTGTTTCACGGTTGTATACCGATGGATGAAAACGGTGAGTTTCATTCATGGAAGGTTGATGGAGTGGAATACTATGGCAAAAGCTTAATGGATTATCTGAATTCGAAGGTTATTGACGCTTATTTTCTGAGAGATGATGATGCAAGAAAGGCCGATTGCCTGGATCTTATGTGGTATTTGTGGAACGGCCCGGTATCACCGCTTTTCGGAAGAGACAGAATGGCTATATTCGAGAGGATTTTCCTTGAAGATAAGAGTCTCAGCATAGAGAAGAATAATAGTTATTATGAGTATTCTACGAAGGCTGAGTACTGCGATAAGATATTCAGGGAATTCGGCATGAATACTGAAAGAGCACATATAATAAACGGTCACATGCCGGTTCAGGTGAGTAAAGGAGAGACTCCTTTGAAGGCTGATGGTAAGCTGTACATTATAGATGGTGGTCTTTCGAAGGCGTATCATCAGACAACGGGAATTGCAGGATATACGTTAATATTCAATTCTCATCATCTTGCACTAGCGGAGCATAAACCGTATGTACCGGGAGAAGAGAATTCACCGGAAATACAGATTACCGAGGTTATGCCGGAAAGACTAAGAGTATGCGATACAGATTCGGGTGAGGAAATTAAAAAACAGATAGAGGATCTGGGAGAATTGATCGAATGTTATAATCTCGGTCTGATCAAAGAAAAGTAAAATAATTATAAATTCTGTTTGCACTCGAATTTTATTGGTTGTATAATTGGGTGCGGATTAAAAAGGGAGCTGAACATGATTCGGCTGAGAACAGGCTGTATTGTCTGGACCTATAACCTGATTTGGATAATGCCAACGTAGGGAGATATGTGAGAATTTTAAGCAGATATGCCCGAACAGGTATGTCTGCTTATTTTTCGATTTACAGAAAATCGTATTTACTGTAAGGAAATATCGGTTTTCAGTAAATCTATGCGGTAGATCGGGGGCACCACCTTCTGTCGCTATATAAAAGATGCTGAGAATAATAAAAGAAAGAAGGTAAATGAAATGAACACAGCATTAACCATTGCCGGAAGTGATTCCAGCGGAGGCGCCGGTATTCAAGCAGATTTAAAGACCATGACTGCAAACGGAGTTTATGGAATGAGCGCTATTACGGCTCTTACTGCGCAGAATACTACCGGCGTAACAGGAATAATGGAAGTGACACCGGAGTTTCTTGAAGCACAGTTAGATGCGGTATTCAGCGATATATTTCCTGATGCCGTTAAGACTGGTATGGTATCTTCAAGTGAACTGATACGTGTTATTGCCGACAGATTAAAGAAATACGATGCGAAGAATATTGTTGTTGATCCTGTAATGGTTGCAACAAGCGGAGCGAAACTTATAAGCGATGATGCAATCGAAACGCTTAAGGAGTTCCTGCTTCCTCTTGCGACAGTTATCACACCGAACATTCCCGAAGCGGAAGTTTTGTCAGGAATGACAATCAAGACCGAGGATGAGATGGTCAAAGCGGCAGAGCTTATCTTCAACAGATTCGGATGTGCCGTTCTCTGCAAGGGCGGACATCAGATAAATGATGCCAATGACTTATTATTTACTTCAAACGGTCCGGTCTGGTTTAAGGGTAAGAGGATTGATAATCCTAATACTCACGGTACAGGATGTACACTTTCAAGTGCTATTGCTTCAAATCTCGCTAAGGGCAGATCGCTCGAAGAAGCGGTAAAGGAAGCTAAGGATTATATTTCAGGTGCACTTGCGGCAATGCTTGACCTCGGTAAGGGAAGCGGCCCACTCGCACATAATTATGTATTTTTATAGGAGATAGTATCAGTAATGAGTAATATAGAAAAACAGAAATTTGACGGTTATGCAGATAAATATGATGAGTGGTTCATGGTAAATGATAATCTTTTTACCAGTGAACTCAGACTTTTCAAGAAGGTTCTGGGTGATATCATCGGAAAGAAGCTGCTGTCAGTAGGATGTGGAAGCGGCCTTTTTGAAAGCTATATCGATTCTTCAAACATTGAAGGAATAGAACCTTCGGAGGATATGGGAAGAATAGCTGAGAAGCGCGGAGTAAATGTGATCAAGTACGGTCTTATAGAGGATGTAAATCTTCCTGATGAGAAATATGATATTATATATTTCAACGGAAGCTCCAGCTATATGGAGAATCTTAAGCCGGTATATGAGAAATGTCTCAAGGCGCTTAAGAAGGACGGAAAGCTGATCCTTCTGGATGTTCCGAAGGAGAGTGCATTCGGTTTTATGTATCTTCTCGGAAAGAGTCTTAATACATATGACCATGAGTATCTTGAAGGAGCTATGCCGGCACTTCCTTACCCGCTTGCACTTGCCGCATCCGGAGTATGGCATTCGACGGAAGAGAAGATAGGCGTTCTTAGAGATCTCGGAGTTAAGGAATTTACATTTTATCAGACTCTTGTAAAGAATCCTCTTTATACAAATGAGGAACCTGAAGAAGTTATCGAAGGATATAAGAGCGGCGGATATGTAGCTATTATTGCCGGAAAGAATTAATAGATAATAGAGGAATACTTATTATGCTTTCGGAGAGACTATTTGGAGAAACCGAATATCTGTGGAAAGAGTCGGCAGACAAGGCGTTTCTTATTGATATGGCAAAAGGAACACTTAAGTCGGAAGCCTTTAAGAAATATATGCTTCAGGATTATTTATATCTGAAGGACTATATCAGATTACTTGAAATGATGTATGATTCGGCAGAAGATCAGGAACTGAAAGAATTTCTTGATAATGCGGTTAAAGCTACAGTTTATGAAACATATAATGTGCATCTTCCGAATCTTAAGTCGCTTGACGTTACCGATAATGATATAGAGCAATGCGAAAAAGGTAATGTTATTGCAGAGTATTTAGGCTATATGACCGATCAGTTACGTGATCACGGTGTTATTTCGGGACTTACCGCACTTCTTCAATGCTCCTGGAATTATGCTTATGTTGCAAAACTTATGACCGAAAGATATACTGATGTATTAGTCAGGTCAAAATATAAAGATTGGTTTGAAGCTTATACAAGTCGTGAATATGTTGAAGCCAACGATCGTTGGATAAATGCTCTCGATGAAAGGACATATGATATAAGCGATACTGAAGCTGACAGACTATGTCATATATTTAAAACCTGCGCGGCCTATGAAAATAAGCTGTGGGATTATATGTATGAATAGAGGAGTGGATGAAATGATTATCGTATGGTACTTGGCTTTAGCGGTTTTACTTTTTTTCGGTGTTAAGGTATGCAGATCAAAAACCTGGAATGAAGAGAATATGTCCTTCAATCAGACAAAATGTTTTCTGGGATTTTGTGCGATGATAATAGTATTTCATCATATATCACAGGATACCTGCGCTCCGTGGCTGAATCCACGATATATAAGGCATGGCCTGGATATTTTCGTTACAGCGGGATATCCGATGGTTGCCATGTTCTTCTTCTGTTCGGGATTCGGACTTTATAAGAGTGCTAAGGCAAAACCGGATTTCTTCAAGAGGTTTATTCCTGTGAGACTGATACCTATTCTGATTCCGACAGTTCTGACACTTCTCGTTTATATAGGGTTCAGATTATGGAGACATATAAAGATTACCATTGATCCGCCTTTTGCAGTAAATGGTCATAATACACTGCATCCGTATATATGGTATGTGCCTTGCATAATTGTGATGTATATACTGTTTTATATAGGTTTCGGACTTTTTAAGAAGGATTGGGCTGGTATCCTGGTTGTTTTACTGGGTACGATAGGATATATCTTCTTCTGTGTTAAGTTTGAATATGGTACATGGTGGTACAATACACCTCATATGTTCCTGATGGGAATTCTCGTTGCAAAGTATGAGAAGAAGTTTTTCGAAAGCTGTAAGAAACTGTATCCGCTGAGAGTGATCATCAATATATTGCTCTGTGTCGTACTTTGGTATCTGGGAGATAATGCAGGTGGTCTGTATCTTCAGAAATTCCATCATCCGTACAGCGGAGTATATATTTTCAGAAGCGGTCTGATCGGATGCATATTCCAGGTTTTATATACGTTCGCCTTTGTATCGCTTTATTACCTGCTCAGTATGAAACTGAAGGTGGGAAATAAGGTTACGGGATTCCTCGGAAAGTTTACTCTTGAGTTATATCTCGTTCATGGAATATTTATTCATATGTTCGGATTCTATATGATACATGACCGTATTAAACCTGTATACTATATCGAAAATGTACCGCTTTTCGTTCTGGTAGTTATAGGGCTTTCAATACCGGTAGCTTTTGCACTTAGCAAACTCGATAAGGCAGTAGGAAATGCAATACGTCCGAAGAAGAAATGAGTATAGAATATTTCAGCCGGCCTGTAAGGGCCGGCTGTTTAACTATATGGATATATGATATATATAGATTAATTTTCAACCAGATATTTGGCAAGCTCAGTATCTGTATAAGTCAGAATTCCCATATCCATTAGATTCTCGGTATGATTGAATAGATCGCCCGGAGTTACGAAAACTTCCTGGAATCTTAGAAGTTCCTCCAGAACCTCCTTTATCTCACCGGCAGTTATCTGATCGGTTTCTATATCATTATATTCGGTCTTTCCGTCGAACAGACGCAGGAACCATTTTCCGTAATTATAGAAGGCCGTTATAACTTCATCAGAAATATGAGACGGTTTTTCAAGAAGCATCTGGTCGTCCTTATGAGATTCGATATGCTGTATAAGTTTATCACTATGAAACTCGGCAAGTTCTTTATGATCGGAAATGCCCGCAGCCTTTTCAACCTCATCTTCTACAGATTTAATAAATGATTTATGAGGCTCAAGAGAGAATACTTTTGTTTCATCTTCACTGAGCTGATCGATTATTTTCTTAAGAAGGGCGAATACAGATGAAACCTCATCATTGTATCGGATTTTATATTCAGGTCCGTATGTAAGTGCGGCTTCATCATAGCATGCTGCAGCAAATTGTGAGCAGACCATAGGAGGAACATCTGTTCCCGGATGTGTCTTCTCATTAACGAGATTGATTATTTCATAAGTTGCAAGCTTTAAAAGACTTTTGATTATATCGCCGCCGAATGAGTCGGGTATAAAATCTCCTGCGAGAATATAGAGTCCGAGAAGTACCAGATTTGACATAGGATAAGGAAGCTTCTCATCAACATATTTCATTGCAATTTTAACAATCTCGGAAGTGTCCGGTTCATTTTGCAGTCTACGGATATAGAGTGTCCTTCCGGGAGAAGGAAGAGGTGACTTGGTTGCACCTTCTTTGATCTCTTCGAGGACATATCCCGGATTGAAATCAACCATTCCTGTATGACTGACCTTGGACCTGGTAAGAAGTCCGATCAGTATAGAAATCTTAGAGTTTTTCGGAACAGAGAAGAGAATGATATCCCCCGGTTTTAGTTCGTTTAAAGTTATTGTTTTTTCCATAAAATACCTCCCCAAACATCAGCATTTACCATAGGAATAAGTTATTACCTGTGGTAATTCCCATATGCTATAAATATTACATAATAAGTTTATCATGTGATCGATCTGTAAAACAATAGGAGAGTCTTATAATTTGGACAGTTTTATAATCTTTATTGTGACAGGATAAGAACATTTATGGTATAGTAGCATATAGATAATATCAAAAAATTAAAGTGTATATGGTTTTGTACTCGGAGGGGTTTTGATGAATAATAATAAAACGCAAAGGTTTTTGGATATAAGCGTTTTAACAGTAAAGGTATTACTGTTTTGTTTGCTTATCTTCAATGCCTTTGTTTTTATTTATTATGGGGTGGTAAATAAAGGGGAAGTCGTAAGCAAGGATCCTGTACGTTTCATCGAAGGCTGGACTGTTACTGACACGGAAGGAAATAGTTTCGTCACCGGACGCAGCTATATGACGGATAAGACGGATAGGAACAAATATTCCGTAACGTCGACACTTCCTTCTGATATAAAGGATAATGAATATCTTTTCTTTATAACACGTAAGGATATAGCGGTTTATATAAATGATGAGCTGAGGATGGATTTTGTAGAAGCGCGGGATGTAAATACACCGGGCGGTTCAATTAAAAAGTTTTATATGATGGTTCCGCTTTATGATTCTGATGCAGGTGCTGAAGTAAGATTTGAAAGACCTGCCGGATTATATGAAAGACAGGTCGTTCCGGAGACATTTATCAGTGCACGTCTGGGCGGATACAGCCATCTTATGAAAAGGTATGGTGCATCATTTGTACTTTCGACAATAGTTCTTATCTTTTCTATAGTTGTGTTCATCGTTAGTATAGTACTCAGAATATGCTATAAGATGAAGATAAATATGATGTATGGTGCACTCGGAATAATTGTTATAGCTTGTTGGATCATGACTGATTCATATATGTTCCCTTTGGTTTATGGCGTGTATCACGTAAACGGAGTTGTGAACTATATGTTCTGTCTGACACTTCCATTCGCACTCTGTATATATCTTAATTCAATTCAGCAGGGACGATATAAGAAAGGTATGTCCATACTTATGCTTGCTTCGGCACTTAATGCGATTGTATGGCCGACACTGCATTTTACAGGGATATATCAGTTTTATAATATGAGAAATGTTGTAAATATACTGTTTTCATCCCTTGCTGTATTCGCAATCAGTATTTTGATAGTTGATGCGATAAAGGGAAATATCAGAAGTTATAAATACACATTTATAGGTTTTCTCTGTTTTTTGATGTGCTGCATATGTCAGCTCACGTTACTTCTTTTTACAACATTAACAGAATCTCTTTTCATGGTTATCGGACTTGGATTCCTGCTTATATTCATCGTTATTCAACAGGTATATGACCTTAGACAGATCAATATAGATAAGCAGCAGGCTATAGACCTTTCTGAGGCAAAAACAAAATTCCTCGCAAGTATGTCTCATGAGATCAGGACTCCGATCAATGCAATCCTCGGTATGAATGAAATGATCCTCAGAGAGAATAAGGACGAGGTTGTTGATGAATATTCCAGAAATATAAAAACTTCGGGAAAGATGCTCCTCATGCTTGTAAATGATGTTCTGGATTTCTCTAAGATTGAAGCCGGTAAAATGGAGATACATAATTCCAGATTCCTTATGTCGGATATGCTGTATGATGTTATTTCAATTGTAAAGGAAAGAGCGGATGAGAAATCGTTAGAGCTGAATACTGTTTTGGACGGAGATATACCGAATGAAGTGATCAGTGATGAATTCAGGATCAGACAGATTCTCATTAATCTTATAAATAATGCAGTAAAATATACCGATAAGGGCACAGTTACATTGAAGCTCGGAGGAAGCTATCTTGATGAAGGACAGTATGAGCTTAGGATAAATGTTATTGATACCGGTAAGGGAATTCGCGAGGAAGAACGTAAAAATCTCTTTGAAGCATTTTCAAGGGCTGATATAAAAGCAAATGCAAATATAGAGGGAACAGGACTCGGGCTTGCTATAGTAAAGAGTATTGTTGACTCTATGCAGGGCGATGTCGGTGTTGAAAGTGAATATGGTGTAGGTTCCGATTTCTGGGTCAAGCTGCCCGTCAGTTATCTGAGCAAGGAGACTCTGAAGGATGATTTTATGGAAAACAGGTCATCAGCACAGACTATTCAGGATACCTGCGATTTTACAGCGCCTGATGCAAAGATCCTTGCGGTGGATGATAATCGCTCTAATCTTACTATAGTTAAGCTATTCCTTAAGAGAACGGGTATCGTGCCTGATTTATGTACATCGGGTAATAAAGCTATCGAAATGTGTCGTGAGAAGAAGTACGATCTTATACTGCTTGATCATATGATGCCTCAGCCTGACGGAATCGAGACACTTCATATCATTAGGAAAGATGAGAAGTCTTTAAATAATGATACAAAGGTTGTTGTTCTTACGGCAAATGCAGTTGCAGGAAGCAGGCAGCTTTATATAGATGAGGGCTTTGATGATTATCTTACTAAGCCTCTTGATTCAAGCATGCTTGAGCAGATGGTGAAGTCGATGCTTCCGAAGGAAAAGATACTTGCAGTTACTGTAGATAAGTCTGAAGAAAAATCCGACGATGTATCACCGATTAAGAAAAAGCTACTCGCCATAGATGGACTTGATTATGATACCGCACTTGGTTACTGTGCAGGAGAAGAGGAGCTGCTTGAGGAAATAGTTTCTGATATTGCTTCTGAAAGTGAAGATAAGCTCAGAAGAATGAAAGCAAGTCTTGAGTCCGGCGACATCAAGGCATATCAGATAGATGTTCATTCCGTAAAAAGCTCTATGGCTACCATAGGATTGATGAGTCTTAGTGAACGTGCAAAGAAGCATGAGTTTGCAGCTAAGGATAACGATATTGATTTTATAAAGAGTGATGCTGAAGAATTCTTTAGGGAATATGAGGACGTCTGCAGTAAGCTTAAAAACTAAACAGAATTGTTGAAGGATATTATGGATAAAGATGTAAAAATATATTATCATCTGCCGGGACTGTTTGAGTTCTATGATCTGTATAGCATATTTCTCCCGCTTTTTCGTGAGCATAGAGATTTCTTTTATGATAATTGTGAGATCGGTTCTATATACGGAGCTCCGGATGATGCCTTATGGGGCGGAGGCCGTATAGGTTACGGCGATGAGAATCCCCGGAAGGTTGCAAGGCTGATGGATGAATATGGAATATCGGCAAGATTAACCTTCAGTAATTCGCTGATCAGAGAGGAACATTTATCTGATAAGCAGTGTAATGATCTGTGTGCTCTGTTCGAGAAGAACGGTAGCTCTCCGAAC
Source organism: uncultured Lachnospiraceae bacterium (assembly GCA_946405625.1). Taxonomy (GTDB): domain Bacteria; phylum Bacillota; class Clostridia; order Lachnospirales; family Lachnospiraceae; genus Eubacterium_Q. The sequence goes on along the minus strand of CAMJHQ010000029.1, from coordinate 19,396 downwards.
GGTATTTTAGCTGCATCAGATATCCTGATCGATCATATAAAGAGAAATTATCCGGGCTTTTATTTTGTATCTTCAACTACGAAGGTTATAACCGATTTCGAAGAGCTTGAAAAGGAACTTGACAGAGAGGAATTCCGATTTGTTGTTCCTGATTTCAGGCTCAACAAGGAATTTGATAAGCTGAATAAACTTACAGAAGTTCAGAAAGCCAAAGTAGAGTTTTTATGTAACGAATGCTGTTGGTTTGACTGTTATGACAGGAAGAACTGCTATATTAATGTGAGCAGGAGAAGTCTCGGAGAAGACTGCGAGGAACATAAATGTGTTTCACCCGATGCTTCTGAGTGCTATAAATTTTCTAAAGCAATGAAGAATCCCGGATTTATCGGACTGAATGATATAAGGGATTATTATATTCCGGCAGGATTCAGACATTTTAAGATTGAAGGACGAAGTCTGGGAAGCGCAATGATACTTGAGTTTCTGCTATATTATATGACGAAGCCCGAGTACTGCCTGAATGTCAGAGAGGAGATTTATCTGGACAGTTCACTTGATCTGTTTTGAGTATCCGTAGATTGATTTAAACTAATAAATTGATTGACATAGCCGTACGACTATATTATCATGTGTGTATATGATGTATGTTCGTACGGCTATATTTTGCAATATATTCGCAAATATGTTCGTACGGCTATATATACCAGATTTGTATGGCATTATTATAGGCAGATGTTGTAAACGGTTTTGAGAATGGTTTAGGAGATTGAAATCTATGAAGATAAACAGTTCTAAGGAATTCGGTGAGTTTGTGAAGGCAAAGCGAAAGAAGCTTGGATATACCCAAAAACAGATATGTGAAGTCAGTGGTATCAGTGCCAGTTATATATCTGATCTGGAGAATGGTAAAACAACAATAGAACTCGGAAAAGCGATACTTCTGGCTAATCTTCTCGGGATTGATGTGGAATTAAATGAGAGGGGATAGATATGAAGACTCTTGAGGTTTACATTGAAATACAGGGAGAGCAGCGGCATGTTGGTCAGATAATCGGAAATGATCATCGTGATGCATGTTTTAAATATGATGAAGATTATATCAATTCGGATTACGGAAGGCCGATATCTATATCTATGCCGCTCAGATCCGAGGAATATACTTCCGAAGAGACAAGATGTTTCTTTGAAGGACTTCTGCCGGAAGGATTTTCCCGTAAAGCCGTAGCTAACTGGATAAAGACTGCAGAAGATGATTATATAACAATTCTTTCTGTTCTCGGAAAAGAATGTCTGGGTGCAATAAGGATTGTTCAGGATGACTCTCAGGAAGAACCTTCGAAGTATAAGAAACTGACCATGGGGCAGGTGAAGAAACTTGCTGAAGAAGGGGCAACAAAATCGACACAGATATTAATGCAGACACATTTATCACTTGCAGGAGCAACCGGCAAGGTGGGACTATATTATGACAGCAGTAATGATAGGTGGTTTCTTCCTCAAGGTAATGCTCCAAGCACTCATATAGTTAAGCAAAGTCATGTCAGGCTTGCCCATATTGTACTTAATGAAGAATTATGTATGCTTGCAGCAAAGAATTGCGGCATTGAAGCTGTAGATAGCTTTATAGTTAATACAGGAGATGGAAATGATTCGGATATTTTATATGCTACAAGAAGGTATGACAGAGCATTTATAAATGAGAATTATGTTAATGGCCTTCAGATTCCAAACAGACTGCATCAGGAAGATTTTGCTCAGGCTATGGGAATTGATTCTTTCGATAAATATGAGAGAGAGGATAAGCATTACCTGCGTAGATTATTTGAAATTATAAGATCAAACTGTACTGATCCTATAGCGGAACAGATAAAACTTTGGAAGATGATATGTTATAATTTCTTGGTTGGTAATACAGATTGTCATATAAAGAATATGGCCCTTTTGTACGGTGAGAATCTGAAGAATATTTCACTGGCACCTGCATATGATATAGTTAGTACCAGGGTCTATAATATGTCAAATGAAATGAGTTTCTATATCGGTGGCGAGCTGAGAATAGATCAGATCAAAAGAAGCACATTTGCTGCGGCAGCAGGTGAATGTGGTCTTACCGAAAGAATTGCTCTTAAATGTTTTGATGAAGTGGCAGACAGTTTTGAATCGGCGATTACTAAAGCGTCCGAAGAATTGTATGATAAGGGATTTAAGGATTCGAAGAAACTGAAAAAAGATATAATGAAACATTGTGGATATAGCAGTCTGTAAAAAATCATCGGAATGTTCCGATAAGGAAGAAATTGAACGTTGTTTGTTTTAAAGTTGTAATAAATTTATGTGGCATAAAAGGAGGTATCTATGGAAAAATCAAAGGTGTATTTTACTGATTTCAGAACGGGGCTCGGAGTAAGTCTTCCGGAGAAGCTGCAGAAGCTTATAAGGATGGCGGGAATCGGAAGTATTAATATGGACAACAAATTTGTAGCAATCAAGATGCATTTCGGAGAGCTTGGAAACCTTGCATTTCTCAGACCGAATTATGCAAAGGCTGTTGCAGATGTAATTAAAGAAGGTGGCGGACTGCCGTTCCTTACAGATTGTAATACGCTGTATCCGGGAAGCCGTAAGCATGCGCTTGAGCATCTTGATTGTGCCAATATTAACGGCTTTAATACTGTTACCACGGGATGTCAGATACTTATCGGTGACGGACTTAGAGGAACCGATGATATTGCCGTTCCTGTACCTAACGGAGAATATTGTAAGGAAGCATATATAGGACATGCAATAATGGATGCTGATATTTTCGTTTCGCTCACACATTTTAAAGGACATGAACAGGCAGGATTCGGAGGAACTATAAAGAATATCGGAATGGGATGCGGCAGTAGAGCAGGTAAGATGCAGCAGCATAACAGCGGACATCCTCATGTTGAAACAGATTTATGTAAGGGCTGCCGCAGATGTGCTAAAGAGTGTGGTTCAGATGCTATAAGTTACGAAGGAAACAAGGCATGGATTGACCCTGAAAAATGTAAGGGGTGCGGACGCTGTATAGGTGCATGTGCATTCGATGCGATCGAGAATGATAACTGGGATGCTCCACAGATGCTGGGAAGAAGAATGGCTGAATATACAGCTGCAGTTGTGAGCGGAAGACCGTGTTTCCACATCAGTCTTATAACAGATGTTTCTCCAAACTGTGACTGTCATGGGGAAAATGATGCACCGATACTTCCGGATATCGGAATGCTTGCTTCTTTTGATCCTGTTGCTCTTGATCAGGCATGTGTTGACCTGTGTCAGAAAGCTGAACCGATCAGAAACAGTCAGCTTGGTGATAATATGGCAAGCGAAGATTTTCATGATCATGGTGATGTATGGCATAACAGCAATCCGAATGTTTCATGGGCAGAGACTCTGGAGCATGCCGAGAAGATCGGAATCGGAACTCGTGAGTATGAGCTGATAACGATGAATTAATGAGACATATTATTATCAAAATTCATTTAACTCTCGGTGTGTAAGCATCGTTTATGTTTTTCGACGAAATGAACAGATGTTTGAAAAATTAAAAAAATGACTCGAAATTGTTATTTTTTGTGGATATAGAAAATTAAAAGTTTTATAATGTTCAATGTAATTTTTTTGACTATCGAAATGAGTGATTACAATGGCGGAAAACAGAAAGTTTTTAGACAGATTATTGGATGATTATTCAAATTCCTTTGATATAACAAGGGGATTTGAGATAGGCTCAGTAAAGGCTGAGGCTTACGGATATTTTTCTACGATAAGCGAGAAGTATGTTATAAGTCCGAAAGCAAATTTATGGAGCATTCATGGCTATGAACATATTCTGTTTCTGGAGAAAGATAAGGTGACTTTACAGGATCTGGAGAGTGTAAAAGCTCTCATGGCCGAACATATGGCTCCGGAACTTGTCTGTAAAGGCAACAAATATCCGGAAAAGGATCATATGTATTCATATCTTACTATAGCATTTTTATCTAAGACATCTCCGGATGAAGAGGTGATTAATGCATTAAGAAAATTTCGATATGAAAAAAATTATCTTATGACAATACGTGGTCATGTAGAAGGCCATGTTGTTCTCATGGACCTTTCCACCGGAAAGGCAGCAGCTAATAAGCCGGCTAAGCATCTTGCCGCTTATTATGAAAAAATTTTCGACGCCTGATGCGCCGAAACATATTTACACCGGTATAAAAACTGCAGTATACCGGCATAACGAAAGAGGGGATTTACATGAATGCAGCATTGATACTTATCGTCAGTATTGTGATCTTACTTTGCGGTTATGTTTTCTACGGAAAATGGCTGGCAGAGCAATGGGGCGTCGATCCTAAGAAGACGACTCCTGCGCATGAGATGGAAGATGGAATAGACTATGTTCCGGCAAAAACACCGGTACTTATGGGTCATCATTTCTCATCGATAGCAGGTGCCGGTCCTATCAACGGACCGATCCAGGCAGCTATCTTCGGTTGGATACCTGTTCTTTTATGGGTTCTTATCGGAGGAGTATTCTTCGGTGGTGTGCATGATTACGGAGCACTTTTTGCATCTATTCGTCATCAGGGACAGTCCATCGGTGAAGTTATCGAAGACGCTATGGGAAATCTTGCTAAGAAGATATTCATTATATTCGGATATCTTACGCTTCTTCTTGTAGTTGCAGCCTTCAGTTCAATCGTTGCAAGTACCTTCGGAAGTACAACTTCGGCAGGTGCCGCAGTGGAAGGTGCTGCTCTTACGGCACACCAGCAGACAGCTATGATCTCTCTGCTTTTCATTGTGCTTGCTATCGTTTTCGGTTTCCTTGTTTACAGAAAGAATGTTCCTATAGGTCCAGCTTCAGTAATAGGTGTTATCGGAATTATAGTAATCGTAGCAATAGGTATGAACTGGTATCCGATTACAGTTTCATATAATGCATGGATGTGGATACTCGGAATTTATATTCTTATTGCATCTGTTACACCTGTTTGGATACTGCTTCAGCCGAGAGATTATCTCAGTTCGTTCCTTCTTTACTTCATGATAGCTGTTGCTGTTATCGCTATTATCGGTGCTTCAATCATGGGTCAGGGTACACTTGATATCCCTGCATTTTCCGGATGGACGATTGACGGATCAAACGGTCTTTTTGCAACGGGAAGTATTTTCCCTGCACTTTTTGTAACCATCGCCTGCGGAGCTATCTCAGGTTTCCATTCACTTGTTTCTTCAGGTACAACCTCGAAGCAGATTGATAATGAAGCAAATGCACGTCCTGTTGCATACGGATCAATGCTTATTGAGTGCGTTGTTGCTGTTATTTCTCTTTGTGCAGTAGGTTTTGTATGGAAGACAGTTAATGTAGATAAGGAAGCTCTTGCCGCAACAGGACTTACAAGCCCGACCGCTGTTTTTGCCGGTGGTATCTCACAGATGATCGGTACATTTGCGGGCGCAGACAGTGCAATAGTAAATATCATTTACAGCATGTTTGTTCTTGCTGTTTCTGTATTCTGTTTAACATCACTTGATACAGCTACCAGACTTGCAAGATATATGTTCCAGGAATTCTGGCTTGCTCCTGATGAAACAGTTCAGACTGTTTCAGGCAAGAAGAAGTTCCTCTGCAATCCGTATTTTGCAACTATCGTAACAGTTGTTCTCGGCGTTGGTCTCGGAATGACAGGATATGCAAAAATCTGGCCTCTTTTCGGTGCTGCAAATCAGCTCCTTGCAGCTGTAGGACTTCTCGCAGTCTGCACATGGCTCGGCAAGGTCGGAAAGAACAACAAGATGTTCTACATTCCTATGGTATTCATGCTTATTGTAACAATAACATCACTTATTCAGACTATTATGAGTAAGGTAAAGCTTTTTGGTACAGAAGGTGCGGATATCTGGGTATATATTCAGGCTATACTTGCAGTACTTCTTGTAGTACTTGCGCTTGTGCTTGCGGTTTACTCATTTGCAAATCTTGCAAAGCAGGGTAAGGGTAAAGCAGCAGAAGAATAGTATATATATTTTACTTAATTCAGCCGGTTCGTATGGACCGGCTGTTTTTTTTATATACTGTACTATTATCATAAAGAGAAAGCTTTTTGGACCATTTTTTTCTTGACAGTAAATTCTATTTTTGATACTATGTTATTATCATTGTGATTATAACAAGCGAGCGGAATATTACATTTTATAGAAGGTGGATTATGAACGAAAAATTGATCTGGGATATTTTAGGAATTGAAAAAACTGATGATGTTGAAGCTATAAGAGAGGCTTACAGATTAAAGCTTGTGTCAACTAATCCTGAAGATGATCAGGAAGGTTTCATGGCGTTGAAAGAAGCTTATGATGAGGCAATCCGTATTGCAGAAGCCGGTTCCGAAGAGGAGGAAGAAGAGCTTTCAGAAGTAATGTCGAGGATTAATGATATTTATAAAGATATCAGTAAAAGAACTGATATTAATTACTGGAATGAACTTTTCTCAGCACCTGAATTTGATTCTATAGATGAGCAGGAAGCAATCAGAACGGATTTCCTGAATTATGCCATGGAAAATTCAAAATATCCTGTTTATGTTTGGAAAAAGATAGATCAGGTTATGTCTATTGTTCAGGATGCAGAAGCTCTTAAAGAACAGTATCCAAAGGATTATGTAGATTTTCTGGTGGAGTCTGTTAATGATGGAAATTATATTCTGGATGAGCAGGTTGTTGTCGGAAGACAGAACGGCAACAATGATATAAATGATTTTGTTATCGAAACCGATCAGGCTCCTTCTGAAGTAAGGAAGTTTAAATATGAGGTTGATGAATATATTTCAATGCTTCAGAAATTCTATGCTGAGTTTGAAACAATAGATAATATGAATGTTCCTCCTGAAACCAGAACGGCTTTGATAGATCGTCTCGGAGCAGATTTACTTTTTGTAAGAAAATATGATTTTTATCATTGCTTTGAAGAATTGGCACTTATAAAGTATTTATACTATAAAGAGAGTTATGTTGAATGTTTCGGGCTTGTATCGAAGGCAGTCGACAGGATTCTTTCAGGTGAACAGCATGCGGAATACTATAATTCGCATATTATGTTCATGTATCTCAGATTCTTTGTTCAGGATTCTCATAAAAATATGGAAATATCAGATAAGACTATTTCTATATCTGAGGATAAGCTTAAGAAATGTAAAGAGATTATTCCAAAGACAAATAAAGTTATCTATATAAATGAAAACCATGCTGTGCTTTCTCTTTGCAGTTATCTTGAAGGTGATAAAAAAACTGCATATGACTACATCGCATATATGATGAATTATCATCGCAACAGTTCTGTATATGAATTAATAAATAAGCAGATAGAGCATGACAGGCTCGAAGAACTGCCTGGAATGATCGAAGCGAATCCGGAGAATAACAGTCTTAAGATAAGTCTTGCATGGATATATTCGAGAAATGAGCGTCTGGAAGAAGGTTATCAGCTCATCAAGGATTTAAATCCAGTGGATGATGAGATTTTAATGTATGATTATTTCATCGGAACTTATTTTATGAGACAAAATCAGTTTGAAGAGGCCATTTCTTATATGACCAAATTTAAGGATGAGCTTTGTAAGAGATATGATCCCGATGCAGACTATAATCTGGATGATTATTCTATCGCTGATGTAAGAAATATTTTAAGAATTCCATATACGTATTATATTTTAGGTGCACTATATCTGAATATTAATGATACAGATAATGCGAAGGAAAATGTGCTTAAGGCACTTAAGTATAATCTGGACAGTGATTATTATGAATATGCCAATCTGTATGATGCCGTACTTGCAATGCGTAAGGAATATGAAGAAGGCGTAGATTTTTGGACAAAAGAGATTGAGAAAGAAAATGAATATATTGCCATCTGCCACGACAACAGGCAATATATGGCATTTAAGGCATATTATGCAAGAGAAGTAATAGAGGACTATTTCTATCTCAGATATAATGATCCGAAATATGCCGATTCATATTATCGTGCAGAAACCATTTACCTTGATTATAACGACTTTGAAGGCTTTGAAACTTGTCTTGAGTTTATCAAGGAAAATGATGTAAAGGATATCAGACTTGATTTTAATTATGCAAAATACCTTCGTGCAAAGAAAAACTATGACGAGGCATTGGTAAAGTTTAATCTGCTTGAGGGCAGTATAGACGAAGATTCAAGTATGTTTGAGCTTCCATCCGAGTTTTATGTAAGTTACGGATACTGTATGATGGATAAGAAGTCTCAGGATCCGGAATACATTTCCGAGGAAGATTTTAAAGAGAAATTACTGAGTCTTATTGATAAGGCAAAAAAATGCGATGATGGAAATATAAACCCATATTGGCTGGACGTTGATTTCAGAGAAAGATATGACAGCGGATATGATCTTAAGCCGCTTTATATGGAAATGCTTGAGAAATTCCCGAACAACGGCACGGTAGATTACGAGATCGGAATGATCTATAAAAAAGAGGAAGATACGAATAAAGCCGGAGCTTACTTTGAGTCCGGTTTTAAGAAGTCACCGAGAAATGTTAATCTTCATTATGAACTATCCGATTATTATAATGATTACAGATTCAGGGAACTCGAGGAAGCTGAATATAGTGAGAAGGCTATTGCGGTTGCAGAAAGTCTTATCAATCTTCGTTATGATGCAAGATCTGCTGTACAGTATGCGCTTATTCTGATCGATGGCATGGAATATGATAAGGCTATGGAATTTCTGAATAAGGCTGTAGAGGATTTTCCGGATGATCCGTATGTTATAAATGCCAGAGGTCTTATATATATGCGTACCGAAAGATATGAAGAGGCTGAGGCGGATTTCAGAAAAGCAATTGATGTATATAAGGGAAAGAATGGATTTGCTGCATTTACCAATCTTGCAAATCTTTTCGAGAAACAGAACAGATTCGATGAGGCTGTTGCGGAATATAAGAACTATATGGAGAGATTTGATAAGCATGGACTCCGATTCTATAACAGATTGGCTGACTTATATGACAGATCAGCAGATTACAAGGGTGCGATTGAAGCCAGAGTTAATTCTATAAGACAGAAAATAGAAGAGATCACCGGTGAAAAATGTGATTATGATATAGAATTCAGTGTATGTAAGATAGCTGACAGATATCCGAATATTCCGGATGAGAAGTTTTTGAATCTGATCGACTATATGTATGATATAGCAACATCATATTCTATTGCAGACAGAGTAGATGAGATGTATAAGATTGAAGCCGAAAATATGGCATTTATTGATAGAATAAATCTCTTCAGAGATATAAATGATCTACCGGATGATATTCAGGACGATTTTTTGGATGCAATCTGGTCAGTCGGTCATTATCATATTTTTACCGATCGAAATCCGGAAATTGCAGCTCGTTACTACGAAAAATATGTAAGTATGGATGTAAGAAAAAAATATAATTCGGATATTAAATATTATGATAATATCTGTCAGGCTTATGATCTGCTCGGAAGAGTATACATGTTTATGGGAAATGCCGAAAAGGCAGCTGAAGCAGGACGAAAAGCTCTGGAGTGTATCGAGAAATCACATGGTTCGATTGATAATTATATTAATTTTAAGAGATATCGACCGCTTTATCTCAGCAGGCTTTCCGGAATTTACCTTGCGATGGGTGAGAAAGAAAAAGCTTTTGAATGTCTTGATATGATTGACGGATGTAAGAAATGCTCACATTGCTCATATTTCTTCTGTGTGGATAAGACTGACCGACTTGCACTTTATGCAGAGCTTGACGGTGATTATGAGAAAGCTATTGAAATCTATGAATACGGAAAAGAAAATTCAGGATATGAAAACGAAAAGATCTGCGGTATCCGTGAATGCAGGAAGCATTTGAGTTAAGAGATGATTCGATTTCTTAAAAATTTAAGGTTACGTTAAGGTTAATAATAAAATCAGGAAAAGTTCGCGTATTATCATTACCTCAAAAGGAGGTACGTGATATGCGCGGATTTTTTAATAAACATACTGTAATAAAGGTTTTGGCAACTATAGCATTATTTGAACTGATTAATAGTGCAATTCATTATGTATTTAATTTTTTTGGAATTACATTCGGAATTTCCAATAAATCTTATTTCGCCCAAGAGGTTATTTTTAAGTTATTGCCTATATTATTTATAGCTTTTATATTCAAAACGATAGATGTACTTAAGCCTTCGAAATCATCGAAGAAATCGTTCTTTAAAGGGTTAATATCAGGCGGAACATTACTTGGATTTATAGTACTTGGTATAATAGTTGCGATAGAGCTTGTCGGTGAAGGAAGAAGTTTTAAAAGACCCGGAGAGATTATCTATTTTTTACTTTTCACCTTGGCAATAGGATATTCTGAAGAAATACTGTTCAGGGGTACGGTTACAGAAATTCTTCTCAGAAAACATGGAAACACAAAGAAGGGAATATGGTTTTCGGTAATTATAGGTGCAGTTCTTTTTGGCGCAGTTCATATAACAAATATTTTTTACGGACAGGCAGTTAATGAAACTATATTACAGGTGTTCTGTAATATCCTGACAGGTTCACTTTATTGCGCAATTTATGCAAGACATAGAAATATACATGTTGTTTCTATACTTCATGGATTGTTTGATTTTATAATCATCATGGAGATTGGATTATTCAACGGTCATTCACTTGCAGATATGTATGCAGTTGAAGGCAGATTTACACCGGTTAAATCGATACTTAAGCATTCTATTTTTCTTATCAATGCATTGATCATACTCAGATCTAAGAAGATAAACGATATTATTAATAAGAACAATGATGATTCACATGTGCTTGAAAATGAGAAGAACACAGACAAGATCAAGAAGAGTAACGGTATTGTTGGAAAAATTCTGTACTGCACAGGTGTGATCGCAGCTGTATTTGGAATATTGATGGCCGCTTTTGTTATAAGCAGCAGTATCCTGAATATTATTAATCCTTCATTTACAGAGAATCAGGTAACAGGTTACGCCGGAGAAATCGGAACGCTGATCACTGCGGTAATAGTAACATTATTTGTAGCTAAGAAAAAAATCGGAAATAAGAATATTTCAGGTAAATGGAAGATAAATTACAGAATAATTATCACGGCAATTGTATCAATATGTATTTTAAAAATATTATTAGAATCAACTCTCGGTATCTGCCTTAACAGAGTATTACCGGTAGAGTCAAATGATGTCGGAAATCCGGGTTTCATGGAATATATAATGATAATACTGGTCGGTCCTATATTTGAAGAGCTTATGTTCAGATATGGAGTATATAATCTGCTTCGTCGTAAAACCGGTAAAACCTTTGCCATAATAGTTGGTTCACTGTTTTTCGCAGCGCTTCACGTATACAACATCCAGGGATTTATAGAGACATTTGTTGCGGGAGTTGTATTCTCAATCATATATGAGATGACCGGAAACATATGGTATAATATTTTCTGTCATATGATGTGTAATGCTTATTCGACTATTGAAAATGCACTCGTAAATTCGGGAATTGCAATTTACACTGAGAAAAACGGTTATGTGATTAATAATTTCGCTGTTATTGCAGCTGCAGCAGTGATATGTATTATAGCTGCGATAGTAGTAAAGAAGAAAGGAACCAAACATGTACAAGATACTTGTTGTTGATGATGAACCTAAAATAGTTGAACTCCTGAAGGTCTGCCTGGAAATGCAGGGCATGCAGGTAAGCTGTGCCTCAAATGGTATAGAGGCTCTGGAGGCTTTTAGAAATAATCCGACAGATATGGTTATCACGGATATTATGATGCCTGAAATGGATGGCTACGCGCTGGTTGAAAAGCTGCGAGAGACTACTAAGGTTCCTATAATGTTTCTGACAGCAAGAGGGGATGTTCTGGATAAAATTAAAGGTTTAAATGTAGGTGCAGATGATTATCTGGTTAAGCCTTTCGATCCTATGGAAGCTGCTGCACGTGTTACTTCTGCCTTGAGAAGATGCTACGGATACGATAAGACTGAGGAAGAAAAAGCACTTACTGTAGGTGATCTTGTTCTTGATGTGGCTTCAAAGAAGTTGACAAAGTCAGGTGAAAATGTTGAATTAACGGCACTTGAGTATAGAATGATATTATATTTCATGAATAATCAGGGCAGAGTGCTTACCAAGAATCAGATATATGAAGCAGTCTGGGATCAGGACAAATTCGTGGACGATAACAGCATCATGGTAGCAATCAGTAAGCTGAGAGGTAAGATTAATGATGAAGCTCATGACTATATCCGAACGATAAGGGGTCTTGGTTATAGGATGGAGGCATAATTATAGATAACCCTGCGGAGGATTTGAAATGAAGAAAAAGAAACAGATGGGCTTATTTACATTTCTGATGGTTTTGTTTGCCGGAGTCATATTGACCGGGAGGCTGTTCGAATTATTCGTTGATTTTGTTCATGGATTTTTAAGTGCACTGAACGGGGAGGATGTTCCACCGACTGCTTTGACAGATAATTCATGGATTAAAACTATGGTATGGGTAATATCTGGTTTATTGGTTGTTTTAGTTTACATAATTCTTAAACGTCGGATCAATTCACCTATAAAGAAGCTTTCTGAAGGAATGAGTCGTGTTCAGGAAGGAAATCTTGATACCGAAATAGAGGCAACGGATGGTTTTGAGTTTGGAAAAATGGAGGAGGGGTTTAATTCTATGGTTAAAGGCCTTCGAGAGGCTCGGGAATATCAGGAGGAAATGGCTGAAAAAAACAGGAAATTATATGCCGAAATCGCACATGATCTTAAAACTCCTATGACCATGATCCTCGGATATGCAAAGCTTCTTGCTGATGGAAATGTTCCCGAAGATAAAAAAAATGAGTATATATTAACTATAACGGAGCAGACACAGAATGCAAATTCTCTTCTTGAGCAGATGCTGGAATATGCAAAACTCGGAAGTACTGAATATAAACTCGAATTTAAGGAGTATGATCTGGCAGAATGTCTGAGACTTGCTGTTTCGGACAGCTATATACGATTTGAAGAGAAGAATATGTCACTTGATGTGGATATCCCGGATGAACCTGTTATTCTTGAATATGACGAGAGACAGATTAAAAGGGTAATCTATAATCTTTTGGGAAATGCGATAAATCATAATCCGGATGGTACAGCCGTAAGTGTCAGATTGTCTTTTAAAGATAAGGATTCGTCGGATGTGAATTCCAATCCGATTCGAAAATCGGTTGAAATCATTATTGCCGATAACGGCCCGCTTATTGATCCTGATTTAAAAGAGTCACTCTTTGATCCTTTTAAGACGGGCGATGAGTCCAGAAGTAAGAGTGGAAGCGGACTTGGTCTTGCTGTAGCGAAGAAAATAGTAGAGAGGCATAACGGAACACTCGAATATAATGATAGTCTTATTCCGGGATTTAAGGCTTTTGTTATTACAATTTAAATTGTGATATGATTTACTTAATTCTCGTGAGTATAAAGAGAATTATATATGGAAATGGTAATTAATCATGAAAGTTCGGAACATTAGTATATATAATGTTTGAACTTTCATGATTTTTTTTCATAAAAAGTTTTATAGAACATATTTGATATTTACTCTATTACGTAAAATTAATTAATTTTTTAATCTAACTTTAATCTTCATTAAAAGACCATTTAATCTACCTGGGGTATATTATACCCATCAAAAGCAAATAAGCCCACGACAAAGGGCATTACCTAAATCATATTTTTGAAACGGAGGATTAAATCATGGAAGAATTCGCAAAGGTTGAAAAATTAGTTGAAATTACAGGCGTATCATTTGAGGATGCAAGAAATGCTCTTCGTGCATGTGATGGTGAGATGGTTGATGCTATGGTATATCTTGAGAAGCTTGGAAAAGTTTCATCAGTTAAGAAAGATTATACAGATCCGAGATTTGCTCCGATTTCCGAAGAAGAAATCAGAGCAGCTGCTGCAAAGAAGGAAGCAGAGAGAATCCTTAGACGTGCACATGCAGAGGAATATTGCTCAAAGACAAGAAGTGCTTTTGGCGATTTTGTTAGAAAGACTATGAGATTCCTTACACATAACAAGATCACTATCAGCAAGGAAGGACAGGAGTTCGCCAGCATTCCTCTTCTTGCAGTAATTCTTATCTGCAGCATTTCAGTTGGATTTGCAATTGTCGCAGTATTTGTATCAATGATGTTTGGTTATGATTACTCATTTAAGGGTGAATCAAACTTTGAAGCAGCCAACAGAGCTATGGCTCATGTTGGAGCAGCTGCCGGAAATGTGAAAGCAGAGTACGACAGATTATAACAGAACCTCCCCCAAAGGTTACAATATTTATAGATTTACATTTGTAAATCAAAAGAAGCGGGATTGCAGTTATTGCAATTCCGTCTTTTTTCTTGTATTAGCATAAAAATAAACCACCTGCTATGCAGGTGTGTTCCCAGACAGCTTTAGCTTCAAGTAAAAAAACCTCCAGTGCTATAATGAGTGCAGGTTCGCCAACCGCACTGATAATTGCAAAGGAGGTATCCATATGGACAAAAACAGTTTAGCACATACCATGTGGGAATGTAAGTACCATATAGTTTTTGCACCAAAGTTTAGAAGAAAAATCATATATCAGCAAATAAGAGCTGATGTGGGTTATATTCTGAGTGAATTGTGCAAAAGAAAGGGTATAGAAATAATAGAAGCAGAAGCATGTCCAGATCATATACATATGTTGGTTAGAATACCACCGAAGTATAGTGTATCTGAAGTGATGGGGTATTTAAAAGGAAAAAGTTCGCTGATGATTTTTGAACGACATGCGAATTTGAAGTACAAGTATGGAAATCGACATTTCTGGTGTAGAGGGTATTACGTAGACACAGTAGGAAAAAATGCAAAGAAAATCGAAGAGTACATACGAAATCAACTACAAGAAGATTTAGAATACGATCAAATGTCGTTGAAAGAGTACGTAGACCCGTTTACGGGTGAGCCGGTACAAAAAGGCAAATAAATAAGGCTCTTTAGAGCCGGCCTGTGACCGCAGTGCGGAAGGCGGATTTTCAGAGCCTCTTTAGAGGCAAGCTGGGAACAGCGGCTTATAGCCGCAGAGCAAACCACCAGCTAAGCTGGTGGTCATGATTTTATTGCGTGCAAATTTGGTGTGTGCGTATTTAGCTTTTGGAAATTTAGCACTTGGGAATTAACAGTATTATGTGATATATTATTTCGGTGATATTTAATCTGATAAATATATAATAATATTAAGCTTATAAATGATTATGTTTATTAATAATTTTTTGAGGGAATAACATGAACGAATTACTGAAGAGAAGCTCAGCGATAACAACTATAGTTTTTGATATGGACGGAACAGTACTTAATACACTTGAGGATCTTACTGTTTCGATGAATTATGTCCTCAGTAAGTTCGGGATGCCGGAGCATAAATTAGAAGAATATAGATTGTTCTTTGGAAACGGAGTTGGTGAGGCACTTAGATTATCACTGCCGGAAGGAACATCTGAGGATATTATTGATGAAATGCTGCCTGTATTCAAAGAGCATTATGATGCACATTGTCTGGATAAGACCGGACCATATGACGGAATATTAGATGTGATGAGGGAATTAAAGCTAAGGGGATATAAAACAGCTATCGTTTCAAATAAGATTGATTCCGCAGTTAAGGAGCTTCATCAGAGATTTTTCGGTGATTCTGTCGATATAGCAATAGGAGAACAGCCGGGGATCAACAGAAAACCGGCACCCGATATGGTAAATCTGGCTCTTAAAGAACTCGGAAGTAGTAAGGAAGAATCAGTATATATAGGAGATTCTGAAGTTGATTTTATGACAGCTGAGAATTCGGGGCTTCCATGCATTTCAGTTTTATGGGGATTCAGAGATAAGGATTATCTGATAGAGAAGGGAGCTTACTGTTTCGCTGAAAAACCGCAGGATATTATTGATATTCTAATCAGTATTTAATTATATATTAAAGATTTATTCTCAGGGATTGTATACAATGTGTTTGTCACTTAAATATAGATGATTGTATACAATGTGTTTGTCACATAAATAAAGATGATTGATGAGGATGAATAAATGATAGGAATATATTTTAGCGGAACCGGAAATTCAAGATATGCAGTAGAATGCTTCTGTAAGGAATATGATAAGGATTCAAAGGTTTATTCCATTGAAGATAAGAATGTTACAGAAATGATCAGAAATGAAAACTTTATTGTTTTTGCTTATCCTGTACAGTTCAGTTCAATTCCGAAGATTGTCAAAGATTTTGTGATTGATAATAAGGATATATGGAAAGATAAATGTATTTTTATTATTGCAACAATGGGTCTGTTCAGTGGAGATGGTGCCGGTATCCTCGGACGACTGCTTCAAAAGTTTGGAGCAGAGATAATAGGAGGATTGCATCTGAGAATGCCTGATTCAATAGGAGATGAAAAGGCATTAAAAAGGCCGCTTGAGAAAAATAAAGAGATAGTAAGAAATTCGAGAAAGAAGATTACAGAAACTGTCAATATGCTTAAGGCCGGAGAACATGTAAGAGAAGGCATCGGTCCGCTCTATCATATGGCCGGTTTATTCGGACAGAGGCTTTACTTTGGACATAAAACCGAGAATTACTCATCGAATCTTAAGATAGATCAAGAGAAATGCATAGGCTGTGGGCTTTGTGCAAAAATCTGCCCGATGAATAATATTAAAATAACAGATACAATAACGATCACAGACAGACGTGCAGTAGCTGACAATCGCTGCACTATGTGCTATCGATGTGTCAACAACTGCCCGAAACAGGCTATAACGCTCCTTGGTAAAAAAGTAGTAGAGCAGAGCCTGATTGAAAAATACATTTAATCTGCAAGCTCGTTATATTTATCGATAAGCTCTTTATCGGTTATCATGGTCACACGACCTTCATCATATTGAGCCATAACCCATCCGTAAATCTGATGGATAAGTGGATCTGATTTGGAAAGCTCCGGTTCGCCGTGAGCTTTTCTGTATTCATTTACCCAGAATGCGATTCCCGCAACGCCGGATGTGTTTGTGATTGAAACTCTTGGCGGACGGTTGAGAATAGCGCCTGTATCGAAAATATTATATATTTCAGGATCCTTCATCATTCCATCGGCATGTATTCCGGCCCTTGTAAGGTTGAAGTTACTTCCTACAAAAGGTGTCATAGGCGGAATGTCATAATTAGTCTCATTCTGAAGGTATTCGGCAATTTCTGTTATTACCTGAGTGTTCATACCGTTAAGTGTTCCGCGGAGTGAGGCATATTCAAAAACCATTGCTTCAAGCGGTACATTTCCGGTTCTTTCTCCGATTCCGAGAAGAGAGCAGTTGACTGATGAAGCACCGTACATCCAGGCAGTTGTTGCATTTACAACTCCTTTATAAAAATCATTATGGCCATGCCATTCGATCATTTCAGATGGAACATCGGCATAATGCTGAAGTCCGTAAATGATTCCTGATACGCTTCGAGGCAGTGCTGCTCCGGGATATGGAACACCGTATCCCATAGTGTCACATGCTCTTATTTTTACAGGAATTCCCGATTCCTTAGACAGTTTCATCAAACTGTTTGCAAAAGGTACAACAAAACCATAGAAATCGGCACGCGTTATATCTTCAAAGTGACATCTCGGACGAAGTCCGGCTTCTATACATTCGGAAACAATACCAAGATATTTATCAAGAGCCTGCTGACGTGTCAGACCCATTTTATGAAAAATGTGATAATCGGAACAGCTTACAAGAATTCCTGTTTCCTTAATTCCAATAGACTTGACAAGCTCAAAGTCTTTTTTTGATGCTCTTATCCATGTTGTGATCTCCGGAAATTGATAGCCGAGTTCCATGCATTTTTCAAGTGCTTTTCTGTCTTTTTCAGAATAGACAAAGAATTCTGTCTGGCGGATCATACCGTTCGGTCCACCGAGTTTATGGAGAAGTTCGTATATATGAACCATCTGGTCGGTGGTATAAGGAGCTCTTGACTGCTGACCATCACGGAAGGTGGTATCGGTGATAAAGATATCCTCAGGCATATTTTCAGGAACCCGTCTATAGTTAAATGCAATTTTCGGAGTTTCAGTATATGGAAACATTTCTCTGAAAAGCTCAGGGTCTTTTACATCCTGAAGCTGATATATGTATGGATCCTGCTCCAGTTTATAGGTTTTACTGCTGAGTATGATATCTTTCATGATTTCTCCTTTTCGATTATATTTCTTTGCTCGGATATTAGTTTTGATTTAATTTACAAAATATATGTACAAGTTTTATCAGATATTGTATTATGTGTAAAGTAAATAAAAATGATAATAATAATTTGATTTTTCGATAAATGGGAGAATGATATGGATATACAGACGCTTAAAACGTTTATCACGCTTGCAGAGACAAAGAGTTATACAAAGACAGCAAACCAGCTTTTTGTTGCTCAGTCGACAGTTACAAACAGAATAAATGAGCTTGAAAAAGAATTGAAACTAAGCCTTTTCAGCAGGACAAACAGAAGTGTTCAGCTTACGACCGATGGTGAAAGGTTTAAGATATATGCTGAGAAGGTTCTTGATCTTACGGAAAACACTCTGGCAGAAATGTCAGCTGAACACAGGTTTGCTAATCATATAAGGATCGGGAGTGCAGATTCTATATATGAAGGCCATCTGGCGCCGCAGATTAAGATATACCGCGATAAATATCCGGAGAATTCACTTAAGATTACTATCGGATATTCGAATCATTTACTTGAAATGCTTCAGGAAGATATGCTGGATGCGGTATTTGTATATATTCCTCTTAAGAAGTCATCATATCACTGCGAATTATATAAGCAGGATAAACTTGTTCTGGTTACTGATATTAATAACAAGAAATACAGAAAAGGAATAACGCGCGACCAGCTTATTGAAGAAAGCTATCTGATGTGCAACTTTGCGCTACAGGATGTAGGACAGTATATCAGAAAGCTGTTCCCAAGGTTTCATCAGTTTGAGCTGGAAATTGATGATTGTATGAAAATAGTCCCATATCTGATCGGAAAGGATAATTATACATTTCTTCCGAGGGATATGGCTGATACATATATCAAAGAGAAAAAATTAAGAGAAATTCCGCTGATCGATTTTGAAACTCCGATAATAAACAGTTATATTATATATAAAGATTCAAAAAAAGAATTAATTTCAAAACTAATTGATTTTTGACCGATTTGGATACAACTTAGTTACATCTTTTGTGTATATTCCGGTCAAACAGCACATCCGTTCCGAAGGAACGGCATGCTGTTCCGG
>CAMJHQ010000028.1 GCA_946405625.1 uncultured Lachnospiraceae bacterium | reverse complement strand
GTAACAGATTGGCAGATGCAGCCATCAATTGGTACAGAGTATAAGTAAGATTATAATCTAATGATATTAAGATCCCAAGCTCGTCCCTTGGGATCTTTTTTAATGCAAAAATATCAACATCTTTAAATGGCTGAGAATATCGACATCAATATTGTGATGGTTATTATTGATACGGCTGTTGTAACTGCAATCGCTGTTGAGAGCAATTCTGTATCGAGTCCCATTTTCTCGGCCGTGATCATCGGAAGATTTCCGATCGGTACGGCAGCCATAAGTGTAACGCCGAGTACTGCATCACGATTCACATTGAAAGCACGGAGTACGAGTGCAACCATTACCGGTACAAGGATCATTCTGATAATGACATAACCCCAGATTCGGGCGTTCTTTAAACCACCGAGAAGATTTGAACGTGCTATGGAAACACCAAGGACTGTCATTGATAAGAATACGGTCGGATTTCCTATATAGCTTATGCTGTTACTTATAATAGGCGGAGGCGTCAGCCGGAACCAGAATACCACGAGAGCAAGAACTGCCATTATGGTTCCGGGACTGAAGATACGTCGCAGATTCATCTTTTCTTTTCCGGCGCTGAGTACTGTAATTCCGTGAGTGTAGAAAAGAAGGCTGTACATTACATTTATAACGATCACATAAAGTATCGCATTTTCCGGAAGGATTGCACGGGCAACGGGAATACCGATGAATCCGGTATTTGTATAGATTGTCATCATATTATAATAACGTCTGTCATCCGGCTTGACTCTGAGAATTCGTGGAAGTATAAATCCAAGGATTATGAGAAATGTATAAAATGCAGCGCCTATAACCATTCCGATGAGAAGGTCCTTATGTGTCGCGGTAATATTGCCTGACAGAATGGATGCAAGTATCAGAGCGGGATTGCATATGTCGACAACAATGGTCGACAGTTTCGGTGAAGTGCTGCTGTCCACAACTCCCTTCTTATATAGATAAATTCCAATTGAAACCAGAATGACGATAACGCCCATCTGTTGCAAGATTACTGAAGTGTCCATAACATAAATCCTCAAAAATCGGTATCGTAATATTGCGGCTGACCGAACTTCCGGTACCTGTCATATAGTAAAATCGATACCTATTATAACGTAATGGCAGATGTTGTCAAAGATATTTATACATAAGCGTATATTTCTATATTATACATAAGCGCAAACTTCGGATTAAATATATTTATGAATCTCTATGTCGGTATCAGAATAAACAGTATAAATATATATGTGACGGGTATCGGATTCTTTGACACGGGGATACGCATATAGTAAAATAACCTTTGTAGGAAAAAACAGTTGTCACTCGTAGGGGGCGTGAGATGAAACTTAATGAACTTCTGAAATATGATGATATTGTTATCCAGTGCCATGACAATCCGGATGCTGATGCACTTGCTTCAGGATATGGAGTTTACTGGTATTTGGAGAAAATGGGGAAAAATCCGAAGTTTATTTATCGAGGAATGAACGAGATTCAGAAAAGCAATCTTCTTATGATGATCAGTGCACTTGAGGTTCCGGTCGATTATGCACCGAATTTCTATGAGAAGCCGGAGCTGCTCGTGGTAGTGGATTGTCAGTATGGACAGTCTAATGTTACAAAGACCGAGGCGGGAACCGTTGCGGTGATAGATCATCATCAGGTTATAGAAGAGCTGACTGAACTTTCGGAAATCAGAAGTACGGTAGGAAGCTGTGCAACGGTCGTATGGGATATGATAAGATCCGAAGGACTGCAGGTTAATGAGGATAAACTGCTTTCAACGGCGCTTTATTACGGCCTCTATACAGATACGGCACGCCTTTCTGAGATGAATCATCCGCTCGACAGAGATATGATTGAAGTGCTTGATATAAGCATGAGTATTGTTACCGAAATGAGTAATTCAAACATTTCTCTTGAAGAACTTAAAATTACCGGAAGAGCAATACTTGATTATGATTACTATTCGAAGAACAGATGCCTTATTATACATGCAGAAAAATGTGATCCTAATATTCTGGGAGTTATAAGTGACTTCTCTATGGAAACATCGGGAGTAGATGTCTGTGTGGCTTTCTATATAAGTCCTGAAGAGCTTAAATTTTCTGTCAGAAGCTGTGTCAGAGAGGTCCATGCAAATGAGCTGGCAGCATGTCTTGCTGATAAGATCGGAGGAGGCGGCGGACATTTGAAGAAGGCCGGTGGAGCTGTATATCCTGATAAGCTTGAAAGTATAGGTGTCAGCTATGACTTTAAATCGATAAATGACCTTTTTGTCAGAAGAATTGAAGAGTATTATGATAAGTATGAAATAATATATGCGAAGGATGCTGAGCTTGATATTTCTACTATGAAGAAATATGAGAAGCAGCCGCAGGAACTCGGATATGTTAAGCTTACTGATGTATTTCCTCTTAATACGATGGTAGAGATCAGGACTCTTGAAGGGGATGTGAGCTTACGACTGGATGATGATAAATATCTGATGATCGGAATCGAAGGGGAAGTTTATCCGATAACCAAGGAGAAGCTTGAAAAGAGCTATATTCCGACGGGTAAGCCGTACAGCAGAAATTTCGAGTATGAACCGAGCATCAGGAATCTTTTCACAGATGAAAAGAAAAATGTAATGTCTGTGGCTCATGGTGTTATAAGCTCAGGAAGAACCAGGATTTATGCGAAACCGCTCGATAGATATATAAAGCTGTTTACTACCTGGAATGATGAGAAATATTATTCGGGTGCCCCGGGAGATTATATAGCGGTCAGAGAAGATGATATACATGATATTTATATAATCAACGGAAGATTCTTTGATCAGCTTTATAAAGAAATCGATTCATAGATAAGCTTGTAAATGATCTAAAATATTAAAACACCGTACAAAACCGATATGAAGTTTTGTACGGTGTTTTTGATGTGATTAATTTGTGATTAGATATAAATTATCAAAAATTATAGATAATTAATTATCTTCTGCTATTCCATATTCTGATTTTTGTTCGGGAGATAGTTCTGAACCCTGAAGCAGATCCAGTCCCTTTTCTATAAGCTTATCGGTTGTATAGTGTTCGAAGCACCCTATTCTGTATTGATTTTGATTATCAATAGAAGTTGTAATGAATCGGTCGGTCGGTTTATGATGTCCGATACAAAAAGGAATCGCTGCAGTCTCTACCCAGTATTCGGTATCTATCATGCTGAGACTTTTATCTGATGTGAAGTAGAGAAGGTGATTCTCGTTATCAAATTCAAAATCATATTTATGGTCGGAAACATAAGTTTTGTACAGCAACAGCTCCGATTTACCCAGAAAATGTCCGTCTACAGCCGAATACCGGTATAGAGTTCCATTATTGTAGACTATGAGAATCTGGTCTTCAGTTTTATCAATTCCGTCATCATAAAATGCTAATCCAAGAACACGATATCCTATTGGATTTATTGTATATTCGATTTTACCGTCTGCTGTTGTGACAATGGTCTTATTTCCGTCAGAAAGAAGATATTTTCCATCTAATGCGTTTTGGGAAATCAGATTTGTGCCCTCCCATTCTTCAGGTTTATCCATTGTTGCAACATCTTCGGTTGAAGTATTTATTATAAATGTATTGTTTGAATCACAATAGATAATGGCATTTTGATCAGGGTAATATACCGGAGACGTTGGAGTAAATGCCTCACATTCTTCAGGAAGTTTGTAGCTTTTGGACAGCTTGCTCTCTATATTATATAAGGTAACGAGTTTTTCATCATATGAAGGAAAATCAGGATATACCAGAATGCCGTTAACGGATGAATATTGAGGAGAATATAATAAGCCTCCTTCTGAAATGATTTCTGTTGAGGTACTACCGTTTTTTCGGCTTACGGTAATAATCTCGAATCCGTCCGAACTTCCTTTCCCGACATATACATTTTCCTTATCAGAGTAAATAATCTTATATATTGTTGTACTGGCCGGGTTTTCGTCTATCAGTGCTTCAACTGTAGTATCCGGGTTATTAAGATCATAAACATACAGATAAAGCTTATTGTCTCTTGACTCGATGATGCCGAGAATATCATCAGTCATAGTAGAATTGTCGATATCAGTTAACACGGTATTATGGTCAAGCTCGGTCCATTCTCTGTCATATACATGGGTTCCGTAGTATAGTATTTCATTTTTCTGTATTTTAAAAGTATAATATCCTGAAGTAGTCATTTCGGCTTGACGAAGATTGTCAGGGAAATATTTTTGTAGTAATAGATTTTTGCCTTCGTGAGTCGGAATGGCAATATTTCCGTTTCTCAGAATAAAGAGAGGAATACCGTCCTCATTAGGGTCACATACATTGACTATAGAGTCATTTACATTATAGTTTTGAAGAATCTGTCCTGTTTTAGGATCATAAACAGTTGCTGCATTTCCGGAATAATATAATACACCGTTATTTATCAGCTTGAGGAATCCGTCCTTTATTGTTGTGTCATTACAGGTAAAATCAGAATGCCATTTTTCTTTCAGATCAACAGGAGAAAAGCACTGTATGATATCCGAGTCGGTTGAGATATAATCTGTTTCTCCGAAAGACATACTGTGTTCACTCATATTACCTACCAAAGATGATGTGAGAAGATTATCATCATCAAGCCAGTCAAGGGTTGTTATATAAGAATCACTCATTTCCCCGAATATAGCCTTATTGGTATCGGTATCGTATACACCTATCACATATTTGTAGAGTTCCGGTGAACAAGTAAAAGCAATATATTTTCCATTTGGGGAAACCACTGGATTATTGATGCTTGAAAATATAGATGTAGATTCAGAGTCCTCATAATATGGAAGTTCGTATTTTTCAACCAGATTTCCGTCGGCAAGGCTTAACTTGATGATGTTTTGGGGGGAAGAACCTGATAGATATATATAGTCTGAATTGTATCCGAGCAGATCTGCCGTATCGAAAATATCAACGTCAGAGGTATAGACCCACTTCGGAGATGCAGAATAAAAATCCATATTTCGTATGGTTTTTTCTCCCCAGATAATAAGATCTCCGGAACTAAGGAATTCTATGCCGGAAGTACCTGAACGAGAATTGGTTGATCGTGAAAGCTCATATACTATAGCCTGATGAGTTTCGGTATCCCATACACCCAGGTTACCGACAGCGTCATAAGCTGCTAAGGCTTTTCCGTTAGGAGAAACCTTAAATTCCTGTATTGTATCAGGAAGACGATATCCCCATTCACAATATACATTATAAGTTGAATTATCCGACATATATGCAAGAGTCGCGTCTGTAATAGCACGGATTGCTTCAGGCGTGACAGGACGCTCGTCATTCTCGTCTTTTGGGAGAGCTTCGATAGCCAGCTGAAGCGCGGTTACACGCTGCTCGTCCTCCAGAAGATGCTTTGATTCGTTTGCAAGATATCTGGACTGGTTGCGGAGAGAATTAAGGTAATTCATCTTGATCTCTTGATTGCTCTTATATAAATGGAAAGAAAAAGCGGCCGCAGCAATAGTAATAGAAGCAAATATAAGCTCCATACGATGGATCATATACTGTCTGCGTCTGTTCATAAGCTCATCATAAGAACACCCGATCAGAGCACTTGCAAGTCGTGGCAGTTCAATCTTCCGGGCTTTTGAGAATGGCATTCTGTAGTCGCATGACAGCGGTTCGATAGGATTTCTTACGGTCTGATATAATCCCTGAGAATCTATCACGGTCTTATCTTCATATGTAAGAATCTCGGGGATAACATCCTGAGGTTCACCATTAACGAGAACCGTAAGTATCTGATTCTTGGTATGATTGCGGAGGAAGAATTGAATCTCACGCTGAACCCAGATTGAATCCTTGGTATTTGTAGAACATATGACTATCAGATAATCGGAATTATAAAGGGCATTGGATATCGTATCAGTCAGATCACTTGTGATAGGAAGTTCATCCTTATCTCGGAAAATCTGCTGAATACGTTTCATGCCTGTTTGTTTTCTTATCTTATGCGGGATATGGAATCTCTCAAGACCCCGCTGTACAGCTTCTGCTACTTTGATATCTTCAGGTGCATGTCTGTAGGAAATAAATGCATTGTA
Organism: uncultured Lachnospiraceae bacterium; assembly: GCA_946405625.1. Classification (GTDB taxonomy): domain Bacteria; phylum Bacillota; class Clostridia; order Lachnospirales; family Lachnospiraceae; genus Eubacterium_Q. The sequence goes on along the minus strand of CAMJHQ010000028.1, from coordinate 39,313 downwards.
ATGATCAATCATAGTTTTAACCTCAATACATTAAAGAAATAAATAACTCTTAAAAAGTCCTATACCTTATTATATGAAAAAAGAAAGCTCCTTTCAATGACAGTAAGACTAAAAAAGAGTTTAGTTACATGGTATGACCGTTGTATAGTCTTATAGACATATCATATTATCAAATTGATAATATGTCAATAGCGTTTTGCAAATTATTATTGAGAAATTCCCTCTTGACTTTAAGGAATCGTTAAGTCATAATAACACAATAAATATAGAATAAAATAAGCTGAGATGGTGCAACAAGTGTATAGAAAGGCTTTAAAAGCCTTATTCGTCATTAGAGAGGTGGGGTCACCGGCTGAAAGCCCTGTCGGACTGAGCTATACATCATTTTCACACCGGAGCTTCCCTTATGAAGGCTATGCTGTGTAGTTTGGGACGTTGGAGAACGTTAAACTTCTGAATGAGAGTCGCAGTTTCATATATGCTGCGGAATCAGGGTGGTACCACGGAATAGTAATAGTTCGTCCCTGCATCGGAGAAATCCGGTGCAGGGACTTTTTGTGTGTTAGTTGAGCCAAAGTCATATGCGTAGCGTAATGCGAATGCATTGTGAAGTATAATTTAGGAGGAAACAGAGAATGAAGGAGATTCTTGAGAAGATCAGATTAGAAGCAGAGAAGCAGATTTCTGAAGCTGCTACACCGGAAGCTCTTGATGAGATAAGAGTTTCGGTTCTTGGAAAGAAGGGTGAGCTTACAAATATCCTTAAAGGTATGAAGGATGTTGCGCCTGAAGAGAGACCTCGTGTAGGACAGATGGTTAATTCGGTAAGGGATGCACTTGAAGAAGCAATCACCGTGAAGAAGCAGGAGCTGAAGGCTAAGGTTATTGAGGAAAAGATGCAGACCGAGTGGCTTGATGTTACAAGGCCGGGAACAAGATCACTTAGAGGCCATAAGCATCCTAATCAGATTGCACTTGAGGACCTTGAAAGAGTATTTATCGGAATGGGCTATGAAGTAGTAGAAGGTCCGGAGATAGAGTATGACAGGATGAACTTCAAACTTCTTAATATTCCGGAAGATCATCCGGCTAAGGATGAACAGGATACCTTCTATATTAACAGACATGATGAATCACGCGGTGAGAAGACAGAAGACGATATAGTTCTGCGTACTCAGACATCATCGGTTCAGGCAAGAGTTATGCTTGCAGCAGGTAGGCTTAAGGAGACATCCAAGGGCTTTCCGGAGAGAAATCTTCCGATAAAGCTTATTTCCCCGGGAAGAGTTTTCCGTTCTGATGAGGTGGATGCAACACACAGCCCTTCATTCCATCAGGTTGAAGGCCTTGTAATAGGTAAAAATGTAACTATGGCGGATCTTAAGGGTACTCTTGATCAGTTCGCAAAAGAATTCTTCGGTCCGGATACCAAGACCAAACTCCGTCCTCATCATTTCCCATTCACAGAGCCTTCTGCCGAAGTTGATGTAACATGCTTCAAGTGTCATGGCACAGGTCGTGTGAAGAAGATGGAGGAAGTTAAGGAAGATGGAAAGACAGTTCGCCGTGAGGTTGACTGTGCTTGTACTGCATGCAAGAGTTCAGGTTGGATTGAAATCCTTGGATGTGGAATGGTTCATCCTGATGTACTTGAAATGTGCGGAATAAACGATAAGAATGATCCTGATGCACCTGTATATACAGGATTTGCTTTCGGAATCGGACTTGAGAGAGTAGCGCTTCTTAAATATGAGATTGCGGATATGAGACTTCTCTATGAAAATGACATCAGATTCCTTGAACAATTCTAATATGAGCACTTGTCAGGATGCATGATCATAAAGTGATCCTGCTGCAGGCACGAACCTGCACTAGCGCTGACAGATAACGATAGATAATAATAGATATTATGTCATATATTTAAGATAAATAATTAAGGAGAATTATTATGGATACACCGGTTATGTGGTTGAAGAATATTGTACCTGATCTTCCATTCCCTGAGTATGATACAGATGAAGCAGGTAAAGATATATTAGAATATGAAGGACTTGATAAGGCTGTTGATGAATTTGCTGACAGGATAACACTTTCGGGATCTCATGTAGAGAGAGTAACAAAGTATTTCAAGAAGCCTACAGGTGCGAGACTTTCACGAGTTGTTATAGGCCAGGTTATGGAGGTTGCTTCACATCCTGATGCGGACAGACTTGTTGTATGTCAGGTAAATGTAGGAAAGACGGTTGATGCCGGACAGGATGAGAACGGCATCGTTCAGATAGTTACAGGTGCACCTAATATCATTAAGCTTAATCCATATAAGTTTGGTGAGAACGGAAACGATAAGCCTGTATATACACCGACTGTTCTTGATGGCGGTACGGCAGTATATAATGTTCATACAGGAGAGGATCTGTCACCAAAGGAAGGAAAGATCAAGAAGGGTAAGCTGAGAGGCGTACCATCGGCAGGTATGATGTGCGCAATAGAAGAAATCGGTGCAGACGGAAATCTTTATCCGGGAGATAAGGATGGAGTATACATTTTCACGGATGATGAGGTAAGTCTCATGGATCTTAAGCCGGGTGATGATGCAACAGCTAAGCTCGGACTTAATGATGCAAATATCGAATACGAGATCACATCCAATCGTGTAGACTGCTTCTCTGTTCTCGGAATGGCGAGAGAGGCGGCAGCAACTTACGGAGTTCCGTTCGATCCTGAAGGGAAGTATGATCTTGCAAAGATGACCGCATCCGTACAGGCTCTTGAAGTTAAGGATGAGAAGTCAGCAGATAAGATTGCTGTAGAAATCCAGGCACCTGATCTCTGTAAGAGATATATAGGACGTGTTGTAAGAAATGTAAAGATCGGTCCTTCACCTCTCTGGCTGCAGCAGAGACTCCGCAGCAGAGGAATAAATGCTATCAATAATATAGTAGATATAACAAATTACGTTATGGAAGAACTCGGACAGCCTATGCATGCCTTTGATCTTTCGACTCTTGAAGGCGGAAAGATAGTTGTAAGACGTGCTGAAGCAGGAGAGAAGTTCACAACTCTTCATGATGAGGAGCTTACACTTGATACAGATACACTTATGATTTGTGACAGCGTAAAGCCTGTTGCACTTGCCGGAATCAAGGGTGGAAAGAATTCCATGATCCCGCTTGAGACAAAGGAACTTCCATATATACTCTTTGAATCTGCATGTTTTGAGGGTAATAACATTCGTAAATCTGAAAGACGTCATGGTATTTCCACAGATTCATCAGCAAAGTTCAATAAGGGACTTGATCCTAATCTTGCAGAACTTGCAATTACAAGAGCAGTTCAGCTGGTTCAGGAGCTTGGATGCGGTGAAGTACTTGAGGGTATGGTTGATGTATATCCTTCACCTGTTGAGGCATGGACACTTCCTTTTGAACCGGAGAAGATGACAAGTCTCCTCGGACTTGATATTGATGTTGAGGAACAGCTTGATATATTCGGAAGACTCGGTCTTACTTATGATAAGGCATCAAATCTTCTTACAGTTCCTACTTTCAGGCAGGATCTTCACTGTATGGCAGATCTTGCTGAGGAAATTGCAAGAATTCACGGATATGATCTGATACCATCTACAGTACCTACAACAAACGGAGGTATCGGTGGAATCTCATATGCTGAGTCTATCAACAGAATTGCCAGAGCGGTAGTTGAAGAGAACGGTTTCTCACAGGCTATGACTTACAGCTTTGAGAGCCGCAAGGTATTTGATAAGCTCCTTATTCCGGAGAACAGCCCGGTAAGAAATGCAATCGAGATAATCAATCCTCTAGGAGAGGATTTCAAATGTATGAGAACAACTCTTCTTAACGGACTTCTTACTTCATTGGGAACAAATTCCGGAAGAAGAAATAAGAATGTACGTCTCTATGAGCTTGGTACGGTATATCTTCCGGATGAAACATGGCCGGTTAAGCCGACTGAACCGGGAAGAGAGAATGATCTTCCGCTTACAGAAGCTGCACGCCTTGCGATAGGTATGTATGGTGAAGGTGATTTCTTCACTATGAAGGGTGTTCTTGAAGAGCTTCTTGATAAACTGAACATTTCCGATAAGGTTAGGTTTATCGCTACAGAAGATTATGCACATGAGGATTATCCTTATCTTCATACACTGAGACAGGCAAGACTTGTTTCAGGAAAGAATATGGAAGAGGTCGGATACCTCGGACAGCTTCATCCTGTAGTTGCTGAGAATTACGGAATTAAGGGCGATGTATATATCGCTGTTGTAAATATGGATAAAGTAGCTGCTATGGCAGACTTTGATATTAAATATGTAGAGATTGCCAAGTATCCTGCTTCTACAAGAGACCTTGCACTTCTTTGCGACAAGAATGTTTATGTCGGTGATATCGAGAAGATCATCAGAGCAAGCGCAGGAGAAAATCTTGAAAAATGTGAGCTCTTCGATGTATACGAGGGAGAAAATCTTGCAGAAGGAAAGAAGAGTGTTGCCTATGCACTTTCATTCCGTGCAACAGACAGAAATCTTACAGGTGATGAGGTAAATGCATCTGTAGATTGTGTTCTTGCAGCACTTAAGGATAAAGGAATCGAGATCAGAGCTTAATTAGAATAAGATGTCACGTAACAGATGACATTTTTTGGAGCGGATAGATATGGATTTGCATGACTTTTATTATGATCTTCCGGAGGAACTGATAGCACAGGATCCACTGGAGAAGAGAAGCGATTCGAGGATGATGGTTGTCCATCGTGACAGCGGTGAGATAGAACATCGGAGATTCAGTGATCTTTTGGATTATCTGAAGGAAGGGGACTGCCTTGTTATCAATGATACAAAGGTTATCCCTGCCCGGCTTCTCGGCGTAAAGGAGGATACGGGAGCAGCGGTAGAGGTGCTGCTTCTGAAGGATGCGTCGGATAGATATGGAAATGGAACAGTACCGGAGGATTCTAAAGAAGAGACAGAGGATCTTGAAATGGATCTATCCGGTCAGGAATCGGATCGGACAGGTCATAAGGCTAAAAATACACGTATATGGGAATGTCTCGTAAAGCCGGGAAAGAAAATGAAACCCGGGGCGAGAGTGATATTCGGTCAGTCTGAGGAGGGGGGAGTGCCTCTTCTTGCAGCTGAGGTTCTTGATGTAGTTGAAGACGGTAATAGAATAATAAGATTTGAATTCGACGGGATATGGGAAGAAATTCTGGACCGTCTCGGAGAAATGCCGCTTCCTCCGTATATAACTCATAAACTTGAGGATAAGAACAGATATCAGACCGTATATGCAAAGAATTCGGGTTCTGCCGCTGCACCAACGGCGGGACTGCATTTTACAGAGGAAATGCTGAAGGAGATAGAGGCGCGCGGAATCAGAATAGCCAGGCTTACTCTTCATGTGGGACTCGGAACCTTCAGACCGGTCAAAGTCGAAAAAATAGAAGAACATCATATGCATAGCGAATACTTCGAGCTTTCTGAGGCTGCAGCTGATATAATTAATTCGACGAAGCAATCCGGCGGAAGAGTGATATCTGTCGGAACGACCAGTACAAGGACGCTTGAGACGGTAGCCTGCCGTGTAGAAGAGGAATTAAAGGCGGAGGCGTCGGACAGAACCTCCGGACCGCAAACAGTTGTCAGAGCGATGAGTGGATGGACGGACATTTTTATCTATCCGGGATATAAATTCAAGGTTATCGATGGATTGATCACAAATTTCCATCTTCCGGAATCGACGCTTATCATGCTGGTTTCGGCATTTTATAACAGGGAAGCGGTTCTTGCTGCATACGGTGAGGCTGTAAGGGAAAGATACAGATTCTTCTCTTTCGGCGATGCTTCTTTCTGGATTTAAAGAGATCAGGTAGTGTGGGATGAAGAGCATAAAGGACAGTCTGAAATTGTTCAGATTTAATATCAGAAGGGTAATCTGCTTCGAGATCATCCTGATGATAGTTTCGACTGCGATACTCGTTCCCGGCGGATATCTGTTTCTGAATTTTGCGATTAGAGCAAATGGAGACACTTATCTGAGCAGGGAAAATGTATCGAGTTTTCTTAGTGCACCCACAACCTGGATAGCTCTTCTTATAGTACTTCTGATCCTCTCTTTTTTTCTGCTTATAAACTATTCGGGAATATCGATCTGTTATGACTGGGCAAATCATACGGAGAAGATCGGACTTATCAGAATGCTGGCACTTTCCGTGAGACACGGATTAAGAGTATTTGTGCCGCACAATCTTCCTATGTTTATTTTTATAATATGCTTCATGCCTCTTACAGGTGCGATAGTTGTCGGACTATTGCTGCTTAATTTCAAGCTTCCGGTATATATAGCCGGTGCATTAGCAGTTAATTTGAAGGTGACTATCCCGATCCTTGCAGGATATCTTCTGCTCAATCTGATCAATTTTGTTTTCATTTTCGCACTTCATACATTTGTGATCAGAAAGATACATTTCTTTAAAGCAATGGCGGAAGCGTTCAGAATAGTAAAGGGAAAAATGCTTCGGATAATACCGGGGCTTTTTCTGGTGAATGTTGTAATACTCGGGGGTTCTTACGGACTTCATTTTCTTCTTACCGGCCCTCTCCTTCATTGGATACTTAAGATAAAGGGCGCTGGCTTTGTTGCCGGATTTGTATTTGAAAGTGTAAATGTAGTCCTTTTCTTCATATATTTAATAATCGGTATTCCGGTTTTGTACAGTTTTATCTGCAATTCCTACTATAATAATGTACCTGACGAATCGGGTTCAAGCAGTATCGATGATTATGAAGAAGTTGACGGTAAGACGAATAGAAAGAGACGTTTATCGATAGTTCTTTCAATTACTATGCTTGCGATAATTATCGATGTTACATTTTACATACTTATTACTTCAAATGTAATATCGCTTCATGCTGATTATATGAATAAGGTAACAATAACTGCACATAGGGGTGCGTCAAAGAAGGCACCCGAGAACTCACTTTCTGCATTTGAGGTTGCAATCGAGGACGGAGCCGATGTGGTCGAGCTTGATGTAAGGCAGACTAAAGACGGTGTGGTTGTTGTTATGCATGATGAAAATCTGAAGAGAACCTGTGGAGTGAATAAGAAGGTTGGAAATCTTACCTATGAAGAACTCCAGGGTATTTATATTGATGCCGGTCATAAGGATAAATATCCAAATGAAAAAATCCCGACTCTCAGAGAGGCAATCGAGCTCGTTGACGGGAGAGCCGAAATGAATATTGAGATTAAATCTGCCTCGACGGATACTGATCTTGAAGAAAGTGTTGCCGAGATTGTCAGAGAATATGATCTTTTTGACAGCTGTGTAGTGACTTCTCCGACTTATGAATCCATAAGGAAGGTTAAGAGGTATGATGACAGGATCAAGACGGTATATGTAATGTCCGTTGCAATGGGAGATTTCTATGATCTGAAATATGCAGATGCTTTCAGCCTGAAATACAGATATGTTACCAGTGAGGTTGTAGATAAGGTTCACAGACACGGGAAAGAAATCTATGCCTGGGTTGTGGATGATGATAAAACACTTGAAAGAATGATGCTTCTTAATGTGGACAGCATTATTACTAACAAGCCCGGTCATATGAAGAAGAATATGTATAAGAATATTTACGGAGACTCGCTCTTTGAGTATCTGAACATGTACCTTGAAAGCAGCTATTAGATTTGATACAATGTGACGCAGGCTGCACTATTCACAGTTATAGATATTCATAGGCAGTGTGCTTACTGTGAATACTAAAAGGTTGGCTTAATTAGGAGAGATACAATTATGTTAAAAAAATATATAATAGTTTTTCTGATTTCAATGGTTCCGCTCATTGAACTTAGAGGAGCGGTGCTTGTTGGTCTGCATGACAGTTTCGGTGGTCCGCTGCCGATACTTCCGCTTTATGCGGTCTGCATATTCGCAAATATGCTGCCGGTTCCATTCATATTCTTTTTTGCCAGAAGGATTCTGGAATGGGGAAAAGATAAGAAGTTTATCGGAAAGTTCTTTACTTTCTGTCTTTCCAAGGGCGAAAAAGGAGGAAAGAAGCTTCAGGAGAAGGCGGGAAAAGGCCTTTACTGGGCGCTGTTTCTTTTTGTAGGAATACCGGTTCCGGGAACAGGAGCATGGACGGGAACGCTTGCTGCAAGTATACTTGACCTGGATTTTAAGAAATGTGTCATTGCAGTTATGTTGGGAGTTATACTTGCAGGTACTATCATGGGACTTGCCGGTGCTGGTGTTTTCGGAGCAGCAGGAGCTATATTTAAATAAGAGGACATTATTTAAGTAGGAATTATTAATGAAAAAATACAGATCAGCGACAATTTTAATACTTCTGGTGCTTATCATGACAGTTTTTACTGCCTGTGGGGAGAAACCTCCGGTTGAACCGATTACCGAGGGTGCACCACCTTCGGAGGAACAGCTGATGGATTCTGAGGGTTTTACACCGGTGCAGGGTTATGTTCAGACTACTCAGGATAATACTATTCTTTATGATGAGCCGAAAGAAGGCGCAAATATATATGTAACACTTAATAAAGGTGTAGATCTGACACGTACCGGCGTTAAGGAAGGATGGGTAAGAATTCTTCTTAACGGCGGAAATTATTATGTAAAATCTTCGTATGTTCAGGAGACAGATATCGCCTGGGCAACAAAGACTGACGCAAAGCAGGCGGCTCATATAGTTTTTATCGATCCGGGTAAGCAGGTTGTAGATGATAAGGAGCTGGAACCTATAAGTCCGGATGTGAATCCGGATCAGGTTGTTGATGGAGCGGGCATGAAGGTTAAAATGCCTCCTGCAGCAGTTGGAGTCAGCACAGAAAGATATGAATATGATGTAACACAGGAAGTTGCAAATCATCTGAAATCGGTTCTGGTTCAGAGAGGATATACAGTTTTTATATCAAGAGAATCGGGAAGCGTTAATCTCAGCAATGCAAGAAGGGCTTCCATGGCCAATGCCGACGGTGCTGAGGTTTATATTAAGCTGGAAGCCGGAGAGGTTTCGGATCCGACCACAATGGGTGTGATCGGTTTTATTACCACGTCCACAAATTCCGTGACAGGAAGTAATTATCAGAATAATTATCTTCTCTGCTACGATATCTTAAAAAATATATCCGAGGATACGACTGCAACAAGACTCGGAATCTATGAAACTGACGATCTTACGTCTCTCAATTACTGTAAGATGCCGGCCACAGTCATCAATGTTGGATTTTTATCAAACCAGTATGATGATCAGGCACTTGCAGATCCGGAATATCAGAGGTCTCTCGCAACGGCTATAGCCGATGGCGTTGATGACTTCTTTGCCGAGAAAACCAACTAAAATAGGTGCTTTCGACATATTTCACAATAAAAGCCCCCAAAACATATCGAAATGTTAAATTAATTTAAACAACTTGACAGAAATGTTACAAAGTGTTAATATATGTCCGTAACAGAATTGTAACATTTTATGTAAATCATTTAACATTTTATGTAAATCTGCTGGGCAGATTTAACAGGTTGGAGTTTATGAAACGACGTACTGAAATAAAACTTAATAAAGCAAAGATGTTTTCAAGGAAGTATATTTTCTCTTCCAGATTTATTGTTAGAAATTCATTGGTACTGCTTCTGGCAGGTTCGATTACAGCAGGAGGCATCTTCACAATAAAGAATCTTCCTGATTATTCCGAGAAGCAGATGGTTCTTGGAAGCACTTCGATCAATGCAGCACTTGAGCAGGCTGATGAAGCTGTTGTAACTGATATAGCTGCTGATGGTTTTGAAATCAACTCAACCAGTACAATGGTGATAAAGGATGATTCAATCGATGTGTTACGTTCTCATCTTGAGGATGAGGAAAGCTTTGATCTTGCTGTAGGCGATGCAAAGAACCTTACAAACAGCAAGTATGATATGAAGGGCAAGTTCATTTCAACGAAGAAGACAGCAAACATTTATGCGAAGGCTGACGGAAAGTCAGAGGTTGTCGGAATTCTTCCTGAGTTTGCAAGCGGTAAGGTGCTTGAGAAGACAGATGAATGGACAAAGGTTTCTTCGGGAAAGATTACAGGATATGTAAAGAATGACTGCATTGTAACAGATGAAGAGGCTACTAAGAAGGCTGAGGATGCAGTTGTAGATATAGCAACAGTTAAAGTAGATAATATCGGTGTTCGTGCTAAGGCAGATGAAGATTCGCAGATTCTGTTCCTTGCAGAGAACGGTGAAAACTACATCGTAAACGAAGTAGATGAGTATGACTGGACTGAGCTTGAACTGGTAAACGGTAAGACAGCTTATGTTTCAGCACTCTATGTAGATATCGAAGAGGGCTTCAGGGAAGCAGTTGCTCCGGACGCAGCTAAGAATCTTAATGATGCAATAGATATTTATACCGGTGTAAAGACTGCAGAGGAAGTTGAAGAAGAGAAAAAGAAGACTGAAGAGAAGACAGAGGAAGCTTCAGAAGAAAAGTTAGAAGCTAAGGCTGATAAAGAAGAAACAGCTACCGAGGAAACTTCTGAAAAGATCGAAGAGAAGACTGAAGAAACTACAGAAGAGAAAAAAGAAGAAATAACAGAAGAAAAGACTGAAGAGAAGACTGAGGAAAAGACTGAAGAGCCAAAGAAGAGTACACAGTATTCAGAGGATGAAGTAGCCCTTCTGGCGACTCTTGTTAATGCCGAAGCAGGCGGTGAGAGTTATGAAGGACAGCTTGCAGTTGCAAGTGTTGTTATGAACAGACTTAATAACGGATACTGGGGAAGTACGATTTCAGATGTAATTTATGCTCCGGGACAGTTTGAACCGGCAGGCTGGATGAGTGGATATTCATCATCATGCTATCAGGCTGCACAGGCTGCACTTGCGGGAGAGAATAATGTCGGAGGATGTATGTATTTCCTTCCTACATCGGCAATCCGAGAAGCTGGAGAATCTCTTGATAATTATTTGGTAATCGGAAATCATGCATTCTGGTAAAATTTGACCGGCTTGATATTCTTCACAAGAAACTCAAATAGATATAGGCTCCCACGGTACATACCGTGGGAGCTTTTTTGATGTTTTGCCGCTGCGTTTAGGTATGGTCAAAATGATTGATGATTACGATATTCGAATTTATACGGATATAAATCATTTCTTATTATGATATATGAACAGAATGGTACAAAATATTCCGAAAATATTCATATAATCAAGCAATAATGCATAAAAATAGAATAATATGCATAGAATATACAAAAAATATGCAAAATTATGAAAAAAGGACTTGCGTTCTTCATAAAGATAGGCTATAACAGTTAAAGGGTTTATACCCAAAGCGTGCAAAGGAGGAATATATTTTATGAAAAAAGTTTTTATCGACGGAAGTGAAGGTACTACAGGACTCCGAATATTTGAACGCTTTCAGATAAGAGATGATGTTGAACTTTTAAAAATAGACAGTGACAAGCGTAAGGATCCTGATGAAATCAGGAAATTCATAAATGCGTCGGATATTACATTTCTCTGCCTGCCTGATGTTGCAGCTATAGAGGCAGTTGAGCTGTGTGATAATCCTGATACAGTAATTCTGGATACATCTACAGCACATCGTACAACACCGGGATGGGCATATGGATTTCCGGAGTTGTCTTCAGAACATAGAGATGCTATAGCAAAGGGAAAGCGTATAGCGGTTCCGGGATGTTATGCATCGGGATTTATCGGACTTGCATATCCGCTTGTTAAGGGCGGAATTCTTCCGGAGGATTATCCGGCAGCTGTATTTGCCGTATCAGGCTACAGCGGAGGAGGAAAGAAGCTGATCGGAAAGTACGAAGAAGAAGGACGAGACGCTAAATATGATTCTGCAAGAATGTATGCCTGGGGACAGACACATAAGCATTTAAAGGAAATGAAGCAGATTACGGGCCTCACGAGAGAGCCACTTTTCTGTCCGATGACAACAAATTATCATAGCGGTATGATAGTTCAGATTCCGCTTTATACGGATCTGCTCAAGGAAAAGAAGACCCCTCAGGAAATCAGAGATTATCTGGCTGATTATTATAAGAATGAAAAGTTTATAAAGGTTATGCCTTTCGGTGCTGACGTAGAAGCAGGTGGAGAAATATTCTCCGATGCGGCTGCCGGCTGGGATGGCTATGAAATCTTTGTAACAGGAAACGATGAGCGTGTTGTTGTTGCCAGTCGTTTCGATAACCTCGGCAAGGGCGCTTCCGGTGCCGCAATCCAGTGCATGAATATTGTAATGGGCTGTGACGAAGCCAAGGGATTATCATTATAAAAGAGTGAGATTATCATTATAATTTTTCCGAAGCGGGTAAGAGTATCGGAAGATTATTATAAATCTTCCCGAAAGCCATTAGCTTTGGTAAAAGATGGAGGAAAATATGGCAAAGATAATTGATGGCGGTGTAAATGCAGCCAAGGGATATAAAGTAGCAAGTGTTCGTGCCGGACTCAAGGAGAGCAGCACTAAGAAAGATATGGCACTTATAAAAAGTGATGTACCTGCAACCGTAGTCGGTACATTTACAAAGAATCTCGTAAAGGCTGCTCCAGTAAAATGGGACAGCAATATAGTTTATAATGTAAAGATGGCTCAGGCTGTTATCGTCAATACTGCTGTCGCAAATGCGGCAACAGGCGAAGAGGGTCTGGCTAACTGTAAGAAGGAGGCCGAGAAGGTGGGAGAACTGCTCGGTATACCTGCAGAGCATGTTCTTATCGGATCAACAGGTGTTATAGGACCTCAGCTTCCTATGGATACAATACTTAAAGGTGCTGAAATGCTTGCACCGCTTCTTTCGGATGAAAGGTCAGAGGCACATGAGGCGGCAGTTGCGATCATGACAACAGATACTCAGCCAAAGGAAATCGCAGTTGAGTTTGAAGCAGGCGGAAAAACCTGTACCATCGGAGCTATGTGCAAGGGCTCCGGAATGATCCATCCGAATATGGGAACAATGCTCGGCTATATCATGACAGATACGGCAATTGATTATGATATTGCTCTCAAGACCCTTAGAGAAGTTATAGAGGTGACATTTAATATGGTATCGGTTGACGGCGATACATCAACGAATGATACTGTGCTTCTCATGGCAAACGGCCTTGCGGGAAATGAGATGATCACAGCAGACGGTGAGGACCTGAAGAACTTTAAGGAAGCACTCATGGTGGTTGCAACATTTCTTGCAAAGAATATAGCTAAAGACGGAGAGGGAGCAACCAGACTCTTTACCGCTCATGTTGTCGGAGCACCGGATTATGAGATAGCAAAGGTTCTCGCTAAATCGGTTATTACATCAAACCTTACGAAGGCGGCAATCTTCGGAAAGGATGCTAACTGCGGAAGATTGTTCTGTGCAATGGGTTATTCGGGTGCAGACTTCAATCCGGACAAAACAGATATTACAATAACAAGTAAGAACGGAACCATAAAGTTTGTTGAGAATGGAAGCTTCCTTGACTTTTCTGAAGAGGAAGCCCTAAATGTACTTGAGCCTGACGAGATCACAGCAATCTGCGATATCAAATCAGGCGATTACGAAGCAACTGCATGGGGCTGCGACCTTACATACGATTACGTCAAGATCAACGCCGACTACCGCAGCTGATCCGGGACATTTTGCGAATGCATTCAGTTTTTTGATTGCGTTTATGATTCATATATTTTGTGAGTTTTATAATAGTGTTATTGTTTTAGACATTTTGAATATAGCAGGATGCTGATTACCCAACTCGGAACCATGTAGGGACGTCGGTTCTTAGTGAGCAGGAGCTTAAGCGAGTGCGAACTTAGAATCCGCTACGCTCCGGTATGAGGCGAGAGCCGAGTTCCGAGCGGGTAGATCAGCATCCGTAGAGATAATATCAAAGAGGAAAAATTATGAGGAGAATCGATATGACAAAAAATGAAGATATGAGCAAAATTCTTGAGAAGGCCCAGACCCTCATCGAGGCGCTTCCTTACATCAAGAAGTTTAACGGCAAGAAGATCGTCGTAAAGTACGGCGGATCTGCTATGCTGGACGAGAATCTTAAGTACCATGTAATCCAGGATGTGGCACTTCTTAAGCTGGTAGGCTTTAAGCCGGTTATCGTTCACGGTGGTGGTAAGGAAATCAGCAAGTGGATAGAAAAACTGGGTATGGAAACACGTTTTGAAAACGGCCTCAGGGTTACAGACGAGCCGGTGCTCGAGGTTGCCGAAATGGTTCTTAATAATGTCAACAAGAGTCTGGTAGGCCTTATGTCAAAGGTAGGCCTTAATGCAGTCGGAATAAGCGGCAAGGATGCAGGACTTCTGAAATGTAAGAAGAAGACTGCGGGTGGCAAGGATATAGGATATGTAGGAGAAATCGTAGAAACAAATTCAGTTCTTCTTGATACTCTTATCGATAATGATCTTATCCCTGTTATTGCACCTATCGGAATGGGAATTGAGGATGAGCACGATTACAATATAAATGCGGATGACTGTGCTTGTGCCGTTGCTACTGCACTTGAAGCTGAAAAGCTCGCATTTCTTACCGATATAGAGGGTGTTTTCACAGATCCTTCGGATAAGAAGACACTTATTTCGGAAATGAGCATTTCCGAGGCACAGACACTTATTGATGATGGTGTAGTCGGAGGCGGTATGCTTCCTAAGCTTCAGAACTGTATAGATGCAATGAATAACGGAGTTTCGAGAGTTCATATTCTTGACGGAAGACTTGAGCATTGTCTTCTGCTTGAGTTCTTTACTGAAAAGGGTATCGGAACTGCAATTATGAAGGAGCCTCTATAAAATCTTCAGTAAAAATGAAGGTTGTAAAATGGTAATTAATCCGATAAAATAAAGGTACTAATTCCACTTTATAGCGATATAGTATGAACAGAAAACTTAAGATATTTCCGGTGGTTTTTGCGCTGATTCCTGCTTTCTTTGTGACCGGTTGTAATAGGGTTGCGGAGAATAATATGAAAATCAGTGTAGTTGGGACGGAGAATGTATCAGAGGATATTCCCGAGGAAGGAACTGATGAGGATTATACGGCTGAAAATGAGAGTCAGCCGTACATTTCCGAGGAGAATACCGAAGACGCTGCAGTATGTGTTTATCTTTGTGGTGCCGTTGAAAATGAAGATGTTTATTCAGTGCCTGCCGGATCGAGAGTGAATGATGTCGTTGTGCTGGCAGGAGGTCTCAGTGAAGACGCGGCAGCTCAGTATATCAATCTGGCCCGGGTTGTTTCGGACGGAGAGAGGATATATATTCCTTATGAAGGTGATATAAGCGATGATATGTCGGAAAGGCTTATTCAGACTCATGATATTACTGAGGGCAGTGTGGATGTGATAGGGAAAGGATTGATAAATATCAATTCTGCCGATAAAAATGAGCTTATGACGCTTCCGGGAATCGGGGAGAAAAAAGCCGAAGATATTATAAGATATCGAGAGGATAATGGTGGATTTAAGAGCGTCGAAGATCTCATGAATGTAGACGGTATCAAAGAAGGGACGTTCCAAAAGCTTAAGGATAAGATTACCATTTGATGAAAGGAATAGTACGTTGAAGAAGGTCTTAATAGTAGATGATGAAAAGAGCATAGTTAAGGGACTTAAGTCATACCTGGAGCAGGATGATATGCAGGTAGATACTGCATATGACGGAGAAGAAGCAGTAGATAAGGCAAGATCAGATGTATATGATATAATTCTGCTGGATATAATGCTTCCAAAGCTTTCAGGACTTGAGGTATGTCAGATAATCAGAGAGTTTTCGGATGTACCTATCATTATGCTGACAGCAAAGGGCGATGATATGGATAAGATTATCGGTCTTGAGTACGGAGCTGATGATTATATAACTAAGCCGTTCAATATCCTTGAAGTTAAGGCAAGAATTAAGGCGAGACTCAGAAGAAATTCGAGAAATGATGAATCAAAGGATTCAAAGTCGAATGTAATAGAGAAAAAGGGATTGAAGATAGAAACCGATTCCAGAAGGGTATATATCAACGGTAAGGAAGTAAGCCTTACTGCAAAGGAATTCGAACTTGTTCTTCTGCTTGTTTCGAATCCGAATAAGGTTTACTCGAGAGATGAGCTCCTGAAGGAAATCTGGGGAGCAACATATCCGGGAGATGCAAGAACGGTTGATGTTCATGTCAGACGTCTTAGAGAAAAGATAGAGACACATCCGGCAGATCCGGAATATATTCATACCAAATGGGGCGTTGGCTATTTCTTCCAGGACTGATCCTTAATAGTGAATTTTTATATAGGATACGGCATTGAGCAAACAACCTGCTTGATGCCGTTTTATATTGTTGTATGAGAAGATATGAATCGAAAGAAAATGTATATGAATATGTAATGTCCAGGCGCAAACGGATCAGCAGTGAAGTGCCTGAGCAGGTTAAGAAAAAAGTCTGTGTTGAGAAAATGGGTAAGGACAACAGGCTTTTTTATCATGTATATAATAAGGAAAAACCATCCGATCGAAAGATTTTCTATGTATATGACAGCAGCTATTGTTATTCTATGAAGAAGGATGAATGGAATTTCATAGCAGATATGGCAGATTATATCGGGGTAGAATTTTTCGTTCCGATATATCCGCTTACTCCCGAGCATACATGCCGGGAAACATTTGAGGTTCTTGTGGATGTTTATAAAGAGGTTACGACACAGTTTACGCCGAAGCAGCTGATTCTGGCAGGATGCGGAACGGGAGCGGGAGTGGCTCTGTCAATGAATATGATCGCATGGCAGGAGGGGCTTAAGAATCCCGATAAAACTCTGCTTCTGTCACCTGTACTTGATGCTGAGTACAAGGATGAGAAGCTTATGTCCAAAATGAGCGAGAAGGCAAAGCGTGACAGCAGGACTGTCATATCTCCGGGAGTAATAGATTTTATAGTTGATTATTGGGTTAAAGATTATGCCGGAAAATATGAATATACCAGCCCTATCCATGAAAATATGAATGCTCTCAGCGGAACATACATAATCGTTTCGAGTACGGATGACGTGTTCAATAACCACGCAAGGACGTTATGTACCGGATTGGATGAGGCGGGAATTAAGCCTTTCTATTTTGAATATACGGGAGTCGGAACGGATTTCTTCTTTAAGAGAAACAATGATCAGTCGGTTCATTTGAGGAAGATTATCAAGGATATGCTCACTGATTCCAGAGATACGATAATAAATGAGTATATGTTTGAGGTTAAGACCAGAGGAGAACTTTCTAAGAAATTCCCTGAGATTTTTAATGATGAAACAGCAACCAGATATCTGGCCAAGAACAGAATCTGGTATAAGAAATATAAGAAGAAGCCGTTGTTCAGATATCTGATAGATGCGGCTGTATATCATGACTTTGATGAGGTAGTAAGAACATTTCTGAAGGAGTATCCGGATGGAACAGTTGTATATGTAGGCTGTGGACTGGATACAATGTTTGAAAGAGTGGATAATGGACGGGTTATGTGGTATAATCTCGACAGCCCGGGGCGAATTGCTATAAGAAATATGTATACCTCGGAAAATGACCGTGAAAAGATCATAGATATATCTGTACACGACCTTTCTTGGTTTAACGAGGTAAAGTGCGAAAGGGATAGAGGCCTGCTTTTTGTATGTCGTAATGTTCTTGAGTATTATACCGAAACAGAAGTAAAGGATTTTCTGACGAAGCTTAGTGATGAATTCAAGGGCTGCAATGTTGTGTTTGAGGTCGATACATTCTTTGAAATGCTTGCCGCCAACAGATATTCGGGCAGACGGGGAGCGGAGTACAGACACAGACAGTTATATATGAATGATCCTAACAGTACGATAGAAAGCTGGGATCCGGGATATAGAGTTATCAGTGCAAAGCCGGTACTCGACGGAGTTCAGCAGATGCCCGGCTGGGATTCGAAGCTTAAACTGATATACAGGATCGCCAAGAGACTTCAGGGTACAAGGATTGTGAGAGTCCGATTGGGATATGAGAAGTTCAGTGCATTATTCAATAATTGACAGTGCTGATCAAATTGATATAAATGCATATTATTATCCATAGAAGGGAGTTTAGTAAGTTGGAAAAGAAGATTATGTTGGGCAATGAAGCTATTGCCCGCGGAGCATGGGAAGCAGGTGTAAAGGTATCGTCTGCATATCCGGGAACACCAAGTACTGAAATGAGTGAAAATCTTGTTAAGTATGAAGGTGTTTATGCGGAATGGGCACCGAACGAGAAGGTTGCTGCAGAAGTGGCTATGGGTGCTTCAATAGCAGGTGTAAGAGCTATGTGTGCTATGAAGTGCGTAGGTCTCAATGTTGCATCAGATCCTCTGTATACAGCATCATATATCGGTGCAAAGGGAGGACTTGTATATTTAGTAGCAGATGATCCGGGACTCTACAGCTCACAGAATGAGCAGGATACAAGAAGAATCGCAGTTTCATCACATGTTCCTGTACTTGAGCCGTCAGACAGTGAGGAAGCAAGAGTATTCACAAAGAGAGCTTTCGAAATCTCAGAGGAGTATGATACTCCTGTAATCTTACGTACAACTACAAGAATTGCACATTCTCAGGGAGTTGTAAATCTTGAGGATAGAGTAGAAGTTGAAGATAAGGTATATGAGCGTAATCCGGCAAAGAACGTTATGGTTCCTGCAAATGCAATGCAGCGTCATAAGTTTGTTATAAAGCGTGATCAGAGTCTTGCCGAGGACGGCGCTACAGATAAATTTGCTGATATCAATAAGGTAACATACGGTGATACAAGCATTGGATTTATTACAAGCGGTATCCCTTATCAGTATGTTAAGGAGGTTTTCCCGAATGCAAGCGTTCTTAAGCTTGGTATGGTAAATCCTCTTCCGAAGAAGCTTATAGAAGAGTTTGCTTCAAAGGTAGATAAACTCTATATCATAGAAGAACTTGAGCCGGTAATTGAGGAACAGGTTCGTGCATGGGGTATTGCCTGCACAGGTAAGGATGTATTCCCGCTTGACGGAGAATACAGCGCAAATATGCTCCGTGAGAAGGTGCTTGGTCAGGAGCTTGATCTTGAGCAGCCTGCAAGCGTTCCTGTGCGTCCACCTATTCTTTGCCCTGGATGCCCTCACAGAGCTACATACAGTGTACTTAAGAAGCTTAAGATACATGCAAGCGGTGATATCGGATGTTATACACTCGGTGTTGCAGCTCCGCTTTCAGTTGTAGATACAACCCTTTGTATGGGTGGCTCTATCTCAATGCTTCACGGTATGGAGAAGGGCAAGGGTAAGGACTGGATCAAGAACTGGGTTGCTGTTATCGGTGACTCAACATTCCTTCATACAGGCGTAAACTCACTTATGAACATGGTTTACAACCAGTCTACCGGAACGGTAATCATCCTTGATAACTCTACAACAGGTATGACAGGCCATCAGGATCATCCTGCTACAGGAAAGATGCTGAACGGGGAGACAACCCTCGCTATCGACCTCGTTAAGCTCTGCGAAGGAATGGGAATCAAGAATGTAAAGGTGGTTGATGCCTTTGATCTTAAGAAGCTTGAAGAGACTATCAAGGAAGAGGTAGCAAGAGATGAGCTTTCTGTTATCATCTCCCAGTCACCATGCGCACTTCTCAAGACATATCAGCCAAAGGGCAAATGTCATGTAGATACTGAGAAATGTATGCAGTGTGGTCAGTGCCTTGTTCCGGGATGTCCTGCTATCAAGAAGGATAAGGAAACAGGTTATTCTATAATAGATGAAACTATGTGTAATGGCTGCGGACTGTGCCAGCAGTTATGCCCGTTCGACGCGATTGCTCTTAAGTAATCGAACCAAGACTTTCAAGACGTGATTCGAAGAAGCACGGATTGACATCAAAAAGCGTCAAAATATAAAAAATAAGAGGAAGAGAAAATGTCAGTTACAAATATTATGATAGTTGGTGTAGGAGGCCAGGGAACGCTTCTTACAAGCCGAATCTTAGGTGGCCTTGCCGAGGCGGCAGGATATGATGTTAAGCTTTCTGAGGTTCATGGAATGGCACAGCGTGGCGGTTCTGTTGTAACCTATGTTAGATATGCTACCGAGGGCGAGGTTGTTACCGAGCCTATAGTTGAAGAGGGCTGTGCAGATGTCCTCATAGCATTCGAGAGACTTGAAGCTAAAAGATATGCACATTTCCTTAAGAAGGACGGAGCTCTTATCGTAAACGATCAGAGAATCGATCCTATGCCTGTTATTACAGGTGCAGCAGAATATCCGGAGAACATTCTCGAGGAGCTTCGCGAGAAGTACAGAGTTTATTCTATAAATGCTATGGAGAAGGCTGAAGAACTCGGCAATACCAGAGTATTTAATACAATAGTTCTCGGAATGGCTGCACGCCATATGAATTACAGCAAGGAGCAGTGGATAGAGGTAATCAAGTCCAAGGTTCCTCCGAAGACTGTAGATATCAACCTTGCCGGATTCGAGGCAGGTTATAATAGTGTAGATTAATGTAGAAAAGGGGATTATAAAATGCCTATTACAGAGTTGCTTGAAAGAAATGCAAAAGAATATGCAAATGATATAGCACTTGTTGAGCTTAATCCTGCAATTCAGGAGAAGAGACGTGTTACCTGGAGAGAGTATGAGCTTATGGAGCCGAATCCAAAGTCTCCTTACAGAAGAGAGATTACATGGAGCGTTTTCAACGAAAAGGCAAATCGTTTTGCAAACCTGCTTATAAGCCGCGGAATCAAGAAGGATGATAAGGTTGGAATCCTCCTTATGAACTGCCTTGAGTGGCTTCCGATATATTTCGGTGTACTTAAGACCGGAGCCCTTGCGGTACCGCTTAATTTCCGTTATGACGCAGATGAGATCGAATATTGCGTAGACCTTGCGGATGTAAATATACTTGTTTTCGGACCTGAGTTTATAGGACGTGTCGAGGAAATCGCCGACAAGATCGGCAGAACCCGCCTTCTGTTCTATGTTGGAGAAAACTGTCCTTCGTTTGCGGAGGATTATAATGAAATGGTTGCCAATTCAAGCAGTATAAGCCCTGACATCAAGATTACAGATGATGACAATGCGGCTATATACTTCTCATCGGGTACAACAGGCTTCCCGAAGGCAATCCTTCATGAACATAAGGCACTTATGCACAGCGCCAGAGTAGAGCAGGCACATCACGGCCAGACAAAGGACGATGTATTCTTATGCATTCCTCCTCTTTACCATACAGGTGCAAAGATGCACTGGTTCGGATCTCTGATATCCGGCGGAAAGGCTGTACTCCTTAAAGGTACAAAGCCTGAAGATATCCTGAATGCCGTAAGTACAGAGAAATGCTCTATCGTATGGCTCCTTGTTCCTTGGGCACAGGATCTTCTGATTGCTCTTGAGGACGGCAAGCTTAATAAGGATGATTATGAACTTGATCAGTGGAGACTTATGCATATAGGCGCTCAGCCTGTACCTGCAAGTCTTATCACACGTTGGAAGAGACTGTTCCCGAAGCACCAGTATGATACAAACTATGGTCTGTCAGAGTCTATCGGACCTGGATGCGTACATCTTGGTGTAGAGAATATCGATCATGTCGGAGCTATCGGAATTCCGGGATATGGCTGGGAATGCAAGGTAGTTGATGATGAAGGAAATATCATTCCGACAACAGACAGTGAAAGAGTCGGAGAACTCTGTGTCAAGGGTCCCGGCGTAATGATCTGCTATTATAAGAATCCTGAAGCAACCGCAGAGAGCATCAAAGACGGATGGCTTTATACAGGAGATATGGCAAAGTATGATGAGGACGGCTTCATATGGCTTGTAGACAGAAAGAAGGATGTTATCATCAGTGGTGGCGAGAATATCTATCCTGTTCAGATCGAGTCATTCATTATGAAGAATACAAAGGTTCAGGATGTAGCTGTTATCGGTCTTGCAGATGCGCGTCTGGGAGAAATCTCCGCTGCCATCATACAGCTTAAGGAAGGCTGCGAAGCAACAGAAGATGAGATTAACAACTTCTGCCTTGAGCTCCCACGATATAAGAGACCTAGAAAGATCATTTTCGCTGATGTTCCGAGAAATGCAACAGGTAAGATAGAGAAACCTCTTCTGAGAGAAAGATACGGTGCACTCAATCTTGTCGCACATGAGAATAAATCCTGACAGGTGCTTAACAGCAGTTTGATATTATTTCGGTTTCCGCTACCATGGCTCTAAAATGCCCTAATAATCGTTGGTTAAATGTTACAAAAAACCGAGCGGATAATTTGAGTTTCCAAGGCATGCATTCCTTTATATGCATGCCTTTTTTGATTTCGTCGGATTAAGACAATTCTAATTCTGTTGTAAATAGTTCACAAACTTTGTTTATAAATACTAAAAATATACATTTTTATATGTGGATTTGTTATAATTAGGACGGTGTCGGGATAAGATACTGTACGGTATTTTGGTATAAATTCAGACAAAATACGATGAACATTTAAAATGCTTGTGGGGGGTATTTTGATACATATATGTATAGAGTGAAGGTAAAAACCGTTCGGATTTCAAGGGAAGGTAATCCGAACGGTTTTTTCATGTTATAATGACATTATAATATTATTCCTGAAGCATTTTGAGAAATACTAAAAACTATCTTAATAAATTCAATACATTGTTTAATGCAAATCTATAGGATATAATGATTCGGGCGGTATGTGTAAACGAAATGTCCGAAATCGAAAGGAAAAAAGATATGCTGATCGCCAAAAATCTTGTAAAAAGCTTCTATAAAACCGAAGCAAAGGGAAAGAAGACCGAATTTAATGCAGTGGACGGGATCTCTCTTTCCGCTGACAGGGGTGAGATACTCGGTATTCTCGGACCTAACGGCGCGGGTAAGACCACGCTTCTTCGTATGCTTTCGGGTCTTATGAAACCGACATCGGGTACGGTAAGAGTAATCTCGGAATTTGGGCCTGATGGTAAAATTGAAGGTATGACCGGCTTTGAAGGTACAACCGAAGTATTCGGACGCAAGAATGAAGAAATGGACGTAAAGAAGAGTATCGGTTATCTCTCTGGTAATACCAAGCTATACGGAAGAATGTCTGTAAGAGAACTTCTGAACATTTTTGGGACAGTGTATGGACTTAGTGAAAATGTAATAAAGAAAAGGATAGACAGGATAGTTGAAGTCCTTGATATGGAAGGCTTTGTGGATAACAGGATAGAAAGACTTTCTACAGGTCAGACACAGAGGGCATCGATTGCAAGAACATTGATTCATGATCCGGAAATATACATTTTCGATGAACCGACTCTGGGACTTGATATTATAAGCAGTAAAGCGATAATCGAGTTCATGAAGAAAGAGAAAGAAAGAGGGAAGACTGTAATATATTCTACTCATTATATGGAAGAGGCAGAATATCTGTGTGACAGGATCATCATGCTGAACAAGGGAAAGACGATATGTAACAACAGTCCTGCTGAGTTAAAGGCGATGACGGAGTCATCCGATATGAGGGAAACCTTCTACAAGATCATAGAGAGGGAGGGCATAAGCAATGAGAGCTAAATTGGTAAAAGCCCTTATCAAGAAGGAATTTCTGGATGTCCTCAGGGATAAGAAGGCTGTCGCAATGATGATACTTGTTCCGCTTATCCTGTATCCGCTTATTTTCTTCGGAACAATGGCGGTTATGACTGCAATTCAGAGCGGAATGGAGCAGAATGAATATCATATAGTTGTTGAACATATAGAAGGCGTTGAGGGCTATGATGAGATTATAGCCGCTGTTGATGAGCATAATAATCCGAAGCAGAGTGAGGATCAGAAAGAGCCTGAAGCGGTCATGGATAAGCTGAAGGTGGTCCGGACCGGCGAGACCTGGAATTATGAAAAGGCATGTGAGGCACTTCAGAAGGAAGAGATAGATGCATATGTCCGAATCACATCAACTGACATTGATGGAAGAACGGAGTACCAGATAGTATATGTTTCTTCGATAACAAATTCTTCTTATGCTGCAGATATACTTCAGAGCATAATCAAGAAAATGAACCGGGCAGAGTCGGAACGTATCATAAATGATATGGGATTAAGGGCGGAGGTTGTTCTTAATCCGATAGTTATCGACAATATGGATATTGCCAGCAAAGAGCAGACTACGGGTAATCTTCTCGGTATGGTTCTTCCGATGATACTTATCATAAGCCTGCTTATGGGAACTATGTATCCTGCTATAGATACGACTGCGGGCGAGAAGGAAAGAGGAACTCTTGAGACGCTTCTTACACTTCCGGTTACCAATAGAGAGATAATTTTCAGTAAGTTCGTTACGGTTGCGGCAATAGGCATTTTTTCGGCCCTTCTGAATCTTGTTTCGATGGGACTTATCGGATATTACATGGTAAAACTTATCGGCGGAATGGGTGTAAGTACGGATAGTATTAACCTTGGAAGTTTTATTCCTGCAATCGTGGTTACTATACTTGCGGTACTTGTCTTTTCGCTTTTTATAAGCGCGATAACCATGTGCATCACCGCATTTGCAAAGTCATATAAGGAAGCAAATAATTATATTACACCGCTTACGCTTGTAGTTATGCTGACGGGATATATAGCATTTATCCCGAATATCGATTTGGACAGAAATATGGCACTTGTTCCGGTGGCAAACATATGTCTTTTGATCAAGAACATACTCAGTTTTAAATATGATATCGGAATTATTGCAATAGTGCTTATAAGTAATGTAATATATGCAGCGCTTGCAATTCTTTTCCTGAGCAAGATTTATGACAGCGAAGGAGTCCTCTTTGATGAGGGACGTTCCGGAATTCAGCTTTTCGAGAAGAGAAGTAACATGAAAAAGGGCGGAGTTCCGACAACAGGCGATGCATGGTTTATCATATGTGTTGTGCTTATCGCAGTTCTGTATTTCGGTTCTCTTCTTCAGCTTAAGTTCGGGCTTGGAGGAGTGCTTGGCACACAGCTTATGATCTTAATGATTCCGCTTGCGGTTGTTTTGTATACCAAGCGGAGTTTGAGGAAAACATATAAACTCAGAAAAACTTCGATAGTTAATTTTATTGCAGGAGTAGTGCTGATATTCGGCGCACTTCTTCTCGGTGTACTTTTGACGATGCTTACGTCAAAGCTGTTTCCGGGAGATGCGTCATCTGCCGGCGGCGGAGTAGATATGTTGCTGGAGGGACACGGCTTCCCATTTGTTTTGACTGTGGTTGCGCTTGCACCTGCAATCTGCGAGGAGCTGCTGTTCAGAGGATTTATCATGTCAGCATTTAAATCAAGATATAAGACCGTTGCAACGATAATTCTCGTATCAGTTGTATTCGGTGTATATCATCTCAGCATAGTGAGATTTTTTACGACAGCTTTTCTCGGAGCGATGCTTGCGATTACAGCACATTATTCAAAAAGTATATTCCCGGGAATGCTCATGCATTTCCTGAACAATGCAATAAGTGTATTTCAGATGTTTTTTCCGGATACCTTTAACAAGGCATTCCCGATCTTATCTGATGAGACACCGGGCATAATGGAAATCTGCATTATGTTTTTTGTCGGTGTAATGCTTATATCTGTCGGAATTACAATACTCGTGATCAAGAATAAGGAAATTAAAGGTAATGGAATCAAGAAAGAGCAGAATTAGATTACTGTTCATCATATGGACGCTATTTATAATAATTGTAACAGGGGTTGTGACAGCACTGGTAAAGGACCTTATAGGAAAGAAGAAAGAAACGGCACTTCATAAACCGTGGAATGAAGCTTTGACGGAAAAGATATATTTCGATGCTGATGAGACAATAGCCGATGCGGTTTTCGATAACTATATGAAATATCTGAATATGGCTTATATAGTTCTTGGAGAATATCCGGATTTTCTGCTTGTAAAGATCAGTGCAAATGTAGAAAGAAATGATATTAACTGGGCCGAAGACTTCTATTGTCCCGAAGGAGGCCTCTATTGGAAGAGATTCAAGGATGGACAGCCTACCGGAAAGGTTGCGATCGATGTGTCCGAATATCAGTATGATATCGATTGGGAGAAAGTTAAAGCTGCAGGAGTTGAAGTTGCAGTAGTAAGAGCGGGCTTCAGAGGATATTCGAACGGAAAGCTTGTAAAGGATGAGAATTTCGACGCAAATATGCAGGGAGCTCAGGCGGTCGGGATAGAAACTCCGGTTTATTTCTTCTCGGAGGCAATCAATCGTGAGGAAGGCGAAGAGGAGGCGAGATTTGTTCTCGAAATGCTGAAGGGCTACAACATAACTCAGCCGATCATAATAGATACGGAATATATCTTTGAAGCCGAAGATGCGAGAGCAAATGATATATCCGAGGATGACAGAACGGCGGCAGTCGTTGGCTTCTGCGAGACGATAAAAGAAGCGGGATATACTCCGATGGTATATGCCAGCAGAGACCAGTTTATCTTTTATATGAATATAGATGATATAGGAGATTATGAGTTCTGGCTTGCAGCATATGATACAACAAAATTCCCTTATCATACCGAGGCATATCAGTATACTCCGAATGGTCTGGTTGATGGTATCGAAGGCAACGTAGACCTCGATGTGTGGATGAGATAGTTCGGGCGACATATATAGAGGACAACACAAAAGTGTAGTTGTTAGAGAGTAATTAACTCTGACATCTGCACTTATTTTTTTATTGCATGGAAGTGGTTGATATATTTATGAATATATGGAATCTGCAGAGAGATAATACAACACCCCGGTGAAAGGAATTGAGTATTTTCGTTAATGTTTCTTACATGAATGAACGGATATTTTTCAAAAAAGCATCCTACTGTTTGAGCGAAGCGAGTTTAGGTGCTTTTTTAGAAAAATACCGTGAATGAATTTAGAAACATCGAAAATACGGTTCTGAGTTTCACGGGGTGTTGTATTATCTCTCTATTGTATATTATTGACTAGTTAGTTATCTCTCCATCTTCCAGACATATGATGTATATGGTGCGAGCTCTGAACCTCCGCCGAAGTCATGCTTTGTACCGGTGATAAGCTCATCTGCCATTCCGCATCCTGCGTCAAAATGAGCAGTGAACGGCTGATCGGATGCATTGATTGCAATCATGATTCGTTCTTCTTCGCAGCGACGCTCAAATATACATTGATGATTCGTGAGCAGTACAGATCTGAATGAACCATAATTCAGGGCTTTGCTGCTTTTTTTGATTTCTGCCAGCTTTGAAATGTGGTCAGTAAGTTCATTCCATTCAGGCTTATCAAAGCATGGACGCAGCGAGGAATCGCCGTTTTGCTTATGTCCTTCAACACCCCATTCACTGCCATAGTAAATACATGGGAATCCCGGCATTCCGAAGGCGAGTGTATAGATAAGAGGCAGATGATTCTTGTTGGAAAGAATGCTGGCAACTCTTGTAACGTCGTGGTTATCAACGAATGACATAAGATGCATATTCTTATAACGGCACCAGTCTTCAGGACCGAACTGCTGCATGAGTGAATGAATTATTTCAAACATATTCATGCTGTTGAAACTTGAGAAAAGCCCCTTATAGCATGCATAATTTGTGCAGCTGTGAAGCATTCCGTCATTGACAAACATTGCATAGTCACCGTGGAGGAGTTCTCCGATAAGAGCGAATTCGGGCTTTATCTGATTACTGAGTTCACGGAGTCTGTGAATGAAATCTCTGTCAAG
The DNA here is from genome assembly GCA_946405625.1 of uncultured Lachnospiraceae bacterium. GTDB lineage: Bacteria > Bacillota > Clostridia > Lachnospirales > Lachnospiraceae > Eubacterium_Q. Next base: position 11,563 of record CAMJHQ010000028.1, on the reverse strand, counting down.
GCAGTAGGCAACATCAAGGCGAAGACCGTCAATGTCGAAATAATCCACCCAGTAACGTATCTTATCAAAGATATGCTCCACTACATCATTATTCCTGAGATTCAGCTTTACAAGATCGTAATTGCCTTCCCAGCCTTCGTACCAGAATCCGTCATTATAGGATGAATTACCTTCAAAAGAAAGGTGGAACCAATCCTTATAAGGAGAATCCCAGCGTTTTTCCTGAACATCGCGGAATGCCCAGAATCCGCGGCCTACATGATTGAATACGCCGTCAAGTACGACTTTGATTCCGGCTTTATGCAGAGCGTCCACAACCTTTTTAAAATCTTCATTGGTTCCGAGACGTTTGTCTATAAGACCGTAATCACGGGTATTGTAACCATGAGTATCCGATTCAAAAACAGGAGAGAAATATATTGCATTTGCTCCGAGTTTCTTTATATGAGGTATCCAATCGATAACTTTGAGAATCCTCGATGTAAGTTGACCGTCATTTTCGAATGGTGCACCCGTAAATCCGAGTGGAAATATCTGATAAAAAACCGATTCTTCAAACCACATAAGAAAAACCTCCGTCTGATTTAGTATTGTAAATCTGTTCGTGCCTATGGCACTCATGACATATTATACTCCAAATGCAACTTCACTGGCAAACTATAGTCACCCTTCTGGCACGCTTCGAAGCAGCATGTGCTCATGAGTATGCAGCGAAGCGGAATACGAATTCCTGCTTTACATATATGTGACATAAGGATTTTTTCATTGCTGAAGTAATTTGGGAAAAAGGTATATTGCTGAAGTGATTCTGAAAAAAAGTTATTGACATACTGTGCATAACTGTATATACTGTGTATATCAAAAACGAAAACAGCCTTAAGCTGTGCATTGGAAGTTCACCATAGAATATGCGCTTTTGGTGAAATACGGAGGTTGATCATGTCATTTTTTAGCTGTAGTCATCTGACCAAGAAATTGGATAAATATAAACTGAATGATATAAGCTTCACGCTTGAACCCGGTGAGATACTGGGGGTTATCGGAATCAACGGAGCCGGAAAGACGACTCTCATCAGAACTATACTGGGAAGCTATAGAAACGATGTGAATGAAGAAGATGGAGGCGAAATCTTTCTGGATGGCAAGGAGCATATGAGTAATATGCGGGAATATAAGGAAAGGCTCTCGTATATTCTTCAGGATACGCCATTTTCCATGAACATGCGTCCATGGGAAATCGGTGAAAGATACGGATTTTACTATGAAGGCTTCGACAAAAGAAAATTCAGAGACCTTCTGAAGGAATATGACATACCGGTCAAGAAGTCGATGAGTGAGCTATCAAAGGGACAGATGATCAGAGTACAGCTTGCTTTTGCGGAGAGCTATAAAGCAAAGCTCTATGTGATGGATGAGCCGGCCGGAAACCTGGATGTTGAGTTCAGAGATGATTTTTATGATAAGCTTAGAGGCTTTGCACAGACGGAGGACAGCTCAGTAATAATATCCAGTCATCTTGTAACCGAGCTGGAGCATCTTGTAGATAAGATACTCTGGATCGGGAGAAGTGAGAATGAAGGCTATGTAAGATACTTTGGCGGGATAGATGAACTGAAAGACCGATACAGGATTATATCGGTAGATAAGAGTGCGTCGGCTGAGATACCATCGGACATGGTGGTAGGATCGAAGGTCGGCGATTATCACAGTGAATATATGCTGTATTCCGAAGACGGAAGCTTCGAAGGGAAACTTCCTGAGAAAATGTACGGCGAACTGAGATTCCCGGATATTCAGGAGATAATGTACTTTGTTGAAAAGGAGAGTGAACTGCAGTGATGAGTTCAAAAGAAAGAATAGATTATATAAAGGATTATTTCAGAAATGAGAAAATAAACTTTAAAAGCTGGCCGGTTTTCTGGGTACTGAGAATCGTATTTGCGGCTTTGATATTGATAAGCTTTAACGTTCAATGCTTTTTTATGATAATGGGTGCAAGCTTTTCAATGGGATTCGCTCACAATACAGAAGTGGAAAAAATATTGCCGCTTTCGGATGAAGATCTGAAGAAAAAGAGAATGGTAAAGGTGAATATGGTCTGGATGAGATATCTGATATTCGGTATAGCCGGTGCGATATATACCATGACTTTTCCGAAATATAGTGAAATAAGAGAACATATTCTGTCGAGACCATATATGTATTTTTCATTTTTTATTCTTCAGATGGTTATGATATATAGCACAATGCTTGAATTAATGATTGAAAACTGCAAAGAGGACAAGTTCACTTTTAAACAACCGATTTTTAAATATATTTTTTCGCTGATACCTACGATCATTTTCTGGGTTTATGCTGTTTCTTCTATGAGAAATTCAGTGACGGCGCTTTTCTTTATGGGATATGAATGGCCTCATATAGTGGTTATGCTTACTGCCGCACTGTTTTTGATCATATACAATATCAGCATATATAAGAAATGGAAGATTATGGATTTCAAGCCGCAGCTTGTTAACATTAAAGCTAAAGGAGGGAACGCATGAATATAGTATTACAAACGAAGAGTGCCCTGCCTATTTATGAACAGATAGAGAGACAGATAAAGGATATGATAGTTTCCGGAGAGCTTAAGGAAGGAGAACTCCTTCCATCTATAAGGGCACTCGCAGCGGATTCTAAAATAAGTGTCATCACGGTAAAAAGAGCATATGAGGATCTCGAAAAAGAAGGAATGATATATTCCGTTCAGGGAAAGGGATTCTATGTTGATAATCCGGATCTTCAGTATATGAAGGAGAAGAAGACTCTCGGGCTTGAGGAAAAACTTGCGGATTGGGTGAAGGAAGCGAAGGCATCGGGACTTTCGAAGGAAGAAGCTGAGGATATGATCTCAATCTTATGGGAATGAGAATTGATATGGGAATAAGATTTAGTATGAGAATAAGATTTAGTGTGGGAATGAGATTTTGGAAGATGCCGGAATGATAAAGGGTAAAGGGATACTACGATGATAGAATTAAAAGATATTGGATTTAAATATAATAAATTATCCGAAAAGAAGGGAGAACATTTCGAACTGAAGAATATTTCCCTTAAGATCGAGAAGGGATATATATCCTGCCTTCTGGGTAAGAACGGAGCAGGAAAGACAACGCTGCTTTCACTGATCTACGGACTTTTGAAGCCGAGTTCCGGTGAAATCCTGTGGAACGGAGAAACTATAAGTAAAAAGAATTTGGCAGGCTTTAGAAGAAGTACTGCTTTTGTCGGCGGACGCTGGTGCGTCGACGGAATGACGGTGGAGCATAATGCGGAAATGCTGTCCACACTTTACCCATCTTTTGACAGAGATTACTTTGATATGCTGATGAAGGTTGCCGGAGCGGAAAGAATCAGAGACAGCCTGTTCGGCGGTCTGTCAAAGGGCGAAAAGGTTAAAGCTGAGATATGTTTTATGCTTGCGAGAAGACCGGAGATAATAATCCTCGATGAGCCGCTCGCCAATATCGATCCGGTTTTTAAAACGGATATTCTTGAACTGTTGCAGAAGGCTGTATCGGAGAATGAAATAGGTGTATTTCTGAGTACCCATCTTGTGGATGAAATCTCGGAAATGGTCGATTACATAAATGTATTGAAGAACGGACAGATGGTTATGTCGGGTTCCAGATTTGAAATCCTGGGCGATGATGAAGGAAAGAGCCTCAGAGAACTGATGAAAGGTTAGCGAAAATGGATAATAAAGAAATCATCAAAAACTTCAAAACTTACATGGAGAAAATGAACAAGGACTGGTGGAGAACTCCGTTAATCTGGATGGTCTCTTTTGGAATGATGATAGTATCGGGTGGAGAAGAAATGAGTACATTTCTTAATAAGACCTTTAGATTCAATCTGATCGTTGCACTGCTTCTCATTGCCGTATCCGTAAAAATGTATCTTGAAAGATATACGGAATTTTATGGTGGATTCTACAAGGACAGGGCGGATAGGCTCGATGCCAGCAACACGAGTTTTACAATTCCCGATATAATGAAATATCATAGCTTTGACATGGCAGAGTATATAGGCAGTGTATATAAGAAGATCATACCTTTACAGATCGTAACGGTAGGAGTCACCATGGGACTTATGGCATTGAAGATAGTTCCTTTCATGGTTGCCGGTATTTATTCCCTCGGTATTCTGATAATTCCGGTGTTGACAGTGTTTCTATATAGTGCGATAGCGGGATATAAAATGAATCATAATACCGGTCTGGGATTTAATGTTATTATGGGCCTTATAAGAGGTGTATATTCATGGATTAAGGTCTTTGCGGTAGGTGTCGCATTTGTACTTATCGGTCTTCTGATCGTGGCAGTCTGCAGCTCATCAAAGCTCATGAAGGGGATCGATCAGAGCGTTCCGGTGAGATTCTCATCAGATTCTTCGCTTTACATGATCATATATATTATAGGTCTCGTGGGCCTGAGTGTTTTTGTTACCGATGTGGGTAAAGATATCATTTCGGTTAACTGGAATAGAATAAAGAATAAGATCACTGCATTGATTGCGATAGTGGTATTGGCAGCGGGCGTTTTAATCTGTTACATATCACTTAATGAAAATGTGAGGCTCGAAGAAGACAGTATTACTGTAACCCATAAAGGTAAAGCAGTTGAGTATGCATTTTCGGACATTGATTCATACAGGATATATGATCATGACAGCAGTATTCAGATGGAGCTGACATTTAAGGACGGAAGTACTGCAAAGCTTTACAGAGATAATTCTGACGATACGGACGCCTGGACCGAAAGATATCATAGCGATTATCTGTATACGGCATATCTGGCTGAAAAGCTGGATGAACTGGGAGTTAAGGGATCTCTTGAGGATGTGGAAAAACTCGGAGACAGTGCTTCCATGTTGGGTGGAGACACTCTCGACAGCTTTAATCGTATTATGGCTGTGGCAGGCCGTTAAACTTAAACAAAACCTTGTAAAAAGCCACCCCTTTTGCTACAATTAGGAGTGGTTTTTTTATGCTCAAAGTCGACATGAAAACATGCGATTTTGATGGATTAAAAGTTGAATCCGGGGGAAAAATTGAAAAGGAGATAGAAAAAATGGCACTTAATGTTTCATTCAATTTCGAGAACACAAAGTTCATGGCTGACGATGCATCTGTTGAGGCAATCAAAAGCAGAGTGGCTGCAGCTAAGAAGACGCTTGTAGACAGGAGCGGAGCAGGAAATGATTTCCTTGGATGGATCGATCTTCCTGTTGATTATGATAAGGAAGAGTTTGACAGGATCAAGAAGGCAGCAGCTAAAATCCAGAGTGATTCTGAGGTGCTTCTTGTTATCGGTATCGGCGGTTCATATCTTGGCGCCAGAGCAGCAATTGAGGCACTTCGCCACAGCTTCTACAATGTAGTAGATAAGTCAATCCGTAAAGCACCTGAGATTTATTACTGCGGAAATAATCTCAGCTCTACATATATGTGTGACCTTGTTGACGTTATCGGTGACAAGGATTTCTCAATAAATGTTATCTCCAAGTCCGGTACAACAACTGAATGTTCGGTTGCTTTCAGACTTTTCAAGGAAATGCTTGAGAAGAAGTATGGAAAAGAAGAGGCAGCTAAGCGTATATATGCAACAACAGATAAGGCACGTGGAGCTCTTAAGACTCTTGCTAACGAGGAAGGATATGAGACCTTCGTTGTTCCTGATGATGTAGGAGGACGTTATTCAGTTCTCACAGCAGTAGGACTTCTTCCGATAGCTGCATCAGGTGCTGATATCGATGCTCTTATGGCAGGAGCTGCTAAGGCTCGTGAGTACTGCCTCAATAACGATTATGATACAAACGACGTACTTAAGTATGTTGCTGTAAGAAATGTACTCCATGAGAAAGGCCTCGGAATGGAAATCCTCGGTAACTTCGAGCCTTCACTTCACTTTGTAACAGAGTGGTGGAAGCAGCTCTACGGAGAGAGCGAAGGAAAGGATGGAAAGGGTATTTTCCCTGCAGGCGTTGACTTTACAACAGACCTTCATTCACTTGGTCAGTTCATCCAGGAAGGAACAAAGAATCATTTTGAGACATTCCTGAATGTTAAGAATCCTCGCAGAAGCATGGTTATGCAGGAGGAAGCAGTTGATCTTGACGGACTTAATTATCTTACAGGAAAGACTGTTGATTTCATCAACAAGTGTGCAATGAATGGAACAATCCTTGCACATGTTGACGGTCAGGTTCCTAATATCAGAATAGATATGGAAGATCTTACAGAAGAGACATTGGGCGAGCTTTTCTACTGCTTCGAGTTTGGCTGCGGAGTAAGCGGTTATGTCCTTGGTGTTAATCCTTTCAATCAGCCGGGTGTTGAGAGCTACAAGAAGAACATGTTTGCTCTTCTCGGAAAGCCGGGCTTTGAAGAAATGACAAAGGCAATCAGAGAAAGACTCGGAGAGTAAACTGATTTCTGATTATTGGGACGAAGAGTGTGACCGGGTTCACGCTCTTCGTCCTTTAAGTTTTTATGGAGGCAAGATGGATAAAGAGACGTTTGAGCTGATAGCGCCGTGCCATTTCGGACTTGAGGCTGTTCTGAAAAGAGAGATACAGAATCTTGGATACGAGATCATAGCAGTTGAGGATGGAAGAGTTACTTTTCGTACAGATGCTGCAGGAATTCCGAGAGCAAATATAAATATCAGAACCGCAGAGAGGATAATGCTTAAATGTGGTGAGTTCAGTGCGAAAACCTTTGATGAACTATATGAAGGAACAAGAGCAATCGCATGGGAGCGGATTCTTCCACGTGATGCGAGATTCTGGGTAACTAAAGCAACAACCAACAGATCTGCACTGTATGCTGCTTCTTCGATACAGGCTATAGTTAAGAAAGCTATGGTTGAAAGGATGAGCAGTGTATATCATATAAACAGATTTGCCGAAGACGGAGATGAGTATCCTGTAAGAGTATTCATCATGAAAGATATAGTCACCATAGGGCTTGATACCTCGGGCGTATCTCTGCATAAGAGGGGATACAGAAAACTTGTAGGAAAGGCTCCTATATCCGAGACACTGGCAGCGGCTCTTCTTATGCTGACTCCATGGAGAGAAGACAGAATTTTGGTCGATCCTTTCTCGGGAAGCGGTACATTTCCTATAGAAGCAGCGCTTATCGGTGCCAATATCGCACCGGGCGTGAACCGAGATTTTACGGCATGCACATGGGAGAAGCTCCTTCCGAAGAAGCTTTGGTACGATGCTTACGATGAAGCGAGAAGCCTTGAGAAAAGGGATGTTAAGATGAATATACAGGGGTATGATCTTGATTCCGAAATCGTGAAGGCTGCCAGAACCAATGCAATAGATGCGGGCGTTGATGAATACATACATTTTCAGACAAGAGATATGAAGGATCTGAGTAATCCGAAGCCTTACGGATTTATAGTTACAAATCCTCCATACGGTGAGAGACTTGAGGAAAAGGAGGCGCTGCCTCAGCTTTACAGTACTCTCGGAGAGGTATATTCAAATCTTGACAGGTGGTCAATGTTCATCATTACGTCTTATGAGGATACAGAGAAGTACATCGGCAGGAAAGCCGATAAAAACAGAAAGATATATAACGGTATGATTCAGGCGAGGTTCTACAGTTTTATGGGACCGAAACCGCCTAAAAGGGAAGGTTAAGTGACAAACACTTATGAAAAAATGGATTATTGTATTTTTAATATTAATAATCATAGCGACGGTTTATATATTTCATTCGTCAACACCAAGGAAAATCGGGATAGTCAAGAATGCACTCTATGATTCAGCGGTCGAGGACATTTCCGACAGCGTTCTGGATACAGCCAGATCGGAAGGCTTTGGTATTCTTGTAGAAGGCCGTAGTATTAACGACTACGATTATGGTGTACTGCTCGGTGAGGACATGTCGGTGAGCTGTTCGGACAGATTTCTCGAGGATATAGTGGGCTGCTCAGTGAATGTTTATAAGGGCGGAAATGTTACAGTTCAGCGCAAGAATGTTAAAGTAGAATATCCTGCTTCGGGAAGCAAAGTTCGTGTTGTAACAGGAGATTCCAAGGTTGTTGAGAAGGAGACTGTAGGTGAGGTTGAAGAGCTGGGGGATGGCTCAGTTATCTTACCTGTAAACGGATTGCTCGGGACACTCGGATATGATGTGGAATACATTTATAATCAAAGAGCAGTTAACTTCAAATGCATCGATGACGGAGAGTATCTTCCGGATAAGTATGATATGAGAGAAAACGGAAGAGTGACACCTGTGAGAGATCAGGGAGTATACGGAACCTGCTGGGCTTTTGCGTCACTCGGAGCACTTGAAACGATTCTTATGCCGCGCGAAGAAAATATATATTCTGTGGATCATATGTCAATGAATAACAGTTTTTCGCTTGATATAAGCGAAGGAGGCGAGCATGGAATGAGCATATCCTATCTTGCATCCTGGAAGGGACCTGTTCTTGATAAAGATGATCCGTACGGTGATGAGAAGACTGATTCACATCTTCAGGCAGTAAAGCATCTTGAAGAAGCGATAATCATAAAGAACAGAGATGATGAAGCTATAAAGAGTGCAATATTTAAATATGGCGGAGTTGAGACTTCGCTGTATCTTGAAATGCCTTATGGTGGTGAGTATTCGGATTATTATAACAGCGATACGGGAAGTTATTTTTATAACGGAGATCTTCAGCCGAATCATGCTGTTGTACTGATCGGATGGGATGACTCATATCCGAAAGAACTGTTCAGTCATAAACCGGATAAAGACGGTGCATTTATTTGTAAGAACAGCTGGGGAGAAGAGTTCGGTAATGACGGATATTTCTATGTTTCATATGAAGATGTGAATATATGCCAGGAGACGGTCATTTATTCCAAGTTAAAGGATGCAAATGATTTCGACAACATTTATCAGTCGGATATTCTGGGCTGGGTCGGACAGATCGGATTTAAACAGGACTCGGCTTATTTTGCAAATTGTTATACGGCAGGGCATAAGGAAGATCTTTCAGCGGTTTCTTTTTATGCTACAGGACCGGACACTACATTTTCTGTATATATAGTAAGACATTTTAAAGATAAGAAGTCTTTAAATGACAGAATGCTTGTAGGAGAAGGCCAGACAAGATATGCAGGTTATTATACGGTTGAGTTTGATGAGGGCATTCCGCTTGATGAGGGTGAGAAATTCGCTGTCATAGTCAGCATCAATACTCCGGGAAGCGAAAGACCGATCGCGATTGAATGTGATGACGGAAAGAGAACCGATAATATCAACCTTGATGACGGCGAAGGTTATATGAGTCTTTACGGAGAGGTCTGGAGAAGAGCGGAAAAAGAAGGATGTAATATATGCCTGAAGGCATTTACCAAAAAGAGGGGCGATACTGCAGAAACATCGCCATCGGATGAGGTTATAGAAACAGCAACACCGGCTGACGCTGTAGAAACAGGAACGTCAGGCGACTCTGCGGAAACAGAGGCGTCGGGTGACTCTGTGGAACCAGAGGCGACAGATGAATCTATAGAAACAGGAACGTCAGGTGAATCTACAGAAATAGAAGCGACAGATTAACTTGTAGAAATAGAATCATTAGGTGGATCTACAGAAATAGAGGCGACAGATGAATCTATAGAAACAGGAACGTCAGGTGACGCGGAAGATAATTAACGTACATCATTAATTAATCGGGAGGAAAATGTGATGAAACTGATTTTTGCAACAGGTAATGAAAATAAGATGAGAGAGATCCGTGAGATACTTGCGGGAAGAGGCTATGAAATCCTCTCGATGAAGGAAGCCGGAATCGATATAGATGTAGAAGAAAATGGGAAAACATTTTCTGAAAATGCTCTTATCAAGGCAAGAGCTATATCAGAAGCATCAGGAGAACTTGTGCTTGCAGATGATTCCGGACTTGAGATAGATGCACTCGGCGGAGAGCCGGGAATTTATTCGGCAAGATATATGGGGCATGATACTTCTTATGTAGAGAAGAACAATAACCTGATTCAAAGACTTGAGGGAGTTCCTGATGAGAAGCGTACAGCCAGATTCGTTTGTGCTATGGCGGCCGTATTCCCTGACGGAAGAGAAGAGGTTGTTGTTGGAACAATGGAAGGAAGAATCGGTTATGAGATAGCGGGTGAGAACGGTTTCGGTTATGATCCTATCTTCTACCTTCCTGAATACGGAAAGACCTCAGCAGAGATAAGCCCTGAAGAGAAGAATGCGATAAGCCACAGAGGAAAGGCCCTCAGAGCAATCGCCGAACTTCTGTAATTTATGACATTTAAGCGGACAGAAAGTTGCTGAGTTTATAGTTGCAACTTCGTGATAAACGGATAGTGATTAATGGGTTGTAATTAATAGTCCGTAATAAACGGTCATAGATAAGAGACTTATGATTAAAGAATCAAGATAAGTGGTCCGAAATAAACGATCCGAGAAAGAAGATTCATGATTAAGGAATCAAGATAACGGTTCGAATAAACAATCCGAGAAAGAAGATTCATGATTAAAGAATCAAGATAAGTGGTTCGAAATAAACAATCCGAGAAAGAAGACTCATGATTAAAGAATCAAGATAAGTGGTTCGAAAATATAGGTTAGTGATTAAAGGTAAAAGTTATAAGATGAAAATACTGATAATAAGCGATTCGCACGGCTATAACAAAAATGTTAAGACTGTGATTGATCTGGAAAAACCGGATATGCTGATTCATTGCGGTGATGTTGAAGGAAGCGAAGCAGAAATAGAGAAGCTTGCAGGAGCGCCACGTACACCGTGTGTTTTTGTTAAAGGAAACTGCGACTGGGGCTCGACAAATCAGACTACCAGAAAGTTTACACTATGTAATCATAATTTCCTTATAACACATGGACATGTTCAGGGCATTCACAGCAGCGATGATGCACTTAAACTCAAATATCTGGCAGAGTCAAACGAATGCGATATAGTCTGCTTCGGACATATTCACGTACCTGTAGATGAACAGGACGGAAATATCAGAATACTCAATCCGGGTAGTATATCCCGTCCACGCGGCGGAAGAAAGCCGACATATTTGATAATGTATATGACAGAAGACGGAATGTATACAGTTGAAAAGAAAATGCTTCAAGTCGAGGAGTAGGGAGAAGAAGAGAGAAGAAAGACAGAAGAATAAAGAAGTAATTTACTAACAGGAATGAGAAAACAGGAAAATAATTAGTAGAACGAGAAGAAAGAGAGAAGAATAAAGAAGTAATTTACTAACAGGAATGAGAAAGCAGGAAAATAATTAGTAGAGCGGGAAGAAAGACAGAAGAATAAAGAAGTAATTTACTAACAGGAATGAGAAAGCAGGAAAATAATTAGTAGAGCGGGAAGAAAGACAGAAGAATAAAGAAGCAATTTACTAACAGAACTGGGGAAACAGGAAAATAATTAGTAGAACGAGAAGAAAGACAGAAGAATAAAGAAGCAATTTACTAACAGAACTGGGGAAACAGGAAAATAATTAGTAGAACGAGAAGAAA
>CAMJHQ010000027.1 GCA_946405625.1 uncultured Lachnospiraceae bacterium | reverse complement strand
AAGGAAAAGGCTAACCAAGCAAGTGAAAACAGGCAAGTGGTTAGCTTTTTGAAGTGAAAAGAGTGAGGGAATTGAAGGAAAAGGCTAACCAAGCAAGTGAAAACAGGCAAGTGGTTAGCTTTTTGAAGTAAAAAGGGCGTGGTGATTGAAGAGAAGAGCTAACCAGGCAAGTGAAAACAGGCAGGTGGTTAGCTTAGAGAAGCCCCCTGTACTAACAGAATCGAAGAATCGGAGAAATTGTTAGTAAATCAAAGGGAAATCCAGGAGCCGAGAAAAGCTCACTACTAATAAAATCGAGAAATCGGGGGAATTGTTAGTAAAATAATGGAAAATCCAGGCACTGAGAGAAGCCCTGTACTAACAGAATTGAAGAATCGGAGAAATTGTTAGTAAATCAAAGGGAAATCCAGGAGCCGAGAAAAGCTCACTACTAATAAAATCGAGAAATCGGGGGAATTGTTAGTAAAATAATGGAAAATCCAGGCACTGAGAGAAGCCCTGTACTAACAGAATCGAAGAATCGGAGAAATTGTTAGTAAATCAACCGGAAATCCAGGAGTCGAGAAAAGCTCACTACTTATAAAATCGAGAAATCGGGGGAATTGTTAGTAAAATAATGGAAAATCCAGGCACTGAGAGAAGCCCTCTACTAACAGAATCGAAGAATCGGAGAAATTGTTAGTAAATCAAAGGGAAATCCAGGAGCCGAGAAAAGCTCACTACTAATAAAATCGAGAAATCGGGGGAATTGTTAGTAAAATAATGGAAAATCCAGGCGCTGAGAGAAGCCCGCTACTAACAGAATCGAAGAATCGGAGAAATTGTTAGTAAATAAAAGGGAAATCCAGGAGCCGAGAAAAGCTCACTACTAATAAAATCGAGAAATCGGGGGAATTGTTAGTAAAATAATGGATAATCCAGGTGCTGAGAGAAGCCCTGTACTAACAGAATCGAGGAATCGGAGAAATTGTTAGTAAATCAACCGGAAAGCGCAAGAAAAAAGTAAAAAAAGAAAAAAAGAGAAAACGGCTGCCACATAGTCCGAAAATCGGGGAATGTGGCAGCCGTTATTGGCTTCTGTTGAAATCAATATTCGCTAAATAGCTTGTTTTTACTCACTTAAGTGGCTTGTTTTTACTCACTTAAATAGCTTGTTTTTACTCACTTAAATAGCTTGTTTTTACTCACTTAAGTGGCTAGTCTTTACTCACTTATGATATCCGGTTCCGGATAGTCAACGCCGAAGGTTTCTACTGTAACAGTCTTCATAACCTGTGGCTCGATAGGCTTATCTGCCCAAGCGGTCTTTGTAAGTGCGATTCTGTCTACGACATCCTGGCCTTCGATAACTTTTCCGAATGCGGCATATTCTCCGTCAAGGTGTGGAGATGTCTCATGCATGATGAAGAACTGTGAGCCTGCACTGTCCGGGCGCATTGAACGTGCCATAGAGAGTACACCTGTCTCGTGCTTCAGATCGTTTTTGAAACCGTTAGAAGAGAATTCTCCCTTTATTGAATATCCAGGTCCGCCTGTACCGCGTCCTTCAGGATCACCGCCCTGAATCATGAATCCCGGAATTACTCTGTGGAAAATAACTCCGTCATAGAAATTCTTCTTAATAAGAGAGATGAAATTGTTTACGGTATTAGGTGCGATTTCAGGATAAAGCTCAGCTTTGATAACTGAACCGTCCTCCATTGTAATGGTAACTACTGGATTTGCCATAATTATTTACCTCATTTTCATATTTATAATGTTGTTACAAATTCGTGTTTTTTGATTTTTGATGAGCTCACATATCCTTGGATTGCTATGCTGACCAATATGTTCAAGGAAACTATAGAAGTCGATCAGCAAAACAGTTATCCAATCAACCTGATTTTAATCCACAAAGCAACACTAGCCAGCAAAAAAGATAGCTGATCCACCGGATTATAATCCGCTAAACTGCAGTCGACCAACAGACTAGAATGTAGCCAATTCGCTAATTGATATTTGCATGAAAGCTGCGTCAAGTCGCGAAGAAGCTGCATCAAGTCGCGAAGTAGCTGCATCAAGTCGCGAAGTAGCTGCGTCAAGTCGCGAAGAAGCTCCATCAAGTCGCGAAGAAGCTGCATCATGCCATGATGTGGTGTAAGCAATCTTACTAATTGCTTTTCCATAAAACTGTGAATTGTAACACTGGAACATTATATCATAAATTGCGAATAATGCTATGTAAATTCGGCACTTTATACGAAAATTAACTATATGTCGTGTTTTGAGCCGTTTAAAATCGAATATTTAGTTGCAAATCCTGTAATTTGGGTTATAATGAAGCGGTTATGGATAATTTGGATATTATTATCAAAAAAGACAGAGACAGCTTTATTGAAGAATTCAACAACACTGTTTCAAACAGTGAAGCTGAATATATCGTCGTTTTGTGTGAAGGCAACAAGATGGATGACACAGTTCAGGAAAAGGCGATAGCTGCTCTTCTTAATAATCAGGATGCGGTACTTGTTGTTCCGAAGAAGCTGTATCAGTTCCCTGAAAGAATTGAGGGAGTGATAATGAGACGTTCTGCGGCTGAGAAGTTCAGGATGAATAAGGAGTTAAAGTTTAATTATGAAGCTGACTTCTTACTTCGAATGATCTCGGGGAAGAATTTCCTTCTTATGCCGGAGCTTGGTTTTATACAGGCTGAATCGGAGGACAGGGATCTCAGAAAGACACTTCCTGACAGGAATATAGACTGGTATCTGGAGGATATGGATAAGTTTCTTATGAAGCTCATTCATGATATCAGCACTGTAAATGACGGAAAGCTTCCGGTTCTGTATCAGTTTTACGTGATGTATTATCTGAAATGCAGAATGGATGCCAATATCGGCGGAGAAGCAGACAGGAAGTTCTCAGAGAACGCAACGCAGGAGATACTTGATAAGGCAAGAGAGATACTCAGTTTTGTTGATGACGAAGTCATCATGGAATGCTTCGAGTTCCCGACCTATACGGAAGAATATCAGTTCAGAAGGATGATGCTCTTCATGAAGTACGGACACAGCCTTCCTCTTGTTGAGGTCAGACCTCAGAGAACAAAGATGAGAAGTATCGAACCGATCAATGCCAAAAATACTGCACTTATCGGATCCTTTAGTGAAATGTATCCTCTCGACAGAAGAAATCTCAGACTTTCCGGTCTGGGACTTATGATGAACGATGTTCCGGTATATTCATCAAATATGCTCGTTGCAACAGTTCATACTATAGAGTTTGAGGAAGGATATCTCCGTCTCGAATGTTCATTTACGGATGCATTTGACAAGGATGTCTTTGATTACTATATGATGCTTGATGACAAGCGTGTAGAGATCACATTTAACGATAAGGGCAGGATGAAAGAGTATTTCGGATCAGTGTCCTTTAAGGATTACAGCTTTACGGCTATGATACCGCTCGAGAATATAGATTCCAAGAAGCATACACTCTTTCTGGCAATAGGCTATCAGGATAGAGAATATATAATTCCTTTTGATTTCAAGGAATACAGTAACGAGCAGGAAGAGGGTGCAATGTTCTGTCAACAGTTTGGAGACTGGCTTGTCAGTACAGCGGATTATACTGCGCTGGGTGATATAACGGCACAGCCGAGTCAGAGAGTATCGAGTGAAGACTGCATCGTCATAGAAAAATACAGCTGGTTGAAGAAGGCCGGAAAGGTGCTTTCAGGCCAGTTAAAAACGGAAAAGTAAGATAAAAGAAAATAGTATTTGAGAATCCTATATGGTATAATAACGTCAAAGGTTTTTTAAAAAGGGGTACTTTGGGGAGGAAGCCATATGGAGAAAGCAATTACTAATATGCGGGATCTCGCAAGATGCTTCGGAAGAGCCATGAATCTTGTTAGCCCGAAGATTGAAAATCATCATCAGCAGGTTGCTTATGTAGCATGGAGAATAGCTGATGAAATGGGGTATAGCCTTGATGACAGAAGGGAAATCATTTATGGTGCTTTGATGCACGATATGGGTTCGGTCATCATGCCTGAACGCGAGGTGGGTGAATATACACTCAGTGAAATGAGTCAGGCGGGAATAAGCCTTATAGGTGACATTGCAAACATGAAGTTTGTCAAGGATATTTTGTCAGCATATCAGGTTCCTTTTGCGGAAAGACCGGCATTTGCAGAGCTTTCAAAGGAAGCGATTTTTGCAGAGATCATATATCTTGCAGATAAGATATCTATGCTTATAGATCCTGATGCGGCTGCACTTAATCAGTCAGAGGATATATGTGATACGATTTCGGATTATGCGGATGAAGAGATACATTCTGAAGTTGTGGAAGCATTTCTCAGAACATCAAGCAAGGAATTTGTGTGGCTCGAGCTGCTTCATCAGCCTGAGATATGTCTTAATGCAATATCAAATGCAAATGTGGTTACGCTTGATCAGCTGATCGAGATAGCCAAGTTTATGTCGAGAATAATCGACTTCAGAAGCCAATATACGGCAATGCATTCGTCAGGTGTTGCAGCTACAGCTGTAAGACTTGCCGAAATTCTCGGTATGTCCGAAGATGAATGCAAGATGATGATGGTTGCCGGATATATACATGATATCGGTAAGCTCAAGGTTCCGAAGAAGATACTTGAGAAGAAGGATGCGCTTACTGATGAAGAATTTAATATAGTTAAGGAATATGCATATTATACTGAACTTCTGCTGAAGGACATAACCGGATTTGAGCAGATAGGAAGATGGGCTGCACTCCATCATGAGAAGCTTAACGGCTATGGATATCCATTCGGACTTAAGGCGGATGATATCCCAATGGGAGCACGTATCATTGCAGTAGCGGACATTTTCTCGGCGGTTGCCGAAATACGTTCCTACCGTGACGGTATGTCCAAAGAACAGGTTATATATGCGCTGCGTGAGTATGTTGAATCATCGGCACTTTCCAAATATATCGTCGATCTTATGATCGCAAATTATGATGATATATATCAGAAGAGAGAATCTGAGACCAGTAAAGAAGGTGCAAGATATTACGCGGCAGTTGTTGATATGGATTAAGGTAATTGTCCGGCCTGTATGCCGGCTGAGAAAAGCACCCCGAGAGAGGTGCTTTTCGTTTTTTATACGAAGTCATGCGGAGGGTATTTATGGCTAAGTGGATTATTGTTGTAGATGATGATATGTCTAATCTCAAGATTGCAGGTCATATTCTCAGTAAAAATCAGATGAGAGTTACCTGTCTTAAGTCGGGAAAAGCACTGATCAATTATATCGGTGAAGGAAATAGGCCCGATCTTATTCTGCTTGATATTATGATGCCTGAAATGGACGGTTTTGAGACACTTACCCGTCTGAGAGAGAAGGAGAAGGAACTGGATATAGAAGAAATTCCGGTCATTTTCCTTACAGCCGATGAGGCGGTCGGCTCTGAAAGCAGAGGATTTGAGATGGGAGTTTCAGATTATATCAGAAAGCCGTTTAACCCGGATGTTCTGCTTATGAGAATAAAGAGTATTGTATCCAAAAGAGATGAGATGCTGAATCTCAAGAGTGAAGCATCCATCGATCAGCTCACGGGCCTTCTTAACAAGGGCGCAACGGGAGTTGTTTTTTCGAAGTATTGCAGTACAAACTCAGGAATGCTTATGATGATAGATCTGGATTCATTTAAGCTGGTAAATGACATCTACGGACATGATATGGGCGATAAGGTTCTTATTGCATTTGCAAATATAATAAATGCAAATATCACTGAAGGAAGCCGGGCCGGCCGTGTTGGAGGAGATGAATTTACGGCATTTGTATACGGATATGAGACGGAAGATCAGCTTAGGGATTTTACAGAAAGGCTTAATGAACAGATGCTTGCTGAAGCAAAGAGGCTTATGGGCGAGGATATGGATATTCCTCTCGGCGTTTCTGTGGGCGGAGTCCTGGTTCCTAAGTACGGAACTGATTATGAAATGCTGCTGGCTTTGGCGGACAAGGCACTCTATAACGTAAAGAAGAACGGCAAACACGGTTACCTTCTTTATAGCGATGCGGCAAATGCAGATGATGATATAAGTGGTATGATGGATATAGATACCATTTCCGAGATACTCGGGGAACGTTCAATCCCGAATGTTGCGCTTCAGCTCGACAAGGATGTATTTGCTTATGTATACAGATATGTTATGAGATATAATCTCCGAAACAGCAGGACTGCCTGCAAGATTCTCTTTACTATAAATGAGAATCCTGAGATTGATGATGCATATTATAATGAAATGTGTGATGAGTTCGGTAATCACATCAAAGATTCTCTTCGTAAATCGGACATTTTTATGAGGGGCCGCAACAATCAATATTTTGTTTTTCTGACAGAGGTCAGGGAAGATTCATATAATATGGTTGCGGATAATCTTATAAATAAATGGTATGAAGAAAAAGGAAATAAGCTTAAGATCACTTATGAAGCAAGCCTTGTTTCTATGGGAGAGAGACCTGTTAGCAGATAGTTTGAAAGGATTTTTATATGAACGGCAGAGATGATAATACAGAATTAGCTCAGAATTCAACTTTGATCATCCTCATAACATTTACTGCTTTTGCAATTGTGCTCGGAATTGAAGCTGTTCTTCTTCACTGGGAAAGATGGGCGCTTTTTCTGCTTGCTATTGGCGTGCTCTCATGCTGGGGCATACATGTCAGAAATAATATGTCTCATTATGCAAAAATATGGACATATTCGATTCTTCTTATGACTGCATTTTTCTTTTACGGAATCCACGAAAGCAGTACATTTGATCTGGCTATTGTAATGGCCGTACTCCTTGTCTTTTATACCTTGTCAGGTATCAAAGGGCTTATATCTCTATGTCAGTTTACTTATTATGCAACGATGACATATGAGATCGTTCAGATGTTTCTGAATGGCGTCAAATTTGATGTTCTGATGATAACAAGGATACTTCTTCATCTTGCCATGATATTCATGATATGCCATTTCTCAAGGGCGATAATCGACAGATGGAGCGGACTTCTCAATAAATCCAAGGAAGAGGTCGAAAGCCTTACTGATTCAACTAAGAGACTGAATGATTTCCTTGCAAATGTTTCGCATGAGCTGAGAACTCCGGTAAATGCCATAATAGGACTGACCGGAATATGCATAGACAAGGAAACAAATCCGGACATCCGCAGAGATATGGAAGAAGTCAGAGATGCCGGCCACAGAGTATCGGAGCAGATAGGGGATATTCTCGACTATTCTGAGATAGACAGGGATGATCTTGCACTTAATTCAGAAGATTATATGCTGTCTTCGGTTCTTAATGATCTGGTAACCGAAATAAGAGCTTATAAAACTCCGGAGCTTGAACTTATCATAGATGTAGATCCGGCTATTCCGTCAGTTATGAATACGGATGTAAATAAACTGAAGAAGATACTTAAGGCTCTTATCTCAAACGGTCTTAAGTTTACTCAGGCAGGCGGTGTATATGTGCGTATCACCTCCGAACCTCAGGATTACGGAGTAAATCTTCGGATCGAGGTAACAGATACGGGTATAGGAATGACAGTAGAGGAAACAGAACGAATATTCGAAAGCTTCTATCAGGTTGATTCCGGAAGAACCCGTTCGGGCGGAGGACTCGGACTCGGTATGTCGATAGTATCGGGATTTGTTTCCGAGCTTGGGGGATTCATGACGCTTTCAAGTAAGCCCGATGTGGGAACTACTGTTCATGTCAGTATTCCGCAGAAGGTGATAGATCCTTCAAGCTGTATGTCACTTAAGAAAAGAGATAGGTTGTGCGTAGGAGCATTCTTACATTTCGATAAATATCCTCATCCAAACGTAAGAGAGTATTATAATTCAATGGTTCTCAATATAGTGAGCGGCCTTGGTATACAGATGCATAGGGTGGATAATCCGGAGAATCTGAAGAAACTTTCCGATTCGGTAAATCTTACGCATCTTTTTGTCGCGGAAGAAGAGTATATGGATTGCAAGGAACTTCTTGAAGAGCTTGCAAAGACCATGATCGTTGCCGTGGTTGCGGACAGTCCATTTAAGCTGCCGGAGAATTCGCATGCAAGGATTCTTGAGAAACCTTTCTACTGTTTCCCTGTTACCACGATTCTCAATATGGATAACGAAGATGTTATCGTTCGGGAACGTATGATGCTTAAGGGCGTAAAAACTCTGGTTGTTGATGATGAGCCTATGAATCTTACCGTTGCCAGAAGTATATTCAAGAGATACGGAATGCTTGTAACAACGGCGGCTTCCGGACCTGAATCGATCGAGCTGTGTAAGAATATGGATTTCGATGTGGTATTTATGGATCATATGATGCGCGGTATGGATGGTATCGAGGCAATGAAGCGCATCAAGGCGGATGCCGCAAGAGTCAATAAAGAAATACCGGTTATTGCACTTACGGCAAATGCAATGAGTACTGCAAAGAAAATGTTTCTTGATGAGGGCTTTGACGGTTTTGTCAGCAAACCGATTGAAATAGAAGAGCTTGAGAGAGCGATAAAGAAAGCACTGCCGAAACATTTGATCACTTATGAAAATGACGAAGTTGAGATAGAGTACGGTGAGGATGTATCAGCTTCAATGGATTCTGAGAGTACGGTTAAAAGTGCCGGAGGAGATGACGGGACTGATAGTTCGGATTTTATTTCGATTCTTGAGGCTGCCGGAGTTGATACGGTTTCCGGGCTTCATTATTGTCAGAATGACAAGGATTTCTATAAGACTCTTCTCGAACAGTTTTTAACCGATATGAGGGAAAGACTCGATGAGATGAATAAATACCGTGATGAAAAGGATTATGCTAATTATGCGATTCTTGTGCATTCACTTAAGAGTACTTCCAAAATGAACGGTTTCCTTGAACTTTCTGACGGAGCACGCGAACTTGAAATGGCTGCTAAGGAGAATAGAGGAGATTATATAGAAAAACATCATGAGGATGTTATGAAAGAACTGGTGAGAATACTGGGTGTTGTCGGAACTGCGGTTCGAGGCACGGGTTTCGGTGATGCTGCAGAAGGCAGCGGTGTGGAAGCAGATGCGGTAACGGAGGCTGAAGGAGAAGACTCCGTATATGGTTCGGAAATCGGAGAGAATACTTCTGATGAAGATGATGAAATTCTTGAATTCTTACCGGAAGAATGATCATGATTATTGGTTTAAGTTTATATATATGTCCGTGATATCTGGGAGGGCAGTTTACGTATGAATTTAGATAAACTGAGGGATAAACTGTATGATGAAAATACACATATCAGGAAGAGGCTGTATGTCCTGACTGTTTTTATTACGCTCGTTGCGATGTTTATCACTATTCTTGAAGTGGTTTTTACGGATACATCTTATCTTAATACCATACTTCTTGTGGTCGGATTTATATTTACCATTTTTTTGGCGGTTCTATCTGTTAAGTATAATAAGATAAGGCTTGCATCTATTATTGAATCGATACTGATGGGGTTTGTTTATGTACCGATGACCTTCTTTTGGGGAGGAGGTGTATACGGTGATGCACCGGTATGGTTCCTTTTTTCAGTGCTGTTTATGAGCATGATTCTCGCCGGAAAGACGAAGGTTTTCTTCCTTATAGCTGAAGCGATTTTAGCGGTGGTATGTTATTATCTTGGGTTTACACATCCTGAGTGGATACTTCAAAATACGGATATGATGGCACATTTCTATTCACTTATCGCACTGCTTCTTACGGGCACTGCGGTAAGCCTGATGGTCGGACTTGAGATAAAGCTTTATATCAGGGAAAGCATACGAACCGAGAAGCATAAGGCTGAAGCTGAAGCGCTCAACGCTTCGCAGGGGCGTTTCTTTTCAAGTATGAGTCATGAGATCAGAACTCCGATAAATACGATTATCGGTCTTAATGAAATGATCCTCAGAGAAAACATTTCCGATGAGGTAGCAGAGGATGCTGCCAATATACGTTCGGCAAGTAAGATGCTGCTCAGTCTGATCAATGATATTCTCGATATGTCTAAATTTGAATCCGGAAGTATGCAGCTGAATATCGCACCATATAATCCGGGGGATATGCTGTCAGAGCTTGTCGGAATGCTTTGGCTCAGAGCGAAGGATAAGAAGCTGGAATTTCATGTGAATGTCGCACCCGATGTTCCGGCGGAACTTATCGGAGATGAGGTCAGGATCAAGCAGATACTCATAAATGTGATCAATAATGCTATTAAATATACGAAGGAAGGCTCTGTAACTCTTTCTGTTCAGTGCGGACACAGAGTGGAAGATAAGCAGACTATAGTTTATACGGTAACTGATACCGGCCGAGGAATAAAGAAAGAGGACATTCCTTATCTCTTTACTGCATTTAAGAGAGTTGATGAAGGAGATAACCAGCATATAGAGGGTACGGGACTCGGACTTGCGATAGTAAAGAGCCTTGTAGACCTTATGGGCGGAACGGTAAAGGTAAACAGCGTTTATATGGAGGGATCGACCTTCAGTATAGAGATTCCGCAGGGAATATCAGGCGAAAAGCTTATAGGTGAGGTTGATCTGGAGAAGAAACATTCGATCAACAGGCTCATAGGTTATAAGCAGAAGTTTGAGGCTCCGGAAGCGAAGGTTCTGGTTGTTGATGATAATGCATCGAATCTTCTGGTGGTATCAAAGCTTCTCAGAGATACTAAGGTTCAGATAGATACTGTATCAAGCGGCGAAGCTGCACTTAAGAAGACTATTAATTCGAAGTATGATGTGATTTTTATGGATCATCTGATGCCGGGAATGGACGGAATAGAGTGCTTCAAGAGAATCAGAAATCAGGTCGGCGGTGTCAGTAAGGAAGCAAAGGTTATAATACTTACGGCAAATGCGGATGAGGAAAGCAGACAGTTATATCAGAAGGAAGGCTTTGACGGTTATCTGACAAAACCTGTAACCGGTGCGGAGCTTGAATCGGAGCTTATGAAAGCACTTCCGTCGAATCTGGTTTTCGTTACAGGCGATAACGGAGAAATCTTGGAAGAGACTATATCCTGGATGAATAAGAGTCAGAGCAAAAAGCAGGTTGTTATAACAACTGAAAGTGTTGCCGATCTCCCGGACGAGATAAGGAAGAAATATGATATTTCTGTTATTCCACATAAGGTTGTTACTAAGGAAGGTGTATTCAAGGACGGAGTTGATATTGATACCAGAGGCGTTCTGAAGTATATGCAGAAGCCGGATAACATAGTTCAGCCGCAGGCACCTGAAATAGAAGAAGTTGAAAGCTTCTTTGCTGATAAAATGGCTTATGCTAATAATATCGTACATATCTCAATTTCAAGTGTTATTCAGCATAGCGGATATCCTGTAACCAAGGAAGCGGCAGCTGCTTTCGAAAATGTATCGGTAGTGGATTCGCAGCATCTTTCGAGCGGACAGGGACTTATGGCGATAGCTGCGTGCAGGATGGCAGAAGAAGGAAAGAGCGTTCAGGAAATTCTTGAAGGACTTGAACGTGAGAAAAAACTTATACATACAAGCTTTATCGTTGACAATCTGGATTTCCTTGCAAGAACAAAACAGGTAAGTCAGCGGATTGCAAATATTACAAAGTCATTTATGCTTCGACCTGTTGTAGTCCTGAAGAAAGGAAATATGAAGGTCGGAAGGATACATGTCGGATCCAGAGAGGATGCTTGGAAGAAATACATTAATGAAGCTCTCAGGACACCATCACGGATTGATAAGAGGATGCTCTTCGTAACCTATGTGGGTATAACAAAACGTGAGATGGACTGGATCAGAGAGCAGATTGAGAAAAAGGTAGAATTCGATGAAATCTTCTTCCTTCAGGCATCACCTGCCATTGCGGCAAACTGCGGTCCGGGAACCTTTGGACTTCTGTTCAGAGAAGTTGAAAGAGGAAAGGAATTTTAAACAATATGAATTTTATGCATTTTTCCGGTTTTACTGATCTGGATTTTATTTTTATGTTTTTACCGGTTGTGTTAATAGCATCCTTGATTTTTAAAGGAATTGCTAAAGATGTTGTATTACTGATAGCTAGTTATCTTTTTTATTTTGTATGTGATATAAATCATCTTTTCTTTTTTGCCATCTGCATATTTTTAAATGTTTTGATTGGAAGAAAAATAGCAAATAAGGATAATAAGAACAGACGATTATTATTTTTCTTGGGTATTATATTTAATGTTGGCATGTTGACAGGATTTAAATTTTTAGGGACGTTTAAAGAATCTGTTTTATTGCCGCTTGGTTTATCTTTTTTAACATTTAAATCAATTTCTTATCTTATTGATGTATATTATGAAAAAATAACATTGGATGATAATCCGTTACATGATGTGCAGTATCTATCAATTTTTACGCAGCTTCAATCAGGACCGATAGCTAGATACAGCGATTTTGAAAAGATAAAAGATAAAGAAGATATATGGAAATATAGAGTTTCGGGAATATTTAAATTCTCTGTCGGATTCTGTAAAAAGATTGTTATAGCTGATGTTTTGGCTAAAATTGTTAAAGAAATATTTAGTACATCTGTGGACAATCTGTCAACAATTTACGCATGGCTTGGAGCGATTTGTTTTTCACTTCAGCTTTTTTATGATTTTTCCGGATACTCTGATATGGCGAATGGCATTACGGAGTTTTTAGGTTTTAAATCCAAAGAAAATTTTAATTATCCATATATGACGAAAACGGTTTCTGGATTCTGGAAAAGATGGCATATATCGTTAAGTGAATGGTTTAGGGATTATGTTTATATTCCGCTCGGTGGCTCGAGAAAAGGGAAGTATAAGACATTCTTTAATCTGTTTGTTGTGTGGTTTCTTACGGGTATGTGGCATGGACTGGCCTGGAATTTTATAATTTGGGGAATGGGTTATTTTATCCTGATTTCATTTGAAAGAATAGTAAAAATTTCTGATAGGATTAAAACTATATTTGGAAAAAGCGTATATAGAATTTTGGTCCTGGTATTTATCATTTTTGAATGGGTTATGTTCAGAGCAAAGGATGCTTCGTACGGTATTTCTTACATAATTAAGATGTTAAATGGCACATCAAATCATATTGCAGATAAAAGAGCATTCTTGTTATTAAGTGATTATTGTGTGTTTATTATAGCTGCTATTATTTTTTGTTTCCCTGTTGTTCCGTATATTGAAAATAAGCTTGAGAACAGAAAGGCATTAAAAACAATATATGATTTAATCTATTGCTTGGTTGCAGTAGCTGGGTTTGTATTAGCAATTTCATTTATAGTATCAGGACAGAACAATCCATTTTTATATGGGAACTTTTAGGTGTGAATATGAAGAATAATAAAATAAAATTGACTTTTGCGGCGTTGCTGTTATTGTTTTTTATAACAGGCAAACTTGTTATTGGCCATTATGGACATGTATTTTTAGATGTTAACGGAGGATTTCTGAGTATACTTCAGGTAAATAGTTATTATGGTGATAGAGGAGTCTTTATAACAGATGATAAGTATATAGTAAGTCCGGCTAATGAGACTTCAACAGATTATGAATATAATGAATTAATATCATTCAATGAGTTTTTGAAAGAAAACAATGTGGGATTGTTATATGTCAATAAGCCCACGAAGTATAATGATGATACATTTTTTTATGATAACTTTGGATATGATTCATATTGTAACAGAAATGCAGATAAATTTTTAAAAAGAATCAATGATGCAGGTATTGATTATATTGATCTTAGAGATAATATGCGTCTGGAAAACATTTCATGCGAAGACCTGTTTTACAGAACCGATCATCATTGGACGGTCAAAGCAGGTTTGTGGGCTTCAAATAAAATAGCAGATAAATTAAATGCTGATTATGGATACAGTATCGATACTTCACTACTGGATATTGAGAATTTTAGTGTGAATGAATGGGAAAATTGCTGGCTGGGTGAACAGGGAGCACTGCTATCCGAATCTTATGTGGGACTGGATGATTACACGGAATTGAAGCCTAATTATGATACAAGCTTTATTTTTGAGCCTGATACCAAAAAAAGTAAGACTGATACATTTGATTATTTTATTAACGAAGATGTTTATCAATCAACCGGGAGAGGCCCAAGCTGGCATTATTCATATCGAAGATACGGTACTGTAAATAACAAAATCGAAAGTGGAAATATACTTCTGCTTTGTGACTCTTATGATAATGTGGTTGCTCCGTTTTTGGCATTAGGTGTTCATCGTGTGGAACCGATTGTACTAAGAGATTGTGAAGAGGATTTTGATTTAAAAAAGTATATTCTTGAAAATGATTTCGATACAGTCGTTATTTCGTATGCTGAGTTTATGATCGGTGCTCATGATGATGAGAGCAATGCGAATTATAAAATGTTTACATTTGAATAAAGGAAACATTTTTTAAAAGCACAAAGATGTTTATATATTTTATTTGTGTGCATCATATATACAAAAAATTGTTGACAATTATAATTTATCGAATTAAAATCTGACTATATTTGAATAACGTATTAAACCTGTGACGTGGAGATATGTTTGGAAATGTGCATTACAGAGAGTAGGGGATGATGAGAACCCTGCAGCGTCGTCCTTACAGATGGGCCACTGAGGGAGCAGCGAACAAGTAGTTTAGTAGCCTGCTACGTAAGCCGCGCGTAAGACGGCTGAGATATGGATTCGTATCAAAAGTATATTTGATAAGATGAGTATCTTGCAGAGTGCAGATGATTTCACAAAATAAGTGGAGTTTCTGAATTAAGGTGGCAACACGGAATTAGATATTTCGCCCTTAGTCTAAGAGTTCTTAGGCTAAGGGCGTTCTTTGTGCGTTAAATGAGCCAAAGTCACATATGCGGAGCATATGTATGAGTTAATGCATATGTTCGCATGCTTGCATGCATGAACATTATGCATTAACTCATATATATCTGCCGAAGGCAGATATGTGACTTTGGCGAATCCGCATCATGAGCATGCAGCGAAGCGAAATGCGAATGTGCGTGATATGAATATGACAGATATGTGACTTTGGCGAATCCGCATCATGAGCATGCAGCGAAGCGGAATGCAAATGTAATAATTCAATCATCAGGAGGTGTTAAGATGATTAAAGAAGCTATTGAGAAGATCGTAAACAAGCAGGACCTTACATATGATGAGGCCTACACAGTAATGAACGAGATTATGAGTGGTGAGACTACTCCTACTCAGAATGCAGCATTTCTTTCAGCTCTCTCAACAAAGAGTGCAAAGGCTGAAACAAGAGATGAGATCGCAGGCTGTGCGGCAGCTATGAGAGATCATGCTATTCAGGTTGAGACAGGAATGGATGTTTTCGAGATCGTTGGAACAGGCGGAGATAACGCACACAGCTTCAATATCTCAACTACATCTGCAATCATTGCCGCAGCAGGCGGAATGAAGGTCGCAAAGCACGGAAACAGAGCAGCTTCTTCAAAGTGCGGAACCGCTGACTGCCTGGAAGCTCTTGGTGTAAACATTCAGCAGGAGCCTGAGAAGTGTATAGAGCTTCTGAAGGAAGCTGGAATGTGCTTCTTCTTTGCTCAGAAGTATCATACATCAATGAAGTATGTAGGTCCTATCCGTAAGGAACTTGGATTCAGAACAGTATTCAACATTCTCGGACCTCTTACAAATCCGGGAAAACCGACCATGCAGCTCCTCGGAGTATATGATGAATATCTGGTTGAGCCACTGGCACAGGTTCTTGTAAGCCTCGGAGTAAAGAGAGGAATGGTTGTATATGGAACAGATAAGCTGGATGAGATATCACTCAGTTCGCCTACAAGGATCTGCGAGATTAAGGACGGATGGTACAGAACTACAGTTGTAAAGCCTGAGGATTTCGGATTTACTACATGCTCGAAGGATGATCTGGTAGGCGGAATCCCTGAGGAAAATGCAGCCATTACGAGAGCCATTCTCAGTGGTGAAGAGAAGGGACCGAAAAGAGATGCTACACTTCTTAATGCGGGTGCGGCACTTTATATAGGCGGAAAGGCAGATTCCATGGCAGAAGGAATCAAGCTTGCCGCAGAGCTTATCGACAGCGGAAAAGCAACGGAAACACTTGAGAAGATTATTGAGGTTAGCAACAGATGATCCTGGAAGATTTGGCAAACAGTACAAGGTCAAGAATAGAAGCCGAGATGAAAGATTTTTCTCCTGAGAAGGCGCGCCTGCAGGCAGAGAGTATAGCTTTAGCAGAAAAACATTTAAGAGGATTTGCTTATCCTTTTGAAGCGGCGCTCAAAGCACCGGGACTTTCAATCATTTCCGAAGTTAAGAAGGCGTCCCCGTCCAAGGGAGTTATCGCAGAGGAGTTTCCTTTCCTTGAGATAGCTAAGGAATATGAAGCGGCCGGCGCCGATGCAATATCATGTCTCACGGAGCCGGAGAGATTTAAAGGCTCTGACGAATATCTGAAGGCTATAACGAGAGAAGTGAGTATCCCGGTTCTCAGAAAGGATTTCACAGTCGATCCTTATATGATATATCAGGCAAAGCTTTTTGGAGCATCTGCAGTACTTCTTATAGCAGCGATACTCAGCGATAGTGAGCTGAAGGAATATTTCGAGACAGCGGATTCGCTCGGTCTTTCCTGTCTTTTCGAGGCGCATGATGGGGAAGAGGTTGAAAGATGTCTTGCCGCAGGTGCCAGGATAGTCGGTGTAAATAACAGGAATCTGAAGGATTTTACAGTTGATATAACAAACAGCATAAGACTTCGCGATAGAGTTCCGAAAGATATAATCTTTGTATCGGAAAGTGGTATAATGACACCTGCCGATGTAAAAGCACTCTATGATAACGGAACCGATGCGGTGCTTATCGGAGAAATGCTGATGAGAAGCCCGGATAAGACAGGACTCATCCGTGAACTGAAGAATTCGGATTGAAGCTGGAGGCTTGATGATCGAAACATGAAGTTTGGTACCTGGTGATTGAAGTTTGAGGCTTGATGATCGAAACATGAAGTTTGATACCTGGTGATTGAAGTTTGAAGTTTGAGGATTGATGTTTGATGACGAAGATTAAAATTTGCGGTTTAAAAAGAATAGAAGATATTGAAGCTGCAAATGCACTTCGTCCCGATTATATAGGATTTGTATTTGCGGATTTCAGTCATCGGTATGTGAATAAGGAAACGGCAGCAAAGCTGAAAGAAAAGCTCAGTCGGGAGATCAAAGCAGTTGGTGTCTTTGTTAATGAAAATGTTTCCTTTGTGGCAGAGCTTCTTAATGAAGGAATCATCGATATAGCACAGCTTCACGGTGATGAAGATAACATTTATATAGAAGAATTGAGACAGCTGATATGCGGCAATGAGGATGCTTCGTATGATAAAAGTTCAGATGAAAATTATGAAGCATACAAGCCGGGAGCGGACAAGTCAGAATCAGATAAAACTTCAGGAGATAAGATCAGAATCATCAAGGCATTCAATATAAATAAGATCCATGATATTTCGGAAATAGATGCTTCGGTGGCAGATCTTGTACTGGTCGATTCCGGAACAGGTTCGGGTGAAACTTTTGACTGGAACAAGCTGAAGGAGATACGCAGGCCATACATTTTGGCAGGCGGATTGGGACCGGATAATGCTAAGTCGGCAATTGAAAATATACATCCCTATGGATTGGATGTAAGCTCCGGAGTGGAAACAGATAAGCTTAAAGACATCGAGAAGATGAAGAGGTTTGTCGGTATCGTAAGAGAGACGGATGAAGAAATGTGCTGCATTTCCAAGGCAGAGAGAGAGGACCTCGGGCAGATATTGAAACTTCAGTATCTCGCATATCAGAGTGAGGCCGATCTCTTTAAGAACAGAGACATCCCTCCGCTCAGAGAAACACTTGAAGAACTTGAAGAAGAGTTTGAAAGGGGAACTGTTCTGAAGCTGGTTGAGGGAAACAGGATAATCGGTTCGGTACGTGCATACGAAGAAAACGGTACCCTGTATATAGGAAAGCTGATGGTTCATCCTGACAGACAGAAAAGGGGATACGGGAAGACGCTTCTCTCGGAAATAGAAAAATATTATCCGGGAAAAAGATATGAACTCTTTACAAGTACGAGGAGTATTGATAACATTTCCCTGTATAAAAAATGCGGATATGAAATATATGACAGCAAAGTTATCAGTGATGAGCTGGAGTTTGTATATATGGAAAAGAAAGGTAAGAAGATATGAGCGAAAATACTAATTATTCAGACAAAGTAGTAGGACGTTTCGGAGAATTCGGAGGACAGTATATTCCAGAAACTCTGATGAACGAAATCCATAAACTTGAGGCGGCATATGAGCATTATAAGAATGATCCTGAATTTGTTGCGGAGCTGGATAAGCTGAACCGCGAATATGCCGGACGTCCGTCACTTCTTTATTATGCGGAAAAAATGTCGAGAGATCTCGGCGGTGCAAAGATTTATCTGAAGAGAGAGGATCTGAATCATACAGGTTCACACAAGATCAACAACGTACTCGGTCAGGTTCTTCTCGCAAAGAAGATGGGCAAGACCAGAGTTATAGCCGAGACAGGTGCGGGACAGCACGGAGTTGCAACAGCAACAGCTGCGGCACTTATGGATATGGAATGTGAGATCTTCATGGGAGAAGAGGATACTGAGAGACAGGCTCTGAATGTTTTTCGTATGGAACTTCTCGGTGCCAAGGTGCATGCAGTTAAAACAGGAACAAGGGTTCTGAAGGATGCCGTAAATGAGGCTATGCGCGAATGGACCAACAGAGTTGACGATACACTCTATGTACTCGGTTCTGTAATGGGACCGCATCCATTTCCAACTATAGTAAGAGATTTCCAGTCGGTTATCAGTAAGGAAAGCCGTGCTCAGATACTTGAGGCAGAGGGAAAGCTTCCGGATGTTGTTATAGCCTGCGTCGGCGGCGGAAGCAATGCAATCGGTTCTTTCTACGAATATATCAAGGATGAAGGCGTAAAACTTATCGGATGTGAGGCTGCCGGTCTCGGAGTTGATAATCCGAAGAATGCAGCTACAATGGCTAACGGTTCTATGGGAATCTTCCACGGAATGAAGTCACTCTTTTGCCAGGATGAGTACGGACAGATCGCTCCGGTATACTCTATTTCAGCAGGACTTGACTATCCGGGAATCGGACCGGAGCATGCATATCTCGCTTCAATCGGAAGAGCTGAGTATGTTCCGATAACTGATGAGGAAGCTGTAAAAGCATTTGAGTTCCTCTCAAGAGAAGAAGGAATCATTCCGGCAATCGAGAGCTCACATGCAGTTGCACATGTAATGAAGATAGCACCAACAATGCCGAAGGATTCGATCATTGTCTGCACTATATCCGGCCGAGGCGACAAGGACGTTGCTGCAATCGCACGTTACCGCGGCGTGGAGATTTATGAGTAATATTTTTTTAAGGGTTATATTTACCGGATGAGCTTTCCGGTAAATCCGGTTTTTTGAGAAATGAGGTTTTAAAGCAATGTATAAGGATATTTTAGCAAAGGTAACTAATAATGTAGAGCTTACAGCAGAGGACATTTCCGAATTTATCGGAGCTGTAGCGGCTGATGAGGTTACACCGGTTCAGATCGCAGGATTTCAGGTTGGACTTCTGATGAAGGGAACAAATGTTGAGGAGCTTGCAGCATTCGCAAATGCGATGAGAGCTAACTGTGTTCCTATCAAGGCAAATGTTGAAGCAGAGATGATGGATACCTGTGGAACAGGTGGCGGACTGAGTACATTTAATATATCAACGGCAACTGCTCTTGTTGCTGCAGCAGCAGGAATTCCGATCGCTAAGCACGGAAGCAGATCTATTTCATCACTTTCGGGAAGTGCCGATGTACTTGAAGCGCTTGGCGTAAATATCAATCTTAACAACGAGCAGGCAGCTGCACTTATCGAGAAGATCGGGATCGCATTTATCTATGCACCGCTTTTCCATCCTGTTATGGGAAAGGTTCTTCCTCCTGAAAGTGAGCTCGGTATCAAAACGATTTTCTATACGATCATCGGACCGCTGATCAACCCTGCTTTCGCACCGAGACATCTTCTCGGAGTTTACAAGCCTGAGCTGCTTGAGACTGTTTCAGAGGTTGCAAGACGTATCGGTTATACAAAGGCAATGTTCGTTTACGGAGAAGACGGACTCGATGAGATCTCACTTCTCGGAAAGACAAAGATATATGAGCTTAAGGACGGCGAGATACTGAAGTATACTATCTGCCCTGAAGATTTTGGACTTAAGAGCTGCAAGCTCGAGGATATCAAGACAGGTACTCCTGAAGAAAATGCAGCTACGATCAAGGGAGTTTTCTCAGGCGAGATAGAGGGACCTAGAAAGGATGCTATAGTCCTCAATGCCGCAGGTGCACTTGTTGTAGGCGGAAAGGCTGAGAATTTCGAAGAAGGAATCAAGCTTGCAAGAGAGATAATCGACAGCGGAGCAGCAGAGAAGAAGCTTGCTGAGCTCGTTGAAGAATCCAACAAGTATGCGCAGTAATATGAAATGTATGCAGCAAGATAGATGGACTGCAGCATGAAAAATATGATGTAAGTTCGGATAGATAGTAGTATGAAAAGTTTTCGTGAAAGCATAATCAGAAAAAAGATGGAGTCGGGAACACCGGTCATTACGGATTTTAAATGTATATCTCCTGGTGAGGGAAGACTCCTTACACAGGAAGAAGCTGTTCGAAGAGCGGCGGAGATAGAGGCGGCCGGGGCAGCTGCAATATCGGTAGTTACCGAGCCTGTAGATTTCGGCGGTTCTCTGAAATTACTTTCGGATATAGTTGAGAGAGTATCAATCCCGGTTCTCAGAAAAGACTTTATCAGGACCAGGGAAGAAATCGATATTTCAATCGAGCACGGTGCTTCCGCAGTGCTTCTCATGTGCAGCGTAATGTCGAGAGAAGAAATGAAGGACTGCTACAGCTACGCTCTCAAAAGAGGGATCGAACCGCTGGTTGAGACTCATACTGCAGAGGAAATGCTGTTTGCCGAGGAACTCGGTGCAACGCTGATGGGAATCAACAACAGGGATATCCTGAAGCTTGAGAAGGACGGAGGAACCGTAAGTACGACGCTCAACATGATGAGCACGGGACAGCTGAAGAATCCGGACAGAGTGCTTATCAGCGAAAGCGGAATCCTGACAGTTGATGATGTGAGGGCGGCGATTGGTGCCGGTGCCGATGCGGTTCTTATCGGAACAGCTATCTGGAAGGCTGAAGACCCTATAGAGTATTATAAGAAGCTTGCTTCAGTTTCCTTGGATCAGGTGATAGGATGAGAGATGTTAAGATTAAAATATGTGGACTGATGAGGGAAGAGGATGTTGAATTCTGTATCCGGAATAGGGTCGATATAATAGGATTTGTTGTCGATTATCCTGTTACGGTTCCCTGGAATCTGGACAGAGAAAGGGCAAAGGAGCTGATCGATTTCTTCCGTAAATGTGCGGCTGAGAACGGTTCTGATTCCGAAGTATCGATCGTTTCGGGCGGAAGCAGCGAAAGTTTAACGGAGCTGGTACATTTCCTGGAACCCGATTATCTGCAGATGCACTATAAGGAAACTGCGGATGATATAAGCACGGTAAAGAAAGCGGTCGCTGATGTCGGAACGAAATTGATCAAGACTATTCCGAACAGTGCAGATGAGATAAAGCGGCAGTCGGGTGAAGAAGGTTTCGGAGCGTGCGGGCGTACATTTGAAGAAGCAGGAGCGGATATACTTCTGGTTGATGCCAGAGGTCCGGAAAACGCCGCGAGCCGCAGTTCATTTCTTGATGCTGAGCTTTATAAAGAGGTCAGAGATGCGGTCAGTATACCGGTTATGGCGGCGGGAGGAATAACGCCGGATAATATAGAAAAGGTAATTCAAGATATTAATCCCGATATGGTCGATATAATGACCGGGGTTGAAGAGTCATTCGGAGTCAAATCCCATGACAAGATAGAACAGATAATCAACTTGGTAAAAATGAGAGGTGGAAAATGAGCAGAATTAAAAATGCATTTGAAAACAAGAAAGCTTTTATAGCATTTCTTACGGCTGGAGATCCGGATTATGAAACATCTCTGAAGAATTTTAAGGCAGTTGCCGAAGCAGGTGCTGACCTTATCGAGGTGGGAATTCCGTTTTCGGATCCTATCGCAGAGGGTCCTGTTATTCAGGAGGCGGACATCAGAGCACTTTCAGCCGGTATGACAACCGATAAGGTATTCGAGCTTGTGACAGAACTGAGAAAAACAGTTGATACACCTATAGTTTTTATGACATACGCAAATCCTGTATATCACTATGGTGCTGATAAATTCTTTGAGAAGGCAAGCGCTGCGGGTGCAGACGGAATAATCATTCCGGATTGTCCTTTCGAGGAACGTCATGAGTTTGACGAGACTGCAGCAAAGTACGGAATTGATTTCATATCAATGATCGCACCTACAAGCGAGGATAGAATAAAGACTATAGCAGAGCAGGCAAAGGGCTTTATCTATGTTGTATCTTCACTTGGAGTAACAGGTGTGAGAAGCGAGATTACCACAGATCTCGGTGCAATCATCGGACATATCAAGGAAGTAACAGATACTCCTGCGGCAATCGGTTTCGGAATCAGCACTCCGAATCAGGCTGAGAAAATGTCGAAGATCGCTGACGGAGTTATCGTTGGATC
Organism: uncultured Lachnospiraceae bacterium; assembly: GCA_946405625.1. GTDB lineage: Bacteria > Bacillota > Clostridia > Lachnospirales > Lachnospiraceae > Eubacterium_Q. Next base: position 23,511 of record CAMJHQ010000027.1, on the reverse strand, counting down.
TGCTATGGTGAAGATAGTTGCACAGTATGGCAGCGAAGCACCGGAGAAGCTTGCAGAGTATGTACGCAGCATGAAGGCAGCCTGCGGCAAATGATTCATATAAAATTAGTTGTATATAATAAGATTTTGCAAAAAAAAGATTACTACAAAAAGCACCTTTCGATGGCTGGTTAAGTCGGTCGAAAGGTGTTTTTTGTGAAAAGTATAGAGTAAAACAATAAATAGTAAACAGCTATTAAAATCTGTAATATGTAATGTTTAACAATGAATTCTGTAAGGTTGCATCCGGATTATGCGGAATGATATAATAATTATCGAAAGTCTGCCCGGAATTCAGTTGTATTTTGAATCAGGGCAGAATGAAAAGTTAAATGATGTGTGGGGTAAAAAGAGGCATTTATTATGAGAATAGCTGTTTGTGATGATGAAGAGAGATTCCGACTGGATATTAAAAAGCATATTGATAAAATCTATAATAGTCTAGATGTTGTAGTTGACTGCTTTTCCGGTGGAAAGGAGCTTATAGCTTCATTTGAAGCACGACCTTATGATCTGGTATTTCTGGATATTGAAATGCCGGAAATGGACGGGATAACACTGGCGAAGAAGCTACGTGACATGAATGATAAGATATATATCGTATTCCTTACAGGACATGTGGAATATGCACTTGAAGGATATGAAGTGAATGCACTCAGATATCTTACGAAGCCTATCCAGGATGATAAGCTGAAGGAAGTTCTCAGGTTTGTCTCGGATAAGCTGACTTCGAAAAGGCAGATACTTATAAAGGTTGACGGTGAAGAACATTTGCTGGATGTAAGTGATATCCTGTATTTTGAGGCACAAAACCAGTATATTATGGTCTATACGGTTAATGCGGAGTATCTTGTAAGATATAATCTGGGCGATTATGAAAATGAACTTAAGAGTGACGGGTTCTTCAGAACTCACAGAGGTTATATGATTTCACTTGGTAAGGTGAAAAAACTTGGAAAGAATGAGGTCATCATGGAGGGAAATGCTGTTGTACCGGTGAGCAGAAGCATGATGCCGAAGCTTAAGGACGCTCTCTATGCATATGTTGAGAACAGTGCAATCTGATTTCGTGATATTAGAGAAATAATTAAATTTGCAATAATGAGGTAATGAAATGTTCGATTCTTTCAAAGACAGTGTAATATTTATGTGGGAAGATATCAGTAAATGGATACTTGCACACCACAGCTCGATCGGTGCATATTTTGGAAAATTTATCCTTGCAATTGTAATATATTTTGTAATATCGGAATATGTAAAGAAGTATACTGATAAGACGAAGGAGAAGCTTACAGATCAGGTTAAGCAGGGACACAGAGGAAAATATAACAAGAATGTCGGAAAATCCTTTTTGGGCTCTTTCATACTTATTCTTCTAAGGCTGCTTATCGACGGTATAGTTGTATGTGTTCTTATCAGACAGTTGAAACTGATCGAAGTAGAATCACTGGGGCTTATCGTAATATCATTCGGAGTTGTCATCCTTCTGATGCTCCAGAAGTTCTTAGGAAGACATATTCAGAAACTTGTTCGTAAGCTGGTAGCACTCGCAAAGGGCGAGGATGTAACAGTGCTCAACCAGAAAGAGGTTCAGCTGCCTAATATTGATAAGTATTCAACTTCAGGTAAGTTCCTTGATTTCCTCATGAAATTCTGCGGAAATGCTATAGCACTTATGGTTGCCATACTGCTCGTATTTTTCGGATACAGAGTAGTTGATAAAATAATGTATTCAAGCGGAGCGGAAATTTCCTCAATGGCAGCGCTTCCGGATTTTACTATCGCTGCGGAAACAGGAACCACATTTGTGGAGAATAATGAAGCAATCAAAGATATTCCGATATTTACCAAGGGCAGTGTTGAAGTCAAGAGTAATGGTAATATGAACATTATTTATCTGGACGGATATAAGATCGGAGTAAATATATTTACCAGACGTTATAAGCTTTTTGGGGTTTCGACGGATCAGGCTATAGCCACTGCTTCAAAGAAGCTGACTTATAAATATGAATCTATGGAAAACCTCGTTGAAGGAATGTATGAAAATGATCAGAATATGCAGATATACTATAACAAAAAGGAAAATGACTGCCTGATCATTAAATCAAGCGGAAAAAATGAACGTGTTTTAAGCGTAACATATTATCAGGATTTTAGTAAGGCGTGCAGAGACCTGGATTTAGACTGATTTTAGAATGGCTAAGCGAAAAATTTCGGTAATATAATTGTCGAGTAGTTCACTCATTTCATAAATACAGAATAAAGGTATGAAGCAGGATTTTAAAAGATTTGATATGAAAGCTCCGCCGGTCAGGACCAAGTGGTATTTAAGACCGCTTACATATATCCTCAGTGCACCGGACGTGAAGAAGCATAAGAATATTCTGAAGAAGATAAACACGGAAGGACTTAAGCCTCCGTTTGTTCTTCTTTGTAATCATAATGCATTTATGGATTTCAAAGTTGCAACAAAGGCCATTTTTCCGTGGAGAGCAAACTACGTTGTTGCAATTGACGGATATATCGGAAGGGAGAAACTCCTTCGTGACGTGGGATGCATATGTAAGCGCAAATTCACGAATGATACGATGCTCGTAAAGCAGCTTATGCAGACGGTGAAGAACGGTGATGTGGCTATTATTTATCCGGAAGCCAGATATTCTCTATGTGGTACTACTGCGGTACTTCCGGAATCGCTCGGAAAGCTCTGCCGTCTTCTTAAGGTTCCGGTTGTGACTTTGATATGTCACGGACATCATGTTAATTCGCCGTTCTGGAATCTTCATGACAGAGGCGTAAAACCAACGGAAGCGGAATTTACACAGATATTTGATGCAGAAACCATAAGGACAACTCCTGTGGAAGAGATAAATCGTAAGATTGTTGAAATGTTCCAATATGATGATTTTGCATGGCAGAAGCAGAGAGGAATTCATATAACCTATAAGGGCAGAGCCGAAGGGCTGCATAAGGTTCTTTATCAATGCCCGAAATGTAATACGGAATACAGGATGTCTTCTTCAGGAACGATACTCAGATGCAATGCCTGCAGAGCAGAATGGAATATGACAGAGTTGGGAGAACTTGAGGCAGTATCGGGAGAGACCGTATTTTCACATATTCCTGACTGGTATGAGTGGGAGAGAGAAAATGTACGGCGTGAAGTTGAAGAAGGAACTTATTCGTCAGGAGAGCTTCCGGTGCATGTCGACACACTTCCGAATGCAAAGAAGTTTATCCGTCTAGGAACAGGAACCATGGTGCATGATATGAACGGTTTTACCGTAAGAGGAACAGATGTTGACGGGGATCCGTTTGAAATGATAAAGACTGTTCCATCGCTTTATTCCTGTCATATAGAATATGAGTATCTTGGAAAGTTCGGTGATTGTGTGGATCTGAATACTCTGGAGGATACCTGGTACATTTATCCGGAGCCGGATAAATGCAGCTTTTCTGTTACTAAGATGGCGCTTGCAACAGAAGAATTATATTTTGCTTATAGAAGAGCCCATGGAAAAGAGTATCCGCCGGGGCTTGCATGAAAAACGCGACAAATACAATGCGATAAATTAATTGAAATAAAAAACTGCGATATATTAATTGCAATAAAAAAAGGGTTTCCAAAGTTTTTTAGGGTTTGCCAAACTTTTTTAGGGTCAAACTTTAGGGTATAAGTCGAAAAAACTTTGGATATCCTAAAAAAACGTTCGATCAAATCTGATCGAACGTTTTTTAGATTCATATCTTTTAGAAAAATCCCATAGGATCGTAGTACTCACCATTTATCATAACACCGAAGTGAAGGTGAGGACCTGTTGAGTTTCCTGTGTTTCCTGAGAATGCTATAACGTCACCTGCGTTAACAACCTGTCCCGGACTTACATTGAAACCTGAAAGATGATAGTACATATTTGTCATTCCGTTACCACAGTCGATAAGTACTGAATTACCGGTTGACCAGTGATATACACCTACAAATGATACGATACCGCCACATGCTGCGACTACGGATGATCCTTCATCGCAAGGAATATCAATACCTCTGTGGAAGTCTCCCCATCTTGCACCGAATCCTGAACTTACGCCATATCCTGCAGGCATCGGCCAAATTAATCCGCCGCCTGAATATGTAGGAGCATTTGCATATGCAAGAATACTGTCATCTACTGTCATCTGCTGAGCTTCAGCCTGTCTTGCAGCTTCTATAGCGGCCTGACGCTGTCTTTCCATTTCTTCCTGAATAGCAGCAATCTGTGCATCAAGAGCAGCCTGTTCAGCTTCATATTCTGCAATAGACTCTTCTGTTTCGTTAATCTTAACATTATATTCGGCAAGCTTTTCTTTCTTCTCGTCCTGAACTACTACGAGAGCAGCCTGCTCTTCTTCAGCTTCTGATTTAAGCTTGTTAACTTCCTCGAGTTTTCCGTTCAGCTCTTCTTCATAAGCAGCAACTTCTGCTTCGATTTCAGCAAGCTTCTGAAGTTCCTTCTTATCATAATTTGAAACCTGTGAAACATACTCAGGCTGATTTATGATATCATCATAATTCTTTACTGTCATGAGAGCATCAATATATGCTGTATCACCTGTTTCATATGCGAAGCGGATACGCTCTTTCATATCGTTATACTGCTTTGACTCAGCAATGTATGCATTCTGAAGTTTGCTCTCTGTAATTGACACGCTGGCCTGAATAGAATTTCTTTCAGATACAAGCTTATCAATTTTCTGCTGATAATCGGCAATGCTGTTATCAAGACCTGCGATAACTTCCGAAATATCGTCTTTGAGAACGTTGAGGTCGTCCAGTTCTGCCTGAGCTTCCTGTTTCTTTTCCTCGATTTCTTCCTTTTCCTTTTCGATATCATCTATTGATTCATCGGCAAGAACAGGAACTCCATCCTGAAAAACAGGTACTACAGCAACTGCGAGTGCAAGAGTAAGAGCTCCGGCAACAAATCGTTGCTTAATTTCTTTTTTGAATTTAGTCATTTTCTTTAATTTCATTCTTTAATTTCACCTCTTTTTTAGGTTACATAACAGTGTAAAAATTCATAGAAACGTCAATAAAAGCCATTGACACTCATCTCATACCATAACATTTAGTAGACATAACGTCAACAAAAAAATGCTTAATTGACTTCGAAACATAGGCTTTTCATCTCTACAGTCATATATTTTACATCACAATTAATAATTATGCAACAATTTTGTAACATTTTCATCGTGAGCTGCAGTCTCGCATGCTTTGAGCAATTGGATCAGAATATCAGAAATCTTCTCGGGGGAGGTCTCCATATCGTTTTTTGTCATCCATTCGATAACTATACCGCTGAGCCCGTATGCGAAAAAGCGCGAGAAGTATTTTAGAGGCTCCTCGTCCAGTTCATTGTTATGATCCATAACACCAATAGCATCGGTAAAAATGCTTTCCGCAATGTCTACCAGATAGTTTTTCAGATAATCATTTGTATGATTTATAGTATTAATACAGAAATCATAATCGTTTTTCATAGCATTGAGCGATTCCGTCAGCTTCTCTGCCCAGTTTCCGAAGCTCAGATCTCCGAGGCTCGGAAGTATATAATCATTATAGTAGATCCATTTCAGAAGCTCATACTTATCACTGAAGTGATAGTAGAAGGTCTGGCGGTTTATACCGCATTTTTCAGTTATATCTACGACGCCGATCTTATCAAAGGATTTGGCACGAGTCAGTTCCTTCAGACTATCGGCGATCGCTCTTTTTGTAATAGTCGATTCAGCCATATCGATCCCTCATTTTCAGCCATATCGATCCCTCATTTTCTTGTTAAATCAGAATCTTTGTGATATATTTTAAAGGATTGTATATAGAGTGTCAAATCAGATATTTATAGGATTACGGGGGACTGAACATGCTTACGATTTTTTATATAGTTGCGGTAATACTGATAATCGGTATGGGATATGTATATATCAGAGCGGTAAATAAGGTAAATAAAGCGGATCTCGCGGCGCGTGATGCGGGAAGCGATATTGATACCTGTCTGTGGGATATGACTCATAATCTCGGAATTATAGTTAAGGCGTTGAAGGAAAAGGGTATAGAGCCTGAAATGCCTGAGGATCAGTCGGTGCTGCTGACTATCGGAATGACAAGCGCTTCTCAGCAGCTTGTTGTAAAGAACGCAGAGGAGAGAATGCAGATCGTAAGACCTGCTGCCGAAGAGGCGGGAATTACCGGGGAAGAGGCTGTTTCCAAGGCTCTTACAAAGTATGATAATGCGAAAAATGAATTGGTTGGCGCAGGACTCAAGTATAACAAGATGGTATCGCAGTTTAATTCTACGATATCCCATTTTCCGGCAAGCTTAATTGCTTCCCATAAATCAAAGGGACCGAAGATGATATTTGTATATCAGCCGGGACAGAAGAATGAATAATTTATACATTTGACCACATTTGTCTAAAAAATAAACATTTGCCGTGTTGTGTCTAATTACAGAATCGGATTACGGTGATATTTTATCGGATGAAGAACATTTAAGCGTATTAAATGTATTCTTCATCCGTTTTTTTATGCGGAAAATCTGATCATCTTAATGGAGGCAATTATGGAAAAATTCGGAAAAACGGTAGTGAGACAGAAAATCCCGATCCTGATAATAGCCTTACTGCTTCTTATCCCGTCGGTGATAGGGTACATCAATACGAGGACTAACTATGATATCCTTACCTATCTGCCGAAGGACATAGAAACAATGAAGGGACAGGATATCCTGGCAAAGGATTTCGGGACCGGAGCCTTCTCAATGGTAGTAGTGGAAGGAATGAAGGATAAGGAAATTACCGAAATGGTGGATAAGATGAAGGAGGTTCCTCACGTTACACGTATCCTCTGGGAGGGGGCACTGGGAACGGGAATGCCTGAACAGCTTATTCCGGAGAAGTATCGCAGTCAGCTGTCAAACGGTGACGCGAAGCTGCTCATGGTCATTTACGATACGACGCTTTCGGCCGACGAGACAATGAAAGCGATTGAAGAGCTGAGAGGAGTTATGAATGAAAAATGTTTTCTCAGCGGTATGTCGGCAATAGTTGTAGATACGAAGAATCTCAGTGATAAGGAGGTTCCGGTATATGTACTTATCGCAGTTGTACTTTGCATGTTGGTCCTCACATTTACAATGGATAGCTTCCTGATACCGGTATTTTTCATGGTATCGATAGGATTCGCGGTCATATATAATCTCGGATCGAATGTGGTCGGCGGTGAGATATCTTATGTAACAAAGGCGCTGGCAGCTGTTCTCCAGCTGGCGGTAACGATGGATTATTCAATCTTCCTATGGCACAGCTATTCGGATAAGAAGAAAGAAAATGATAACAAGAATGAAGCAATGGCTGAGGCGATAAATGAAACTCTGATCTCGGTTGTAGGAAGTTCTATTACAACTGTTGCTGGTTTTGTGGCACTGATGTTCATGAGCTTTACTCTCGGACTTGATCTCGGAATCGTTATGGCAAAGGGTGTAGTGATCGGTGTTATCTGCTGTGTAACAATACTTCCTTCAATGATCCTCTGCTTTGAGGGTGCAATAAGAAAGACAAGCCATAGACCTTTGCTTCCGGATCTTTCGGGAGTCAGCGGATGGGTAGTGAAGCACTTCTACATTTTCCTTATACTTGCTGCGGCTGTTATCTATCCGGCATATCACGGACAGGCACACAACAAGGTTTATTACAACCTTGATACATCGCTTCCTGAGAATCTGCCGAGTATAGTCGCAAACTCAAAACTCCTGGAAAACTTTGAAATGAACTCGACACATATAGTAATGCTGGACAGTGGCCTTGAAAGAAAGGCAGTTAAGAGCTTCGCAGATGAAGTGTCTGAGCTGGACGGCGTTAAGCAGGTTATCAGTCTGGACAGCCTGGTGGGTTCTGCGGTTCCGGATGAAATGATACCGGATAAGCTGAAGGAAACCTTTGATGACGGTGAATATAAGCTTATGTTCATTCTGTCGGAATATAAGGTGGCTACAGATGAAGTAAACAGACAATGTGCAGAGATAAACAAGATCCTTGATAAATATGATTCAAAGGGAATGCTGATAGGAGAAGCTCCATGTACTCAGGATCTGATAACTATAACAGATCACGATTTCAGTACAGTAAATACAGTATCGATACTGCTGGTAGGACTCATAATACTTTTCGTATTCAGATCTCTGTCACTGCCTGTAATCCTTGTAGGTGTTATAGAGGTGGCTATCTTTGTAAATATGGGAATACCGTACTATATGGGAACAACACTTCCGTTTATAGCATCCATAGTAATAGGAACCATTCAGCTTGGTTCTACGGTAGATTATGCGATTCTCATGACCAACAAATATAAGAATGCAAGAATTGCAGGACTGGAAAAGGCGGCTGCAGCAACAGAGGCACTTAAGGGCTCGATAAATTCTATAATAGTCAGCGCACTCAGCTTCTTTGCAGCAACCTTTGGTGTAGGAATGTATTCAAAGATAGATATGATCAGTTCTTTATGCGTACTTATGGCAAGAGGAGCAGTGATAAGCATGTTTACGGTTATACTTCTTCTTCCTGCCGTACTGAGACTGTTTGACGGATTGATAGTTCATACGTCGATGGGCTTCGGTAAGCGTAAAGAAGTATCGTTTGTACCAAATCAAATACAGAGAGGATGATGAAAATGTTTAAGAAGAATTTATATAAAAGAATGCTCGCAAATGCGATCGCGGTATCAATGCTCATTTCGGTTTCAGGCTGCGGAACTGCAGAAGTAAAGACTGCGGTAGCCGAGCCCGGAGCAATCGGATCAGGTGAGATTGAGGCAGATGCTCTCGAAGCTGATGAACAGGAACTTGTAAATATTTTAAGTGAATCCATGGATAGTGATGGTACATTTTCCGAAAAGAATCTGAAGAAGCAGGGTTCGACAGAGACTGAGACCCTGAAGGATGAAACAGTATATGTCTTCGGAGATGCTGAAGGAAATGTTTCTGATGTCATAGTAAACGAATGGCTGAAGAATCCGGATGGAAAGGACGTACTGGATGACAACTCGTCACTCAAGGATATAGAAAACGTGAACGGTTATGAAACCTGTGAGGTTAATGGCAATAAGGTGACCTGGCAGGCTGATGGTGCGGATATAGTTTATCAGGGAAGAAGTGAGGATAAGCTTCCTGTAGAGGTTAAGGTAAGCTATAAGCTTGACGGAAAGGACATCAGTGCTGAGGAGCTGGCAGGAAAGAGCGGCAGGGTTACGGTAAGATTTGATTATATCAACAATTCAAAAGAAGGAGATATCTACACTCCTTTCTCAATGGCTACCGGACTCGTACTCGACAGCGATAATTTCAGCAATGTTAAGGCAGTGAACGGTAAAGTTGTTTCGGACGGTGACAGATATATAGTTATCGGTCTCGGAATGCCGGGACTTTCCGAGAGCCTTGGAATAGATGAGGATGAGGAGCTGATACCTGAATATTTCGAAATGACTGCCGATACAGAGAGCTTCAACTTTGATATGGCTATGACTGTTGCAACAACAGATATGTTCGGATCTGAGGATAAGATAAATGTATCAGAACTCGAGGATACGCTGGATGATATGGCATCTCAGTATAGCAGCGGAATGGATAAGCTGACAGACGGAATTGAAGAATATTCAAACGGAGTAGTACAGCTTGGAAATGGAATAGCACAGCTCGATACAGGTGCGGGACAGCTTGATTCGGGTGCAGGCGAACTCAGTAAAGGCGCGGCACAGCTCGATGTGGGAGCGGGACAGCTGTCCGAAGGAATCAAGACAGCGAAGAACGGATCGGATAAGATCACATCCGGAGCAGACAGCTTGGAGAAGGGATCAGCTCAGCTTGAGACGGGTATCACTGATTATACAAACGGTGTATCAAGTGCTGCAAGCGGTGCAAAGCAGCTTGGCAAAGGCGCCGAGTCTCTTGAAGCCGGAGCTTCTCAGCTTCAAGGTGGAGCAAACAGTCTTGAAAACGGAATAAAAAACTATACTGAAGGTGTTAACAGTGCTTATAAGGGCGCAGACAAGATATCTTCGGCAATCAATGGACAGATAATGCCGGGACTTTATAATGAAAGTGCTGAGAATCCGGGACTTGTTCAGGGCATAAGCAGTCTTGATTCGGGACTCGGTGAAATGCAGTCTCAGATGTCGGGAATGTTCAGCGCGTTGCATGAAAAGAAGAATGAAATCGAGGCAAGTGCAGGCGGAACACCAACAGAGGAGAATATAGAAAACCTGAAATATGCGGTTAAATCGGCATCTGATTCTTATTCAAGTGCATACAGTCAGGTATATGCTTCAGTATTTCCGGAGGCATATCAGGCGGCTATAGATTCGGGAGCATCACCTACAGATGCTACAGCATCCGCAGCAGCTGCAGCAGCAGAGGCGGCAGCTGGAAATGAAAATGTGATCGGCGCATCACAGGCAGTAAATACTTACAGCGCTCAACTTGCGGAATACAGCAAGGCTTATGGAGCAGACAGTGCTCTGGGAACAGTTCTCGGTTATGAGGAAGCTGTTAACGGTGGAGTATCTCAGTTGAAGTCGGGAGCAGAGAACCTGAGTGCGGGAGCAAAACAGTTGTATTCCGGAGTCGGACAGCTCGCAGAGGGTGCAAATGATCTGAGCTCGGGACTCGGAACACTTGATAACAATTCAAAGGCGCTTAAAGACGGTGCGGGAAAGATGAATGAAGGAATAGGACAGCTTAAGACAGGAGCAGGCCAGGTTAAGGGCGGCATAAATACTCTTAATAACGGGCTTGATACACTTACAGGAAATAATGCAAAGCTGAAGACCGGCGCAAAGGCTGTTAAGGAAGGAGCCGGTGCTCTAAAGGACGGTTCGTCTCAGGTTACGAACGGTCTCGGACAGCTGTCCGAAGGTGCTGATACTCTTCATCAGGGACTCGGAACACTCAGCAGCGGAGCGGATGCTTTGAGTGAAGGTTCAGCAAAGCTCTATGCCGGTACTACACAGCTTAAAGAGGGATCGGATAAACTCAGTGCCGCATCTCCGGAGCTTGTTGACGGAAGCAAAAAGCTGGATGATGCTACGAATGAGATAATGGATAAACTGAAAGAAAAGGAAATGGATGTAAATACCCTTACCAAGAGGATCAACGAACTCAGACAGTCAGGCTACGATTATCAGTCGTTTGGCGGTAAGTCTGATAAGATGAAGGGAAGCGTTACATTTATCATAAAGACAGACGGTGTAAATTCAGATAGATGATCAGAGAGAGGAATCGATTAACCTAAGGTTATCGGTTCCTCTTTCACGTTTTTAAAAAGAATTCATATAAAGAAGTTAACTGGAAGATGAGTAAATTATGTGGTAAAATAATATGTTGTAATTCGTATTGGTAAAGGGTGAAGTTATTAACGATCGGAGGGGTACAGTGAGCACATTATATGAGAATCGTGAGCTGTCATGGCTCAGATTTAACGAGAGGGTTTTAGAGGAATCGGAAGATGAGAGATCTCCTTTATGTGAGAGGCTCAGTTTCTTATCAATCTTTCAGTCAAATCTGGATGAGTTTTTTATGGTGCGTGTCGGTTCGATACATGACCAGATGCTTCTGGAAGAAAATCATAAGGAAAACAAAACTCATATGACGGACTCTGAACAGCTGGAGGCTATCAGAGAAAGGGTAAAGATCCTGTCAAAGAGAAAGGATGCTTCATATGACAAGCTTATGGCTGAACTCGAGAAGCACGAGATAACGCTTATAAACTTTGCAAAGCTTGATGCAAAGGAAGGTGATTATCTTAAGCAGTACTTCGAGAGAGAAATCATGCCGCTTCTGTCACCGAACATTGTTACAAAGAAGCAGCCGTTTCCATTTATAAAGAATAATGACATTTGTGCAATGGCATTACTTGAATCCGGAAAGAGCAAGAACAGCAAGACCGGAAAGGGTTCCAAGACAACAAAGACAAGTATAGGTATCGTTCCATGCAATACGGGAATGTTTAAGAGACTTATTGAGATTCCGGGAAGAAAAGGACATTATATGCTTGCTGAGGAGCTTATATTACATTTCCTTCCTATTGTTTTTCATGGATATAGTATTCTCGGAAAATCTCTTATCAGAGTAACGAGAAATGCAGATATAGATGCGGATAAGGTTTATGATGAGGAACTGAATTACCGCGACCATATGGCTGAGGTGATCAAGCAGAGACGTCGTCTGCAGCCTGTCAGAATAGAGTATACAAGAGATATCGATAAGAAGACGCTTGCAACAGTTGTTTCATATCTTCATATTGATATGGAAATGATCTTCAAGGTTTCAAGTCCGCTTGACCTGTCATTCCTTTTTGAGATTCAGGATAATCTGAGACATAACGAGGAACTGTTCTTCAACAAGAGGATTCCGCAGAGGTCTCCTGATTTTGATGAGAAGCTTCCGCTGCTTCCGCAGATTATAGAGAAAGATAAGCTTCTGCATTATCCGTATGAGAGTATCAGACCATTTCTTAATATGCTGAGTGAGGCTGCAAACGATCCCGACGTTGTATCGATCAAGATGACTCTTTACAGACTTGCCAAGCACAGTAAGGTCGTAGAGGCTCTTGTTGAAGCTGCCGAGAACGGAAAACAGGTTGATGTTCTGGTTGAGCTGAAGGCAAGATTCGATGAAGAGAACAATATTGAGTGGTCACGACAGCTTGAGCAGGCCGGATGTCATGTTATATATGGACTTGACGGACTCAAGGTTCATTCAAAGCTCTGCCTTATCACTATGAAGAAGGAAGGCGGAGTTAAGTATGTAACTCAGATCGGTACGGGAAATTATAATGAGAAGACAGCACGTCTTTATACAGATCTTTGTCTCATGACTGCAAATGAAAAGATAGGTGCCGAAGCAGCAAGAGTATTCCAGGCGCTTTCTCTTGGCGAGGTAATGGAGTCGACAGAGTGTCTTCTGGTCGCACCTAAATGTCTGCAGAATAAGGTTATCGATAAGATCGACAGAGAGATTCAGATTGCCAGAGACGGCGGTGATGCTTATGTCGGAATAAAGATTAATTCACTTACCGATAAGAAGATTATAGATAAGCTGATCGAGGCATCTAAGGCCGGAGTAAAGATAGATATGGTCATAAGAGGCATATCCTGTCTTCATCCGGGAGTACCGGGTGAAACTGATAATATTCGTATAATCAGTATCGTGGGAAGATATCTCGAACATTCAAGAATATACATTTTCGGCAAAGGCGAGAGGGAAGAAATGTACATCGCCTCAGCTGATTTCATGACCAGAAATACGGTTAGACGTGTTGAGGTTGCAACACCGATATATGATACTGAATTGAAGGATAAGCTCAGATATTTATTTGATATTGAGCTGAAGGATAATGTTAAAGCCAGATATTCAGACAGCAACGGTGATTATAAATATGTGGAGCATACAGAACCTGCCGTAAATGCACAGGAAATCTTCTTCGAGGACGCATATAAGGCAGTAAACAATCCGCTTCCAGAGGAATCATGAATAAAAACAGAAAGAAACATTACATAAGTATAAAGTCCTTTATTATTGTAACTGTCAGTATCATTATGCTGATATCTTCGCTGGTTACATTTAAAGGGATTATAGATCTGATGAACAGGAATGAGATCAATAATCTTCTTGATGATACCGAGAGAAGAGCTGTCAGACTTGCAAATGATCTGGCTCTATACAAGCTGGATATGAAGACAGAGGATACTTCGCTTGATACGGATATTAACGAATCAGCATATTTCGCCGACGGACGAATTATGGTCATTTCGAGGAATTATCAGATAATCAAGGATACCTATGTCCTTAAGCAGAGCGACTATATTGTAAGCGGCGATGTAATGAGTGTAATGACCGGTGAAGTTGAAAGCATCAAAAGAATCAGAGGAAATTATGCCGAGGTAATTCTTCCGATTGAGAGAGATGATACAACTCTCGGAGTTATCGTATCCACTGCTTCTTTGTCGGGACTTAAGAATAATATTTCAATGATATCACGTCAGAGTATTCTTCTGATGGCATTGATACTTGCAATAAATATCTGTCTTCTTACATTTATTGTAAAGATTGCAGTCAGACGTCTGGATTCTATTAACAGGCAGATATATCATACATCTCAAGGTAATCTGCATGACAAAATCGAAGAGAAGGGATTTAAGGAGACGAAGGCTCTTGCACGTAACTATAATGCCGTGCTCGAGAAGCTTGCAACAGTCGATTCGGCGCGTCAGGAATTCGTGTCAAATGTGAGTCACGAGCTTAAGACGCCTGTAACATCGATGAAGGTTCTTGCTGAATCACTGCTTCAGAATGAGAGTGCGACGGCCGATGATTACAGAGAATTTATGGCTGATATAGTTGATGAAGTGGATAGAGAGACACAGATCATCAACGATCTCCTTACTCTTGTCAGAACAGATCGCAACAGTAATGCGATGAACTTTGAGGATGCAAGCATTAACGAATTGCTTGACGGAATAATTAAAACGGTTTCGCCTCTTGCAAAGCAGAGAGGAATTGAGATTAATTACGAAAGTTATCGTGATGTTAAGGCTGAGGTTGACAGTGTTAAGCTTTCACTTGCCATTTCCAACCTTGTGGAAAATGCAGTCAAGTATAACGTTGATAATGGTTGGATCAGAGTTTCTCTTAATTCGGATCAGAGATTTTTCTACATCAAGGTAGCTGATTCCGGAGTGGGAATTCCGGATGATTCGAAGGATAAAGTATTTGAGAGATTTTACAGAGTTGATAAGGCAAGAAGTCGTGATACGGGAGGAACCGGACTCGGACTTTCAATTACAAGAAATATTATAAATGCGCATCAGGGTGTTGTAAGACTTTACAGTGAGTCAGGCAAGGGAACTACATTTTCGGTAAGAATTCCGCTTACTCAGAAGATAGCACTTGACAGCTTGACAGATGCTGCTGTTGATAAGGAAATGTTTGATGTGGCCTTTGATACCGAGCAGCTGAATGAAATGACAGCGAAGGAAATAAAGGTGAAAGAGGCCAAAGCGAAGAAAAAAGCAAAAGAAACTCTTATGATCTTTCTTCTTGCCGGGTTTATGCTGACTTCGCAGATTTTTACTGCATGTACTGCCGGTGCGCCTTCAACCGAAGAGTCAACTCAGGAAAGTATATCGGATACGGCAGGAACAGTTCAGTTGTATCATGTTGATGATATCAGTGTTGTTCCTGATGATGAAAGATATCAGCTCAAGCAGCCGGATTCTATTTCTGATTCTGTGGAGGAAATAATGAATCAGCTTCAGCTGCTGAATGGGCTTACATTTACGGGTTACAATATTGATAAAGACGGAAATATAGTTCTTGTTCTTATGGAGGAAGGACTAACCGAGGAACAGCTGCTCCTCAGTAAGGCTGCAATAGTTAAGAGTGTAAGCGGCCTTGGAAAAACAGGCGATACAGTTATTACCGTGGTAAATGCTGCAGGCGAAACTATTGATTCTACAACTTACAGAGATAACGCATTTTTCTATTATGATGATGCAGAAGACTCTGCTGTAAACAAGGGCGAGGTTATCCTGTATCTTCCGAACGATCATGGTAATAGACTCAGAAAGGTTATGGCATATGTAACCATTTCATCTGATGAATCAGCGTCCGAGGCAGTAATGAAGCAGCTGATCGCATATAATGTATTACCTGCGGGTACTGAGGTGAGAAGCATCACAGTTATGAACGGAACTGCGACTCTTGATCTTTCGGATGAATTTCTGACAGGAGATGTTACAGCAGGTGACAGAATAGTTATTTATTCAATAGTTAATTCTCTTACGTCACTTCCGAATGTAAGAGGTGTCCTGTTCCTGGTGGAAGGAAAGAACATTGAGAGTTTTCATGAAGTAGTTGATTTAAGTATACCGTTGGAGTTTTCGGATGAATAAAACGGGCATTGAAAGGCTTTATGAAGCAGAAGATAAAAGTATGCCGTTGGAGTTTTTGGATGAATAGAACGAGCATTTAAAGTCTTCATGAAGTAGTAGAAATGAGTATGCGTTGGGGTTTTGAATGAATATAAAGAGACCACTAATGACCGGAGGTATGCTGATACTCTTGGGAGAGACAGCATACCTTGCGGTTTGGAAAAACTTAATAATATCGGCCATAATATTTATGGCCGCGATGATAATATTTGCGAAAGAAATTAAATCAGGCAACAGTACGGGCAAAAAGAAAAGCTCGTATCTGTTGCTTTTTTGTTGCTTTACTGCAGGAATCTCGATAGGAATTGTATCAGACCTGGAAGACCGTGAAGCGAAAAAGCTGATCGATAAAAACGTGAGGATTGAAGGAAAAGTGACCGATGTACATGAAGGTGAGAAGAGTCTTCGCATAACAGTGAAAGCAGGCAGCAGCAACGTAGTGGTTTACGTGAAGAACGGAACCGTTGCAACGAACCAGAATAATGAAGATGATGTGGAGAGAGAAGACATTGATGTGGCGAAGAATGAAGCAGATGCGGCAAATAGTGGAGTTTATGTGGTGAATAATTCAACTGATGTGGAGAGAAAAGAAATTAATGTGGCGAAGAATAAGGGTGATGTGGCGAGAGAAGAAATTAATGTGGCGAAGAATAAGGATGATGTGGCGAGAAAAGAAATTAATGTGGCGAAGAATAAGGATGATGTGGCGAGAAAAGAAATTAATGTGGCGAAGAATAAGGATGATGTGGAGAGAGAAGATATTCGAGTGGGTATGTATATAGTCGCGGAAGGTTTCTTGGAGATGCCGGAAGGAAGTACGAATCCGGGAGCTTTTGATATTGCAGAATACTATTCAGGCAAGGGGATACTTGGAGTGATGTATGTAGATCATGTTGATGTACAGAGAAAAAAGGATCATATCATGTATGCTCTGGGGTATTTAAGGGATAGTCTGGAAGAATCTTTACATAATTACTTTAGTGATGACAGGGCATCGTTTCTTTCTGCAATGCTGCTCGGAGATAAATCCGGCTTGGACAGAAAACAGAAGCTTATGTATCAGAAGAATGGATTTGCTCATATACTTGCAATTTCGGGAATGCATGTTTCAATAATTGCACTTGCATTTGAGAAGCTTCTTGAAATGCTCGGCGTCAGAAGAAAACTTCGCTGTACATTTGCAATGATACTCATTATTCTATACGGACTCATGACCGGTTTTGCACCACCGGTTGTAAGAGCAATAGTCATGCTTGTTCTGCGATATACTGCATTTCTTGTGAGAAGGAGTTTTGATGTTCCGACAGATATGATGCTCGCAATTCTTATTATGGCTATTCTGAATCCGCAGTCTGTATTCACTGCTGGACTTCAGCTTAGCTTTGCTGCTGCGGCAGCAATGTATATCAGTGACAGAATCTATATAAATTATATTGGATGGAGAAGCCGCATCTTTCTGTATGAGAAATATGGAGGATTAGCAGATGTGAAATCCGAACATTTATCAGATGAACCATTCACAGAAATGAAAGAACCTGGTGAGTTGTTCGAGAAAGCTTATGTTTCGGATCAAGATAAAAAACATAGGAGAACACATGTAAAAACGAATGATAACAAATGCAAACTATTAGGGAAAAGTTTATGTGCAAGACATCATTCATTTAAAGAAAAACTGATCATGCATATTAAGGAGTTCGGAAGAAAAAACTATTTTATTAGTCGAAAAAACACAGGTCGTGTATTTGACAGGAAGATTTCCAATATCTCAAATAACAAGACAGTTAAGAATATTCAAAAGAGTTTTGCTGGTTTTAAGAAGAAATCTTTGATGGATAAGAATACATTTATCAAAAGAATAAAGGAGGGGATAGGAAGGATAATCATATCAACGCTGGCAATGAATATAATACTTACACCGCTTTTAATCTACTATTATTACGAGATTTATCCTTACAGCATGATCCTGGGAATTATTATTCTCATTACTGTTTCTTATGTGATAGCAGGTGGATTTATTACCGCTATTCTGGGAATGCTGTGTATGTTGATCTCGTCAGGTATTAGTATTGGAACGTTTGCAGGATTCATTTGGAGAATAATAGATTTTTTTGCACGGGCATCGGCTATGTTCGTAGACTTGATACTGAATTTATATGAGAAGGTTTGTGACATGGGCTTTAGGCTTCCGCTATCGGGAATCAATACAGGGCATACAAGTGTATGGATGTGTGTGATCTATTACATTTTTATTATTGTATTAGTCAGTTCAATTTTAAGGAATCCGAGGCGGGGAGCGGTAAGAAAGAATAAAGTAGATAACGAAGCAGATAACAAAGCAGATAACAAACCGGATAATAAACCGGATAACAGAACAGATAACAAAACAGATAGCAGAACAGATAACAGAATAGATAACAAACCAGAGCATGCGATTTATTCTTTTTTTATTCAATACATCGTTTTACCTTTTAAACGTGTGGATGGTTTGATTTTATCAACCTCAAAATCTATACGTGAAGAACCGGATTCATTGCTGCGGCTGAAAAGAAAGGGTATCAGAATACTTCGCCATTATTTGGGAATGGCATATTTACTTTGTGCATTATTCATTTTTGCTGTCGGCGCTATAAACAGATACAGTGACAGGGTTGTGATATTGGATGTAGGTCAGGGGAGTTCTGCAATTGTACATTTTAGTGATGGGAGAAATTACATTTTAGATGGAGGTTCAACATCGAAGGAAGCTGTGGGTGAGTATGTGATAATTCCGGCACTAAAGTATTATGGTATGTCGGACATTACAGGGATTTTTGTATCGCATACAGATGAAGACCATATAAACGGGCTGATAGAGCTGGCCTGTTTAAAAAGCCCTTATAGGCTGAGGATAAGGGCTCTATATATGGCTGAGGGAACAAAGCAGGATGAGAATTATCTGGAGCTGGAAGATTTGGCAGGAGTGAAAATATCGGGAGTTTCCGAGGGGGATGTGGTTGATGGATGTTTTAAGATTATTTATCCATATGAAGAATCAGATATTTATCCATATGAAGGATCAGATATTTATCCATGCGATGGACCAGAAAATCAATTAACAGACGCATCGGCAAGAAATGAGATGGGAGAATATAGGCAGTCGAGAGATTCAACCATGGAGGAGATGGTAACCAAGATATCGAACGAGCGGGATGAAACGGAAAATAGTGGTAATGATTATTCCTTGGTCGTTATGATGGACGATATTTTTAACGGACGAGAAATTAAGATTCTATTTCCGGGGGACATTGGTTCTGAGGTTGAGAAGAGGATAGTTGAAGACAGCATAATCCGTGGTAAAGATATTTCCGCAGATGTGCTTATAGCCCCTCATCATGGTTCGAGATATTCATCTTCGAGTACATTTCTGGAAAAAGTATCTTGCAAGACTGTGATTATTTCATGTGGCAAGAATAATCTATATGGACACCCGGCACCCGAAACACTTGAAAGGATGGATGAGGTCGGCTGTAGGATAATTCGAACTGACAAGAGTGGAGCAGTGATAATAGATTTGCGATAAAAGGAGATGAGAAGTTGGGAAAGGATAAATATCTTTACAGAGTGAGTGGTTAGCCGGGAAGTTAGTATAAAAAAGGAACATAGGTAATGGTAAAGAATAAGGAGGTAGTATGATACAAGAGAAAGATATAATATGCGAAATACAATTCTATAAGAAGTATTTGAATAAAATAGAATCTGAGATTAATCTACTTAAGAAACAAGTTCCGAATGAGGCGGCTCTGCGTGCAACAAGACATGGTAGAGGGTACCAGTATTTCCTAAGAATTAAAGGGAATAGGACTAATAATGGTACATATATAAAGAAAGATAATATAGAGTTTGCAAGAAAACTGGCTCAAATAGAATATGATTTGTATTTGCAAAATACTCTAAAAGAGTTGGTTGACATGCTTGAAAATATAAAAACTCTTATAGAAAATAATCCCTTTCAAAATGCAGCAGATAAAATGACTATAAGTAAACGAGTATTGGTTACTGTTCCTTATATAAGTGATGATAGTTATGTTTTTGCTTGGGTGAATCAAGAGTATGAAGGGTTACAGTTTAAGGAAGACTACCCTGAATATTTTACAAGACGAGGGTTAAGAGTCAGATCAAAATCTGAAGTAATAATTGCTGATATTTTGGATGAGTTTAATATTCCATTTTTATATGAAAAGCCATTAAAGTTAGGTGATGACATTGTTCATCCGGATTTTACATTATTAAATATGAAGGAGCGAAAAGAAATATATTGGGAACATTTCGGAATTATGGATGATATTGAATATAGAAATAACGCACTATTAAAAATAAGAAAATATGAATTAGAAGGCATTTTTCAATATGATTCTATTATTTATTCATTCGAGTCGGGGAGAAATCCGTTGAATACGAAGTCAGTAAGAAAAATGATTTCTATGTTGAGAGAAAAACTTGGATATTGAGACTTCGAAAATTAAGACAAATAGTGCTGGAGGAATTTTATTATTGGTGTTAAAGAGTGAAAGCTAACCATTATAGGACTACTGTGGAATCGGTTAGCCATGAAAGGCAATAAATACGGCTGGGAGCTTTATAAAAGCTAACCGGAATATAAAAAACGAGCATGTGGTTAGCCGGGAACAGAAATAACAAGTGCTAGAAGAGTTAAAAAGGCTAACCAGAAAATAAAAAACGAGCATGTGGTTAGCCGAGAACAGAAATAACAAGTGCTGGAAGAGTTAAAAAGGCTAACCGGAAAATAAAAAACGAGCATGTGGTTAGCCGGGAACAGAAATAACAAGTGCTGGAATAGTCAAAAAAGCTAACCGGAATATAAAAAGCGAGCATGTGGTTAGCCGGGAACGGAAATAGCTAGTGCAGGAATAGTTAAAAAGGCTAACCGGAATATAAAAAAACGAGCATGTGGTTAGCCGAGAACAGAAATAACAAGTGCTGGAAGAGTTAAAAAAGCTAACCGGAATATAAAAAACGAGCATGTGGTTAGCCGGGGACAGAAAAAATAAGTGCTGGAAGAGTCAAAAAGGCTAACCGGAATATAAAAAACGAGCATGTGGTTAGCTGGGAACAGAAATAACTAAGGTTGAAGCTGCTAAATAAGCTAATAAAGTAGTGAAATATTTGGTCCGCGTAGCTGAAATGGTTTGTAAGAAGAATTACTTGAGAGTGTTTGGAAAGATGTGATTATAATTGCTGAACATCATTATAATTGAATAGATTCCGACAATTAACGGTGGTATAATTTTACTATCTTTTTATGGGGAGGGTATTCATATGAGTTCAAAAAAAGATTTGGAAAGTATGAGTGAGAAGGATATCCTTGTTGAGCTTCTTAAAGAGCAAAGAGGGGAAACAAGAGCCAGAAGGATAACCATGGTATTTATGGGACTGATATGCTGCTCGGTAGTGGTTGCACTGATTTTGATTGTTCCGAAAGTTACGGGAGCTCTTGATGATGTGAAGAAAGCCACGGCTAAAGTTGGGGATGTGATAACTACCGTTGAATCAAAGGTTGATATGCTTGATTCAACAATTAAGGATATTGACGGAATGGTTAAAAATGTTGATGATCTGGTTGTTTCAAATACAGATAATCTGAGTCAGGCTGCAGAGAAGCTTAATTCGGTTGACTTTGTGAAGCTTAATCAAGCTATTAATGATTTTGCGGATACAGTCCAGCCGTTATCGGATTTTTTTAATTCGTTTAAAATTCCGTAAGAATGGTGTATAATTCATATGTTTGTGCTTTGGGCATATAATATAAATATGGATGATCGGCCGGGGGAATCATTCAGAAAGTATAAATTTATTCAGATAATATAAATCTATTTAGACAGTGTGAATTTATACAGATGGTATAGAATTAATCAGATAGTATAAATATTGGGATAAGAAAAAACAGTAATTAACCGAAGTGAATCATAGGAGTGAATTGATATGAAGAGAAAAACCAAGGTTATATGTACCATCGGTCCGGCAAGTGAGAGTGAGGAGATGCTGAGAAAGCTGATGCTTGCAGGTATGGATGTTGCCAGACTGAATTTCTCACATGGTACTCATGCAGAACAGAGAAAAAAGTTTGATGCCATTAAGAAGGTAAGGGCAGATCTTCATCTTCCTATAGCGATAATGCTTGATACAAAGGGACCTGAATATAGAATAAAGACTTTTGAAAACGGAAAGATTAAGCTTGAAGAAGGGGATACCTTTACTTTTACGACAGAGGATGTTGTAGGAAACAATGAAAGAGTTTCTGTGAATTTTGAACATCTTACTGATAATCTTCAGCCGGGAGACAAGATACTTGTCAATAACGGACTTGTTATTTTTGAGGTAAAGGAAGTAAAGGGAAGTGATGCTGTATGTACATGTCTTGCAGGTGGAACCTTGTCTGACAGGAAGAGTATGAATTTCCCTAATAAGGTGCTGGATCATCCGTTCCTTAGTGATCAGGATAAGGAAGATATACTCTTCGGACTTAAGCATGGCATAGATTTCGTAGCGGCTTCCTTCGTTTCCAACAAGGATGACGTTCAGGCAATCAGGGATTTCCTTGATGAAAACGGCGGAGAAGACGTTGAGATCATTGCTAAGATTGAAAACAGATCGGGAGTTGATAATATTGAAGAAATATGTGAACTCTCAGATGGAATCATGATCGCGAGAGGAGATCTCGGAGTAGAGATTCCGAACATTGAGGTTCCGTCGATTCAGAAGTTCCTTATCAGTAAATGTCGTATGCTCGGCTCAAGAGTTATCACTGCAACGGAAATGCTTGAATCAATGATGCAGAATCCGCGTCCTACCAGAGCAGAAATATCGGATGTGGCAAATGCGGTTTATGACGGTACTTCTGCGGTAATGCTTTCAGGCGAATCTGCGAGTGGTAAATATCCGGTTGAAGCTGTTGAAACAATGGTCAATACGGTTATGTTTACGGAACAGCAGATAAATTATAAGAAGAGATTCCGTAATGCAGATTTCGAAGTAAGAAGCGTACTCGATGCAGTGTCGCATTCGATCTGCCAGATGGCGATAGATGTTGAGGCAAAAGCAATTGTAGTTAATTCACTTAGTGGACGTACATCCAGAATGGTAAGCCGTTTCAGATGTCCGGTTGATATCATAGGAATGACAACATCAACAAGAGTCTGGAGAAAGCAGAATCTCAGCTGGGGTGTTACTCCTGTGCTTTGCGGAACTTATGACACAATGGAGGAAATGTTCCTTAATTCCATAAGAGAAGCTAAGGTTAATTTTGGACTGCAGTCGGGGGACAATGTAGTTCTTACAGGTGGTGTTCTTAACGGAACATCAGGTAATACCAATCTTATCAAGGTTGAAACCATCGAATGAAATCAACAAGGTTGAAACCATCGAATGAGATCAACAAGGTTGAAACCATCGAATGA
>CAMJHQ010000026.1 GCA_946405625.1 uncultured Lachnospiraceae bacterium | reverse complement strand
AGCTCGTCGGGCTCATAACCCGAAGGTCATAGGTTCAAATCCTATCCCCGCTACTAAGGTAGTTCGTAAATCGCCCATCGGCTCCATTTCATTTCGCCGATGACCGTAGATTCGCTAAAGCAAATCTACTTACGTTCGTTATAACAGCCTTTAGCAAGCAAGCTTGCACAGTCTGTTTTAACTCACTTAGCGATTTACTTATCAAAGTCATTCGCCCAGATAGCTCAGTTGGTAGAGCAGAGGACTGAAAATCCTCGTGTCACTGGTTCGATTCCGGTTCTGGGCACTAACCCTGAGAGAGTTCTCTCTCGGGGTTTTTCTGTGATATATTTAATATCCTTGGTTCTTCAACAGGGATGAGACAGTGTTTTATCCTATTAATGCACTGCAGTTTCGGACGAAAGTCCGTGGCGAATGCTATCCATAAGCTGTGTTTTATGAAGAACCCAAATAGTCCATAAGGAGGTGCAAGAGATGAATAAGTATGAGATCGCGTTAGTTGTCAGCACAAGGATTGATGACGACCAGAGAAATGCCGCTCTCGAGAAGGTAAAGTCATATGTTGACAGATACCAGGGCTCTGTAGTCAATGTTGACGATCAGGGTAAGAAGAGAATGGCTTACGAGATCCAGGATATGAAGGAAGGATACTACTACTTCATAACTTTCGAGGGTCCGGTAGATGCTCCTGCTCGTATCGAGAAGAAGCTTCGTATCATGGATTCTGTCATCAGATTCTTAATTGTTAGACAGGACGCTTAAGTTTTTCATTTAGGGGGTGTCTAATAATGAATAAAGTAATTTTGATGGGTCGACTTACGAGAAATCCGGATGTAAGATATTCTCAGGGTCAAAATGGGGATCAGATGTGTATAGCAAGATATACTCTTGCAGTTGATAGAAGAGTTGCAAGACGTGGACAGGATGGAAGCGAGCAGACTGCTGATTTCATCGGATGTGTAGCATTCGGTAAGCAGGGTGAGTTTGCAGAGAAGTACTTACATCAGGGTACCAAGATTGCAATTACAGGCCGTATTCAGACAGGTTCTTATACCAATAAAGAAGGACAGAAGGTTTATACAACAGACGTTGTTGTTGAAGAGCAGGAGTTCGCAGAGAGCAAGAATGCTTCTTCTGGTTCTGAGGGTTCATCTTATCAGCCTCAGCAGCCGGCAGGTAGTCCTTCAGACGCAAGTGCAGACGGATTTATGAATATTCCGACCGGTATTGAAAACGACCTTCCATTTAAGTAGAAGAGGAGGAATTAGAAATGCCTTTTAATAAGTCAGAGCAGGCCGGTGCCGCTCCTATGAGAAGAAGACCGATGCATAGAAGAAAGAAAGTTTGTGTATTCTGTGCAGAGAAGGATCAGGTTATAGATTACAAGGATGTAAACTTACTCAGAAAGTATATCTCTGAGAGAGGAAAGATCCTTCCTAGAAGAATTACAGGTAACTGCGCTAAGCATCAGAGAGAGCTTACAGTTGCTCTTAAGAGAGCAAGACAGATCGCTCTTATCCCTTACGTAGTAGAGTAATCTATTCAGTCAGTTTAATAATTGATATCATTACAGTCCCGTGTATTTTCTATACGGGACTGTTTTTGTTCATTAAAAAGATTTATCAATCTGAGGGTTTGAACAGAATCGTTTCATTTATAATTTTCGTTTTTGTAAAATATAATTATTACAATTATGTTACAAATCTTTCACACATTTTTAATATTTTTTCTTCTATATCAAGACATTTTGTGGTAAAATATATTTTGGTGAAATTTGTGATTTCAGGAGGTTTTGATGAAGTTTACCAAGATGCATGGAATCGGAAACGATTATGTATATATCAATTGTTTTGAGGAGCAGGTGGATGATCCGTCAGGACTTGCAGTCCGTGTCAGTGACAGACACTTCGGAATAGGATCGGATGGACTTATACTTATATGTCCGAGTGATGTAGCCGATGTAAGAATGGATATGTACAACCTTGATGGCTCCAGAGGTGAAATGTGCGGCAACGGAATACGATGTGTAGGAAAGTTCGCATATGATAAAGGCATTGTAAAAAAGAATGAGATTACGGTTGAGACACTTGCGGGAATCAAGAAGCTTTCGCTCCATATAGGAGATAACGGACTTACCGAGAGTGTCACGGTCGATATGGGAGCACCGATTTTTAAGCCGGAGGATATTCCGGCCGTTGTTCAGCCGGGACAGGAAATCGATGAAGCTACGGGTGCACTTATATCTGTACCTCTGACTGTCAGAGGTGAGGTGTATAAGACAACTGCAGTATCTATGGGTAATCCTCATAATATACTCTTCGTTGAAGATACTGAGAGTCTTGATCTTGAAGACATCGGTCCGGATTTCGAAAACAGTCCTATGTTTCCGAATCGTGTAAATACTGAGTTTATTCAGATCATAGACAGAAAACATATAAAAATGAGAGTTTGGGAGCGAGGCTCGGGAGAGACCCTTGCATGCGGAACAGGTGCATGTGCATCAGTTGTCGCAAGTATTCTGAACAATTATACAGAAGATGAAGTAACTGTCTCTTTGCTGGGGGGAGACTTAACTATTAAATGGGATAGAAATTCCAATACGGTCTTTATGACCGGACCTGCAACAACGGTTTTTGAAGGTGTTTTTGATAGGGAGAGTGGTATTTTATGAGAAAGAGATTTTTAAGAGGCATTATTCTTGCGGCATCACTTATTTTCTCAACGGGTGCAGCTGTACCTTTTATTGACGGATTTGCGGGTGAGAAATATGCATCGGTAGTATATGCGGCTGAAAATTCCGATGATCCGGAGTCTGAAGAAGCCGAGCCTGTAACACATGAATTTGCTGAAGATTACAGTGCGTATGATGCGGCTCCGACCATAGGATACGGTGAATCACAGGACCTTGCCGTAACTACATATACACAGAGTGGAGTAAATAGTATAAAGAAGCCTACTCAGCAGCAGATCATATCTAAGTACGGAACAGTTAAGTCAAATACCGTATCCAGGATATTTCAGGTTGCTCCTTCAACGGTATATCCGTATTCCATCGGAAAACTTGATACCAACTTTACCAATTCGGGATATTATTTCATTAATTTCTATAGATATGTTGCAGGACTCGGAAGCGTAACATTGGATTATGATTCCTGCTACGGAAGCTACGGAGCACAGTATGGTGCGGTACTTCTTGCGGCAAGCAGAAATGCAGATCCGAGCTTCAGTCTGTCGCATTATCCTCCGAGACCTTCGGATATGGATTCAACATTCTATTCTTATGGATATGATGCAACTTCAAGCAGCAATATATCTATGAGGGCGGGTTATGATCCGAAGTATTCGCTTCAGCAGTCCATTTACGGATGTATGAATGATAATAATTCGACACAGAATCTTACAACTGCCGGACACAGGAGATGGTTCCTGTATCCTTATCT
Source organism: uncultured Lachnospiraceae bacterium (assembly GCA_946405625.1). Classification (GTDB taxonomy): domain Bacteria; phylum Bacillota; class Clostridia; order Lachnospirales; family Lachnospiraceae; genus Eubacterium_Q. The sequence continues at coordinate 43,611 of CAMJHQ010000026.1, read as the reverse complement.
CGGAAAGATAGGTCTGGGATATGCCGAGAGTACAGACGGTCATAGCTATATGGTATCAAAGATATTTGATTCAAGTGCCTCTGTATCGGATTATGATTTTATATCATGGCCGGCAAGCGGCAACTTCCCGAATGATATCTTCAACATCAATACGCCGTGGACTATCACACTTAACCCAAGCAAGTTTAATACATCCAAAAGTGTGCTTAATTCCGCAAAGATTACGATCACAAGACCGCTCGACGGAAAGAGCTGGGTACTGACATCGGCATATGATAAGTCATCACCTGTAATGTCTGATATGACAGGATCATATTTCCATGTTGATACAAACAGTTATGGTATCGGAAACTGCATAATGTTCCAGATCGGTTCATCAAAGCTCGGAGCATTTGCTTACAGCGGAAGATATAATGTAAAAGTTGAGGGACTCAAGGATAAGAACGGAAATGCTGTTATAATTAATTATTCTGTAGATTTCTTCAGTATGGGAGAGGACATGTCGAAGATCAGCGACCCGTCCGAATCTAATATAAAGGGAACTACAGTCTATAACGGAGTTGATTACAGCAAGGTTTATGACTATGTATATTATTTAAAGAAGTATCCGGATCTTATGGCTGCATTTAACGGAAATCCTGAAGGAGCCATCAAGCATTTCGTTACAAACGGAATGAGAGAAGGAAGACAGGCAAAGGGTAACTTCGATGTTAATTCCTACAAGAATGCATATCAGGATCTCAGACTTGCATTCGGAAACAGTCTTCCGAAGTATTATGAACATTATATCAAGTACGGAAGCAGAGAAGGCCGTATAGCAACAGGCGTTCCGCATGTAGTCAATCCTGTTACCAAGCTGGACGGTGTAGATTACAGCAGAGTATATGATTACAACTATTATGTGAATCATAATCCTGACGTAAAGAAGGCCTTCGGAGAAGACGATATTGCAACTCTCAGACATTTCATTAACAGTGGAATGAGAGAGGGAAGAAGAGCCAGTGAGAATTTCGATGTAAGATCATATATTCTCGGCTACGGCGACCTCAGAGCTGTATACGGAAACAATAACAAGTCATATTATCTGCATTATATCGGATGGGGCTACAGAGAAAAGCGTAAGGCTACCGGAATAACCGAACTGCAGCAGGGCACCACGATATATAACGGGGTAGATTACAGCAGGGTATATAATTATACATACTATGTAAATAACAATCCTGATGTAAAGAAAGCCTTTGGAAACAATGAACAGGCTGTCATCCGCCATTTCGTAAACAACGGAATGAGAGAAGGAAGACAGGGCTCTGCCGAATTCAACATGCAGAGATATAAGGCCAGATATGCAGACCTGAGACAGGCTTTCGGAAATGATAACAGATCCTACTATATGCATTATATTAAGTGGGGATATAAAGAGAAGAGAAACGGTAAATAATTTATAGAGTAGCGAGGAAAAACCATGAAGAAAAGAGTAATAAGCTTACTGCTTTCGTTAATGGTATTTATAGCCGGTATTTTCATAGTACCGGGAGGGGAAAATGTAAAAGCTGCTGAAGATTATAATAGTACACCTTTCGGAAAACACGGAGAACTCCATGTTGACGGAATATATCTGAAGGATTCTCATAATGAGAAGTTTCAGCTGAGAGGCGCGTCGCTGCACGGCCTTCAGTGGGATGTCGGATATAACTATATTTCCACAGAATCCTTCAAAACACTCCGGGACAGCTTCGGAGTAAATGCGGTAAGACTTCCGGTGTATGTTACACAGGGAGGATATACTGAAGGAGCCGCATCACGGATGGATGGCTATATAGACAAGGCTGTATCGATAGCGAAGGACCTGGGAATGTATGTGCTGATAGACTGGCATGTACATGATGCTTACGGAGGAACTGCAAATCCGAATACTTGGAAGAGCAGTGCGATAAGCTTTTTCGATAAATATGCTTCAAAGTACAGAAGCTACGGAAATGTACTTTATGAGATATGCAACGAACCGGTCAATACCGAGTGGTATAACGGAAGCGGAAATGATCTGTATTCCTATGCCAATCAGATTCTTCCTGTTATAAGGAAATATACTCAGGCAGTAGTCATCGTAGGTACGAATACCTGGTCGCAGGAACCGGATGAGGTTGCGGCTCATAAGCTTTCTTATTCAAATACGATGTATACGGTACATTTCTACTCTGCTACGCATATAGGCGGAGACGGAAATTGGGTTTATGACAATGTTAAGTCTGCGCTCAATAGTGGAGTGCCGGTATTCTGTTCCGAATTCGGAATATGTGATGCAAGCGGTAACGGAAGCTACAATACAGACAGTGCAAACAAATGGATGGCACTTTTTGATCAGTACAGTATCAGCTTCTTCTGCTGGCATCTCTCCAACAAGGGAGAAAGCTCAGCTTATCTGAAGACAAGCTGCAGCAAGCGTTCGGGCTGGACAGACTCGGATCTTACAACGACAGGTTCATGGTTCAAGAAGACCTGTCTTGACCGTGCGGCAAAGGAAAAGCCTACGGGTCCGGTTACTGTATATAACGGAGTCGATTACGCAAGAGTATTTGATTATAACTATTATGTAAGTCATCATGCCGATGTGAAGAAGGCATTCGGAAATGATTATCTTGCAGTACTGAGGCATTTCGTAACACACGGAATGAAGGAAGGCAGACAGGCAAAGGCTGATTTTGATGTCAAGTCTTACAGAAATGCAAATGCCGATCTCAGGATTGCATTTGGCGGAGATCTGCCGCAGTATTATCTGCATTTTATAAGAAGAGGTTATAAGGAAGGCCGTAAGGCTGTGGGAGTTACGACTCTTATGAATCCTGTTACCAAGCTGGACGGAGTGGATTACAGCAAGGTATATAACTTCTATTATTATCTGAAGAATAATCCTGATGTTAAGAAGGCTTACGGAGCAGATGATGTTGCCGTACTCAGACATTTCATTAAGTATGGAATGAAGGAAGGCCGAAGAGCTATAGAAACCTTTGATGTAAAATCCTATAAGCTCGGCTACAGGGATCTGAGAGCTGCTTTCGGAAATGATAATACTGCATATTATATGCACTATATCAGAAGAGGATATAAAGAAAACCGCATAACCACAGGAATCACAGAGCTGAGGCAGGGAACTACGGTATATAACGGAGTGGATTACAGCAAGGTATATGATTATACGTACTATGTGAATAATAATCCCGATGTTAAGAGAGCTTACGGCAATGACGAAGTGGCCGTACTCAGACATTTTGTAACACATGGAATGAGGGAAGGCCGACAGGCGATAAAGACCTTCAATCTTAAGGTTTATAAAGCAAATTATGCGGATCTCAGAGCTGCTTACGGAGGAGACAACAAATCTTACTACATGCACTATATCAAGTGGGGCAGCAAGGAAAAGCGTAAGGCATATTAATAAAGTTGATTTTTTGTAAAGGCTTTGTTAGTATGTTGTGAGTTGTTTTTTAAGAAGTGTTAACGCTTTCAAGTATATGATCAGGCTCAACTGAGCCGGGTTGGATAAATGATATTGTGAGTTTTACGGAGAGTGATTTATGAATTTGAAAAAACGCAGAATAGGAACCAGAGTGATCAGCTTTGCTATGGCATTTGCCATTGGTGCGTCGCTTGCATTTACAACACCTGCGGCAAGTACTGTTAGAGCTGATGAGACAAAAGAGACAACAGATCAGAACCAGAATCAGCAGAATCAGAATAACGGCAGAAAGACCAAGGGCGATGAAATAGTTGCAATGGCAAGATCCTATATCGGTAAGGTTGATTATGTATATGCCGGAAAGAATCTTGAAACGGGAGTTGACTGCTCCGGTTTCGTATGTGCTATTTTCGAGAAGTTCGGAATTAATCTGTGGCCTTACAGAAACGATTCTGAAAGTGAGACAAACGGCTGGATGTTTTACAGCTATAAGCAGTTCGGCACATATGTAGGTAAGGATCCGAAGCTTGCTCAGGCCGGTGATCTCATTATCACTACTGATCATGTTGCAATCGCAACCGGTGACGGAAATGCGGTTTCCGCACTTAATCCGGGTGTCGGTGTACAGGAGCATAGTCTTCTTTCACCTTGGGCATCTTCATATTTCGGAGGATATGATGCGGGCGGCGGATGGATCATCGTAAGACCATACGGTGTATCATCAAATAATGTATTCTATGATCCGGAAAACGGAGTTCTCTTAGGTGTGGATTATTCACCGGTTTATGATTATAAGTATTACAGAGAGCATCATCCTGATGTTGTTGCAGTACTCGGTTTACCGTCTGCTAATAATTCAAAGGAAGAAAATGCTAAGCTTGCAGAGCAGTATCTTACACATTTCATAAATTACGGAATGCGTGAGGGACGTCAGGCAAGCGAAAGATTCAACGTCACAGCTTACAGAAGAAATTATGAAGATCTGAGAAAGGCCTTCGGTACATCTCAGAAGCAGTATTATCTGCACTATCTTAAGTATGGAATCAGAGAACAGAGAAATGCCGTAAAGGTTCTCAATCCTGTTACAGTATATAACGGTGTTGATTATTCGGCTGTATATGACTTCAGATATTATCAGGAGATGAATCCGGATATCAAAGCGTACTTCGGTGAGGAAGATGAGCAGACACTCAAGCATTTCGTAACCAGAGGTATGAAGGAAGGAAGAATAGCGAAGAAGAACTTCGATGTTCAGTCATATATGTACAATTACAGAGATCTTCGTCGTGCCTTCGGAAGCAATACAGAATCATATTATAAACATTATATGAAGTATGGTATCAGGGAAAAGAGAGTTGCGACAGGTGTGACTCAGCTGAATGATTATGAGACGGTTTATACAGGAAAGTACGGACCGCACTTAGATTACAGCCTGGTATATGATTATAATTATTATATAAACAGATATCCTGATATTAAGCGTGCATTCGGAAACGATGATAAGGCTGTACTTGAACATTTCGTCAAGAATGGTATGAGAGAAGGAAGAATCGCAAAGGAATCCTTCAACATCGTATTCTATAAGAACAGCGGACGTAACGGCGATCTCAGAGCTGCGTTCGGAAATGATAACAGACAATACTATATTCATTATATTAAGTATGGATACAGGGAGAAGAGAAAAGCATCGAAATGATAGCATCTATCTGGAACAACAGAGGCACAGCACTAAGACTGGCTAAAAATGATATTAGAAATAAATTCGCGGGATCGTATCTCGGTATTGTCTGGGCTTTTATCCAGCCGATCGTGACAGTACTTGTTTACTGGCTGATCTTTGAGGTTGGATTTAAGTCGGGTGACAGTACCGGATACCCGTTTGTGCTGTATCTGGTTTCAGGTATTGTTCCATGGTTTTTCCTTTCGGATGCTTTATCAAGCGGAACCAACAGCCTTATTGAATACAGCTATCTGGTAAAGAAGGTTGTTTTCAATATTGATATTCTGCCGCTTGTTAAGATAATCTCTGCATTTTTCGTACATATCTTTTTTATAGTTCTGTCGATTGTAATACATATCTGCTACGGGTACTTTCCGAGCATACATATATTGCAGATACCGTATTACATCATCTGCAATATAGTGCTGCTCCTGGGACTTATTCATCTTACATCTGCGATCACAGCATTTTTCAAGGATATGTTCCAGTTTGTAAATATCTTCGTGCTGCAGCTTGGAATATGGCTTACGCCGATCATGTGGAATGCGGCAGACAGATTGAAGGATCATCCGGTACTGCTTAAGGTATTTAAGCTCAATCCGGTTTACTATATCGTTGACGGTTTCAGAGACAGCCTGCTCTTCAGAAGATGGGTATGGGAAGGAAAAGGTCTGTGGACTCTTTACTTCTGGGCAGTGACGCTGCTGATCCTGTTTCTGGGAATGAGAGTTTTTAAGAAGCTCAAGATACATTTTGCGGATGTATTATAGAAGGTCGAAAACGGGAATCGGATATCCGGACGGAACTGAGAGAGGTTTGTATAGATGAGCGAATATGCCATTCGTGTAAAGGATGTAACAAAACTTTATAAATTATATGACAGAAACATTGACAGGCTCAGGGATTCTCTCGGGTTTGGAAGTGGAAAATATAAAGAGCATTATGCCCTAAGGAATCTGTCCTTTGATATTAATAAGGGCGAGTGCATAGGAATAATAGGAACCAACGGTGCAGGTAAATCGACGATACTCAAGATCATTACAGGGGTTCTTACTCCTACCTCGGGTGAGGTTGAGATTGACGGAAGAGTAAGTGCACTTCTGGAGCTGGGTGCCGGCTTCAATATGGAATATACAGGAATTGAAAATGTATATCTCAACGGAACCATGATGGGCTTCTCCAAGGAGGAGATAGATTCAAGACTTCAGTCGATACTTGATTTTGCCGATATCGGTGAATTTGTTAATCAGCCCGTTAAATCTTATTCCTCGGGAATGTTCGTAAGACTTGCTTTTGCGGTTGCTATAAATATCGATCCCGAGATACTGATAGTTGATGAGGCACTTTCTGTAGGAGATGTATTCTTCCAGGCTAAGTGCTATAAGAAATTCGAAGAGTTTAAGGAAGCCGGAAAGACCATAGTATTTGTAAGCCACGATCTGTCGAGTATACAGAAATACTGTGATAAGGCTATACTTCTTGATAAAGGAAAGAAAATCGGCGAAGGAAAGCCGTTTCAGATAATTGATCTATATAAGAAAGCAATGGTCGGAATGCTGGATGACGATGACACGCCTCAGAAGAATCCGGGTGATGAAACTTCAAGCAAGTCGGAAAGTAAGTCGGAAAGAGAGTCGGAAAGCAGCGGCCTTATGAAGGATAAACTTCAGCTTAATCCGGATCTGCAGGAATATGGAGACAGGCTGATAGAGATAATTGATTTTGCTGTGGTTGACGGATCCGGCAAGATCACGGGAACCCTTATGAAGGGTGAAGAGTTTACTGTTAAGGTGAAGATCAGGACAAATATTCCGACGAGTGATCCGATCGTTGCAGTAACAATAAAGGATACAAAGGGCACGGATATCTCGGGAACCAATACCATGTTTGAGGGAGTGAATCTTGGAAACATGTCTCCGGGAGATGAAAGAACCGTGAGCTTTACACAGAATGCAGATATGCAGGGCGGACAGTATATACTTTCGCTGGGCTGTACGAGATATGAAAATAACGATTTCAGAGTATATCACAGACTGTATGATGTATGTTCACTTGCGATTGTTTCTGCAAAAAATACGGTCGGATTCTATGATATGAATTCGGTTATAACGGTAGAGTGAGTTTTATATGGAAGAGATAGTAGGAAATGTCACACTGAATTATGACTTCTATCGCGGAAGTGACAGCTACAGTGATGGAGATATAGAAGACAGACTTCTTGAAATAGCTGAAAATAATTCTGAGACAGAACTTGAAAAAAGAATAGCCGAAGAGAAAGATTGGGCGGTGCTGTATCATTTCTCGGATATAAGACGAAATATCCTGGAGTGGTATGACATGAAGGAAGGAGCAACGGTACTCGAAATAGGTTCCGGATGCGGAGCTGTTACAGGTGTGCTTGCCGATAAAGCTGCTTCGGTGACATGCATCGATCTTTCAAAGAAACGTTCGCTGATAAATGCAAACAGAAACGGCGATAAGAAAAATATCACGATCTATGTCGGTAATTTCAAGGATATCAAGCTGGAACAAAAGTTTGATTATGTAACACTTATCGGTGTGCTTGAATATTCGATATATTATGTCGGCGGAGAGAATCCTTTCATGGAAATGCTCGAGCGGGCAAAGGATTATCTTGCACCGGGCGGAAAGCTTATAATCGCCATTGAGAACAAATATGGTCTCAAGTACTGGGCCGGCGCGGCAGAAGATCATACAGGCAAGAGATTCGACGGAATAATCGGATATGCCGGAGTAGACCGGGTAAGAACATTTTCCAGACAGAAACTCGATGAAATGCTGAGAGATACCGGTTTTACCGATACGGCTTTCTATTATCCGGTACCGGATTATAAGATGCCTGTTGAAATCTATTCGGATAAGAGACTTCCGAAGAAGGGAAGCATCAAGGATATATCACCGAATTATGACAGAGAAAGATATCTTCTCTTTGATGAAGTAAAAGCATATGATTCGATATGCGAAGACGGAATGTTTCCTTTCTTTGCAAACTCTTTCCTCGTTATCGCAGGCGATAAGGGAGAAGTCGGTGCTCCGGAGGTTTTCTATGCGAAGTATAACAGTCTCAGAAGCCGTGACTACAGAATGGAGACGAGGATCGTAAGACGGAGCGGTACCAGATATGTCGAGAAGAGGATGCTTCACGGCGACGGAAGTATAGAAAGGCTTCGTGATAACAGAGAAGAACTGAGACTTCTTTATAAGGATATTAAGTCTGTTCAGGGCGAGATCCGGGACAATAGGATCAGTTATCCTTACGTAAAGGGAAAACCTCTCGGTTCGGAGATAGATTATGATAATGATCCTTTAGAAAAGATACTTGATAAGCTTAATAAGGCAGCCGGACTTATACAGAATTATAATGAGAAATGTATTTCGGATTTTGAGTTGACGAAAGAGTTCTCCGAAATGTTTGATGTTAAGGAGAATACACCACTCTTCGAAACGCTTTCGGATATGGAAGATAAGAGAGCTGTATGTCCCGCTAATCTGGATGAGATACTGAGTAACTTCATTGTTACCGAAGATGATGGGCTTTATGTTATCGATTATGAATGGGTAATGAAATTCCCTGTTCCGATAAGGTTCATAACCTACAGGATTTATCATTATGCATATTATGAGCATAAGAGCCGCCTGACAGAACGGATAGGTTATGATGAGTTTATGAAGAAGGCGGGCTTCTCGGAGAATGATATAAAGACTTTCGATGAGCTTGAGAAGGCCTTCCAGAGAAAAATATACGGCACGGATCCGGATAAGAATTATACATCCGGGTACCTGAAGCCGGTTAATGATATAGATCTTCTGCTTCAGCATAAGGATAATCTGCTTCTCCTAAAGACAAGACAGTATGAGGCACAATATAACGCATTATGTGAGAAAGTGGAAAAAATGAGACATGCGATCAGAAATCCTATATATGGTGTGGGATTGGTCGGAGGAAAACTGAAGCGTTCTGTTGACAGTAAGCTGTCAGGAAAGAACTCTCAGAAAAAGCAATAAAAGGAGAGAATTTATGAAATTAAAATCGGGAAGAAGGGTAGTTGCAGCGATTTTAGTGATACTCTTAGCGATTTCCATGATTAATGTACCAACAGTAAAGGCAGCGGGAGTAACATCCGAAACAGTTACAAACGATGCAGCATCTGTTGATCTTGCGAACACAAACCACAGAGCAGTTTATACATTCCTGATCGATCCGGGACATGATGGGTCTGATGTAGGAGCGAAAGGAACGCTTAATGGTGTAACCTACTTAGAAAGAGATGTAAATCTCAAGATAGCTACTTATCTAAAGGCTGAACTTGAGAAGTATCCGAATGTTAGGGTATATATGACCAGAACCGGTTTAAATCTAAATGTTGACTTTAGTAGAATTGGTGCATATGCTGCAACAGTAAATGCGGATGCCCTCATCAGTATTCATAATAATGCATCTGATAATACTGATGCAAACGGTGCTTTGATATGTGTTCCGAATGCGAACTATGATAAGCAGGTTTATAAAGAAGCAAACGGTCTCGGACAGTCTATCCTGAACGAACTTGTAAAGCTTGGGCTTTCTAACAAGGGTCTTTTTATGAGACTGACAGCGAATGGTACCAAGTATCCGGACGGATCGCTAAGTGATTATTATTCAATCGTAAGACAGGGTAAGTTAAACCATGTTCCCGGAATCATTGTGGAACATGCATTTATTACCAATACTTCCGATTTATCAAAATACTTATCTACAGATGCAAAGCTTAAGGCTCTTGCACAGGCCGATGCAAGAGGAATCATCAATTACTATGGTCTGAATAATTTTTCACAGAGTACAGGCGCTGTTACGATCAACAGAGGAGTCGATTACAGCGATGTATATGATTTTAATTATTATATAAGCCATAATGATGATGTTAAGGCTGCATACGGAAACGATCCTGTCGGAGCACTTATACATTTCACAAGATATGGAATGAAGGAAGGCCGTCAGGCTATAGCAACCTTCAATGTCGATGATTATAAGAATAATTATACCGATCTCCAGAAGGCTTTCGGCGGAGATCTGAAGAAGTATTATACGCATTATGAGCAGTTCGGACTCAGAGAGGAACGTAAGGGCCTGGGAGCACTGAGTGAAGAGGAAAAGAAGAAACAGAAGCTTTCTGGAACAACCGTTTATAACGGCGTTGATTACAGTGCTGTATATGAGTATGATTATTATATTAATAAGTATGCAGACTTAAGAGCGGTAATCGGATATGACGATCAGAAGGCTATAAAGCATTTCGTTCAGTACGGAATGAAAGAGGGACGTCAGGCGAAGGCAACCTTCGATGTTCAATCTTACAGAAATCTGTATGCCGACCTCAGAGTTGCTTTCGGAAACAATCTAGTAAAGTATTATCTGCATTATATAAAGAACGGCCGAAAGGAAGGCCGTAAGGCAACAGGTGCACCGACACTTCAGAATCCGCTTACAGTATTTAATAATGTGGATTTCAGTGCCGTTTATGACATGAATTATTATTATAATAAGTATAAGGACCTTCAGAAGGCTATCGGATATGATGAGTATAAGCTTCTCAAGCATTTTGTTCAGTACGGAATGAAAGAAGGAAGACAGGCAAAGTCAACCTTTGATGTAGTTTCTTACAGAAATGCAAATCAGGATCTCAGAAAAGCCTTTGGCGGAAATCTGACAGCTTATTATACGCATTATATAAAGCACGGACAGTTTGAACATCGTGTTTCAACGGGTGTTCCGAAGCTTCAGAATGCGGTGACTGTATATAACGGAATAGATTACGGTGCGGTATATGATTATAATTATTATTATGAGCATAATACCGATCTTCAGAAGGCTTTCGGAGCATATAATGAAGAAGCACTGATCAAACATTTTGCAACCTATGGTATCAAGGAGTGGCGCCAGGCTAAGGAAAGTTATGATAAGAATACTTATCAGAATCTTAGAGAAAAGGCTAAGGGTACAGCTGCTTATTATCCGATAATGGGTACTGCATCGGTAACAAAGAATCAGATGGTTAAGTATTTTAATGCAAATGCGAAATACCCTGATTATTATAAGAGTACAGATGCTCCGACAATCGAAGCTTTCTGCCAGATATATATCGAAGAGTGTAAGGCCGAAGGTGTAAAGGTTGAGGTCGCATTTGCTCAGATGCTTCTTGAAACAGGTTACCTCAGGTACGGCGGACTTGTAAGCATTGAAGATAAGAACTTCGCGGGAATGGGTGCTACTGACAGTGCAGCCAACAGAAATGTAGCTAAGTTCAATACAGTCAGAGAAGGTGTAAGAGCGCAGGTTCAGCACCTTAAGGCTTATGCTTCAAAGGATCCTCTTAAGAATCCTCAGGTAGATCCGAGATTCCACCTTGTAACAAGAGGAACAGGTATGTATGTCGAGTACCTTTCTATCCCGAACAATCCTTGGGGTAAGGGCTGGGCAAGCGATAAGGATTATGCAGTTAAGATAAAGAAGATTATGTCAGCTATCAAGACATATTAGAAGATAGGGGAGGAATGACATGAAGGGAATAATACTTGCCGGAGGCTCCGGCACAAGGCTCTATCCGCTTACAAAGGCGGTATCAAAGCAGATCATGCCGGTTTATGATAAGCCGATGATCTATTATCCGCTGTCAACGCTTATGCTTGCAGGGATAAGAGAGGTTCTTATCATTTCTACACCGAGAGATCTTCCTGTATTCAAGGAACTCTTCGGAGACGGATCACAGCTTGGAATGAGCTTTTCGTATGCAGTGCAGGAAAGCCCGAGAGGACTTGCGGATGCATTTATAATCGGTGAAGAGTTTATAGGAAATGACAGAGTAGCACTTGTTCTCGGAGATAATATATTCTACGGACAGCATTTCTCAAATGTTCTTACAAGAGCAGCAGAAAGAGAAAAGGGAGCAACAATCTTTGGTTATTACGTAAAGGACCCGAGAGAGTATGGCGTAGTAGAGTTTGATGCGGAAGGAAAGGCTCTTTCAATAGAGGAGAAGCCGGAACATCCGAAATCTAATTATGCAGTACCGGGACTTTATTTCTACGATAATGATGTAGTTGAGATCGCAAAGAATGTTAAGCCTTCTGCAAGAGGTGAGATAGAGATTACATCGATCAATAATGAATATCTCGACAGAGGTACTCTTATGGTCGAAACTCTCGGCCGCGGATTTGCATGGCTGGATACAGGCAATCATGATATGCTTCTTGATGCTGCGGACTTTGTTGCTGCATTTCAGAAGAGACAGGGTATGTATATATCCTGTATCGAAGAGATTGCTTTCAGAAAGGGTTTTATAGACAGAGACCAGCTGCTTAAACTTGCTGAACCTCTTATGAAGACTGCATACGGTGCTTATCTTGTTGATATAGCAAACGGTCTGTAGACTGAAAAAAGTATTTATAATAGGGTGCCACAGAGTGCTGCGGCACCCTATATCATAATTATAAGACAATTAAATATAGCTGAATAAAATTATCATTTTTGTGACGGTATCGTAATGATAGCGAAGCGATAGTTAATTTTGGGAGATTTGTAACTATTGATATGTGTGGATGGTATCTGCATTTTTCTATTTCGCCGGAGGGTTTATGGTGTCACGACGAAGAAGAAAAAGAGCAGTTGAGATGATGATTTCATTTATGCTGCTTTTATTGCTATATTCAAAGACGGTTTATGCTGCCGAAGAAGAGCCGATCGATGATTTTTACGGACCCATATATGATTATGAGTATTATATGGAAATGAATCCTGATGTAAAAGCCGTATACGGTTCGGGTTCGGCAGAAGACAGAGTTAATGCACACAGACATTTTGAAAATCGAGGAATGTCTGAAAAGAGAATTGCATCAAGGGAATTTGATATCAATTCGTATATGAGGCAATATCCCGATCTACGTACAGCATTCGGGGATGATTATAAGAAGTATTATCTTCATTATCTGAAATACGGTCTGCGTGAGGGACGTAAGGCTACGGGCTGTGATAAGAGGGTCGGCAGTATCACGGTTTATAAGGGAACTGATTATTCCGCGGTATTTGATGCCGATTATTATCTTGCTAAATATCCGGATCTCAGAGCGGCTTTCGGTGATGATGATGTTCTTGCAATCAGACATTTTGTAAGAAACGGAATGAGAGAGGGCAGACAGGCTAAGCAGAGCTTCGATGTTCACTCTTATCGAAGAGCCTATCAGGATCTCAGACTTACATACGGAAATGATCTTACAAAATATTATCTTCACTATATAAAGTACGGAACAAAAGAAAAACGTGTTTCCGAGAATGTGAAAACAGTTGTGGATCCGGTGACCGGACTTGACGGTAAGGATTACAGTGCTGTTTATGATTTTAGTGAATATCAGAAAAGAAATTCGGATGTGAAGGACGCATTCGGTGATGATGATATCGCGACTCTTAGACATTTCATAAAGAACGGAATGAAGGAGAGGAGGATTGCGAATCAGAACTTCAATATCCGTGTATATTCCAATCTATATGAAGATCTTCAGAATGAATATAATGATGATTTTAAGGATTATTATATGCATTATCTGAAGTATGGTAAGAAGGAAGGCCGTAAGGCGGTTTATACCGATGCTGCAGGAGATAAGACAGCAGGCGAGAAAACCTTGAACGGACAGGTTGTATCCGGAGATGTTTTCAGGCTTTATAACAGATCGACAGGAGAGCATCTTCTGACTTCTGATATTGCCGAGAAGGATAAGCTTCTCAGATCGAAGGAGTGGTCAAGCGAAGGTATGGTATGGAGCTATAGAGACGGAACGGGGATTCCGGTCTATAGAATATATAAGCCGGGATATGGGCACAGATTTACACAACATAAATCCGAATATGATAATTGCCTGAAGAACGGATGGCGTTCCGAAGGAATATGCTGGTATATTGATCCGACATCAAGACAGGATTATTATACGCTGATCAATCCGAAAGCTAAGTCGGAAGTGAAGAAGTATATATATACTTCTGAACAGGGAGAGATAAATACACTTGAGGGCCTCGGATGGATAAAGCTTTTCGGAGTTCGTGCAGACGTGGCTCCGGGGATTTTATATGCTAAGGATAATAAGAGATCGATTGATCATTATCTCGGCGGGAAGCGGAATCTGGTAGATTATCTTACCGAAAATCAAAAGGCCTATCTCGGAAAGCCATATATTGATGTGTATAGTCCGGAGTTTTATGAGAAGTACAGCATAAGTTACGGAATTCAGTGTGCGAGCTTTGTGACCATTGCTCTTCAGAGTATAGGCTGCAATACCGATATAGTTATAAGGGATACGACATACAGCTCGGAAATCCTTTCAGAATATCCTAATCCGTATCAGGCATCCACATGGGTCGCTTTTGCGGATGAGCATAGGTCGAAAGGCGATATAGATGTTTATACCTACAGCTCTGTATCGGAACTTCTTAGTGACGGCATAGCGAAGAAGGGAGATATTCTGATCTTTGATAGTACAGGCTCTTACGGATATTATGATGAGTACGGAAATATGTATGATAATCATATGGGATTCTTCTGGGGCGATGAGGTGATCTATGATAAGATGTGGCATACGGCTGTTGCCACGACGGGACTCGGAAGACTTGGTTACACGGTGCTTTATGACGGAAGCAATCCGGGAAATCAGATAACAAATGTAACGCCGGTTTCTTCGGAAAACAGGATATATCTTCTGCCGGTGTCACAACACTGATGATGCCATATATTTGCATGGGAATTATGCATGGGAATTATGCATGGGAATTATGCCCGGAAACCATGTGAAGCCTCACAGGACGAAGGTCACGTGTGTGCGGCGGATGATCATCAGATTTGGTGTGTCTGAGGGTAAGTTTATATGGACATGATAAGTTGAATTTTGTAAAATTATACACAGAGGATTATATTGTATTAAAAGAGACTAATAGGGGGTTAAAAATGTTATAACGAGTTATAAATGCATTTTATCGGAGGACATGGCTTATGGGAACTAAGAGAAGAGAGAATGCTATAAGACGCATCATAGCATTGATGCTTACAGCAGTACTTATTGTAGCTTATTTACCGGCTCAGGCTGTTTTTGCAGCTGAGCTCCCTAAGACGACGGAAACTGTAGATGCAGCCTTGACTGTTGCTCCGGTGATATCGGGCGATGGTCAGATACTTAAGAGTATAAGCTTCGGCGGAAGAACATATAATGTTACGCGAGATGACAATATGGCCTGGCAGGTCCTTGAGATAATGAATAAGGAAAGAGCCAAGTACGGTCTTAAGAAGCTTACTATGGATAAGAGACTTATGGATGTTGCTATGGGTAGAGCAGCTGAGATTACCGTTAAGTTTGATCATATAAGACCTGACGGAAGCAAATGCTTTTCTGCATATCCTATGGCAAGTAAGGAAAACGGATGGAACGGACTTTTTGCATGCGGCGAGAATATTGCGGCAGGGCAGAGTACGGCATCATCTGTTATGGATAGCTGGATGAATTCTTCCGGACACAGAAAGAATATCCTCAACGAAACATATAAAAGTGTGGGTATCGGCTGTGTTAAAATGAACGGAGGATATTACATTTACTGGGCTCAGTGCTTCGGTGACAGAGTTATCGAAGAAGCTTTTAACGGAAGCCTCAAGGTAGACGGACTTGATTATTCGGTTGTTTTTGATGCTGATTATTATCTGAGTCATTATGCCGATCTTAAGAAAGCATTCGGCAGTGATAAGAATAAAGCTTTTCAGCATTTCCTTAAGTACGGCATGAAGGAAGGCCGTCAGGGAAACAGTACATTTAATGTTATCTCATATAAGAATAATTATGCTGATCTGCGGAAGGCCTTTGGTAATGATCTGGTTAAGTATTATCAGCATTATATTAAGAACGGTAAACGTGAAGGAAGAGTCTGTATAGACTATTCGGCAGTTTTTAATGCTGCATATTATGCGAATAAGTATCCGGATCTGAAAGCTGCTTTCGGAAATGATCAGGACAAACTGTTCAGACATTTCCTGAATAACGGAATGCGTGAGGGCCGTCAGGCATCGGCAGGTTTTGATGTGAAGGCATATAAGAACAGATATCAGGATCTGAGACTGGCCTTTGGCAATGACCTTCCTAAGTATTATCTGCACTATGTTAAGAACGGAAAGCGAGAGGGCAGATCTGCAACGAACTGCAGTACTGTTCAGAATCCGGTTACAAAACTGAACGGTGTTGATTACAGCGCGGTTTATGATTTCAATACTTATCAGGCAAAGAACCCTGATGTTAAGAAAGCCTTTGGAAATGATGATATAGCAACTCTCAACCATTTTATAAAGAACGGTATGAGAGAGAGGCGTCAGGCAAAGGCAGATTTCAATGTATATCAGTACATCGTAAATTATAAGGATCTGCGTCAGACATATAAGTATGATTATGCATCGTATTATCTGCATTTTATAAGAAACGGAAAGAGAGAAAAGAGATCGGCTTCCGGAAATGCGACTTATTCGCAGGCGAAGGCGGCTATCGATAAGACTCTTTCGGGTAAATAATGCGGTTTACAAAAAGAACCAAATAAGGTAAAATTTCAATATTTGTGAGAAGAATCGGAGATAGTACAGTACCGTTTCGGAAACAAATATTGAAAAGGATTTCGATTGATTATGAATTTATCAGATTTTAAAAAGAAGAAGAGAGTCGTAGCGATTTTACTCGGACTGATCATTCTGTTTTCATGTTTTATGAGTTCCGGTGACAGCGTAAAGGCTGCGGAGATTACACAGAATAAGATCAGGATCACACAGTTTAACGGTGTTGATTACAGCAGGGTTTATGATTTTGATTATTATATCAATAGATACGAAGATCTGAAGAAAGCCTTCGGAAACGATGATGTAGCTGCTTTGAAGCATTTCATCAAATACGGAATGAGAGAAGGCAGACAGGCCAAGGAGACCTTCGATGTATTCTCTTATAAGAATGCCAATCAGGATCTGAGGAAAGCCTTCGGAAATGATCTCAGAAAGTATTATGAGCATTATATGATCTGGGGTTATAAGGAGCGAAGAGTTTCACAGGGAGTAAATGTTGTTCAGAATCCGGTTACTGTTATGGACGGAGTTGATTACAGCAAGGTATATGATTATTACTTCTATATCGAAAAATATGCTGACCTGAAGAAAGCTTTCGGAAATGATGATATTGCTGCATTAAAGCATTTTATCGTTCACGGAATGAGAGAAGGACGTCAGGCCAAAGAAACTTTCGATGTTTATTCTTACAAGAATGCATACAGAGATCTGAGGACAGCCTTTGGCGGTAATCTCAGAAAGTATTATGAGCATTATATGATCTGGGGCTACAGAGAGCAGAGAGTTTCACAGGGAGTGGATGTGGTTCAGGATCCTGTTACGGAACTTGACGGAGTTGATTACAGTAAGGTCTATGATTATTACTATTATATCGACAGACATCCGGATCTGAAGAAAGCATTCGGAAATGATGATGTGGCTGCACTGAAACATTTCATAAAATATGGAATGAAGGAAGGCAGAAGAGCATCCTTCACTTTTGACCCGGCGGCATATAAAGCAAATTATGCGGACCTTAGAAAAGCCTTCGGAACTTCAACTGAGAGTAACAAACAATACTATCTTCATTATATGAAATATGGTGAGCGTGAAAGAAGAAATGCGATAACCGTAGAAGACAGGATAATAGAAGATAAGAATTCGGATATAATCTTCGTTGGAGATTCAAGGTTTGTTTTAATGAGTGAAGCCTGCGAGGGAATGGAAGGCTCATATGTCTGCAAGTATGGTATGGGACTTGTGTGGCTGCAGACAAAACTCCCGACTCTGTATAATGAGAAGGGAAAGAAAATCGTGATCAACATGGGTGTGAACGATCTCGGTAATATTGAAAGATATCTGGAGTTTTATAATACTCTTCCGGATGATTTTGTTGCCGACAACAAAGTGATCATTATGACAGTTAACCCGGTTGATGAAGCAGTCGGAAAGAAGTTCGGAATATATACGACAAATGCAAGTATAAATGTATTCAATGAGAGAATGAAAAAGGGTCTCAGAAATGATATGTATATACTTGATTCAAATTCATTTATGACACGTAGCGGATTTGAAGCATATGACGGCCTGCACTATTCGGAGAATACCAGCATGGCATTGCACAGATGGGCTGTAAATGAGTGTAAATTAAACAGATTTATTCAGCGATGAGTCAAATTTGTGTTTACAATAAGCTTTAAATGAAGTATAATCCGAATATCTGCGAGTTGGATATGAGACGATACTTTGGTAAAGACAGACAGGGAATGATGGTCGTGGACTGAGAGCCGTCATATGAAACACCATAGTATTTAACACTTATGAGACATAGTACAATTTAATTCGGAATCACGAGAGCATATCGGTAGATGTACCTTTATAAGATGAGGTGAGATGTCGATATGAAGCCGGGTGGCACCGCGAATAATAAGATTTTATATTCGTCCCGGATACATACTTTGGTATGTATCCGGGACGTTGTGCGTTAGTTGAGCCAAATTCACATATGCGAAGCGGAATGCGAATGTGCATCACAGTGAATGATGAATATGTATCATAACAAAAGGAGTATATAGAAAATGGAGTTTAAGAATCAGTACAGAGACAAAACAATCGATAAGATGAGCGAAGCTGATGTAGGATCTACAGTCAGACTTGCCGGATGGGTAGAGAATATCCGTGACCACGGAGGAGTATCATTCATCGATCTTCGTGATCAGTACGGAGTAATGCAGATAGTTCTTCGTGATACAACACTTCTTGAGGGAATAGTTAAGGAGATGTCAATATCCGTTGAAGGACTTGTTGAGCATCGTGATGAAGAAACATATAATCCAAAGATTCCTACAGGAACAATCGAGATAGAGGCCCATTCAATAGATGTTCTCGGAAAGGTATATTCGCAGCTGCCATTCGAGATCATGACTTCCAAAGAAGTAAGAGAAGATGTTCGTCTTAAGTACAGATTCCTTGACCTCAGAAATGAGAAGGTAAAGGATAATATTCTTTTCCGTTCAAAGGTTATAAGCTTCATGAGAAGAAAGATGGAGGAGATCGGATTTGTAGAGATTCAGACTCCTATCCTCTGTGCATCAAGTCCTGAAGGCGCACGTGATTATATAGTTCCTTCACGTCGTTTCAAGGGCAAGTTCTATGCACTTCCGCAGGCACCACAGCAGTATAAGCAGCTGCTCATGGTTTCGGGATTTGATAAGTATTTCCAGATCGCTCCTTGCTTCAGAGATGAGGATGCAAGAGCTGACCGTTCACCGGGAGAATTCTATCAGCTCGATTTTGAAATGAGCTACGCTACTCAGGAGGATGTTTTCAGAGTAGGAGAGGAAGTTCTTACTGCAGTATTTAAGGAGTTTGCACCTGAAGGATATGAAGTAACAGAAGCACCATATCCGATCATCAGCTACAAGGATGCTATGCTTCAGTTCGGAACAGATAAGCCGGATCTCAGAAATCCGCTCAGAATAATAGATCTTTCAGAGTTCTTCCAGAGATGTACATTTAAGCCATTCCACGGAAAGACAGTTCGTGCTATCAATGCACCTAGAAAGCTTTCAAAGGGTCAGCATGAGAAGATGCTGAAGTTTGCAACATCAATCGGAATGGGAGGTCTCGGATATCTCGAGGTACTCGAGGACGGAAGCTATAAGGGACCTATCGATAAGTTTATTCCTGATGATATGAAGGAAGAGCTTCGTGAGAAGGCATCGCTTAATATCGGCGATACTATTTTCTTCATTGCAGATAAGGAAGCACAGGCAAATTCTTATGCAGGTCAGATAAGAAATGAACTTGGTGCAAGGCTTGATCTTCTTGAGAAGAACGCATACAGATTCTGTTATATCAATGATTTCCCAATGTATGAGCTTGATGAAGAGACAAAGAAGCCTGCATTTACACATAATCCTTTCTCTATGCCACAGGGTGGACTTGAGGCGCTTAACGAGAAGGATCCGCTGGATATACTTGCATATCAGTATGATATTGTATGTAACGGTGTTGAGCTTTCATCAGGAGCTGTTCGTAACCATGACATGCAGATCATGGAGAAGGCTTTCGAAATAGCAGGCTACAGCAAGGAAGTTCTTGAGCAGAAGTTCGGAGCACTCTATACAGCATTCCAGTTTGGAGCACCTCCACACGCAGGAATGGCACCTGGAGTAGACAGAATGATCATGCTTCTCAGAAATGAGGAGAACATCCGTGAGGTTATCGCATTCCCTATGAACGGAAACGGACAGGACCTTATGTGCGGAGCCCCAGGCGACGTTACAGAGATGCAGCTGAGAGAAACACACATAAAGGTCAGACAGTAGTCAATAGTATGAGTGGTTTAGGCCGTAGACGCAGTAATTGCATGAAGGACCATAGAGTAACGTCGGTTCTTAGGCTGCGTATTCTGCAGCCTTAGAACCGTTACGTTACGGCCTGAGGCGAGAGCCGCGTCCTGAATGCAATGTACTGCGTCGAAGGCCGAGAAGGAGTCAGTATGGATATAACAAACGAAACAATCGAATACGTCGGCATCCTTGCAAAACTTGAACTTTCCGATGAAGAGAAGGAACGTGCAAAGAAGGATATGACCGAAATGCTCGAATATGTCGGTAAACTGAATGAGCTTGATACAAGCGCAGTTGAACCGATGAGCCATACATTTCCTGTATCAAACGTTATGCGTGAGGATGTTGTCACAAATGGCGATGATAAGGAGAATATGCTGAAGAATGCACCGGAGAGAAACGATGATGCATATATCGTTCCGGAAACATTTTAACTAAGAAAAGATTTAGAAAATTATAAGGAGATCGAAATGGATATTTTATCTCTTACTGCTGTAGAATTAGGAAAGAAGATCGCAGCCGGCGAGGTAACCTCTGTCGAAGCTACGAAAGCTTATCTCGACAGGATCGGCGAGGTTGACAGAGATATACATGCTTATATAACCATAGAGGCTGATAAGGCACTTGCGGCAGCTGCTGAAGCTGACAGACGTATCGCTGCGGGAGAACTGACAGGGCCTCTGGCAGGCGTTCCGGTTGCAATTAAAGATAATATGTGTATCGATGGTACACTTACAACATGTGCGTCAAAGATACTTGGTAATTTTGTTCCGACATATACATCAACTGCAGTTCAGTATCTGATAGATGCGGGAGCGGTGGTACTCGGAAAGACAAATATGGATGAGTTTGCGATGGGAAGTACATCTGAGACTTCATATTTCGGAGCAACTCATAATCCTTGGGACTTAAGCAGAGTTCCGGGTGGTTCTTCGGGTGGATCGGCTGCTGCCGTTGCTGCGGATGAATGTGCTGTAGCTCTTGGAAGTGATACAGGTGGTTCTATCAGACAGCCTGCAGGATTCTGTGGAGTTACAGGTATCAAGCCGACATACGGAAGAGTTTCAAGATACGGACTGATTGCATACGGTTCTTCTCTTGACCAGATCGGACCTCTCGGAAAGGATGTTACAGACTGTGCAACAATCCTTGAGATCATATCAAAGCATGATGATAAGGATTCGACCTCTGCAAGTGAAGCAACGATCAATGACAGTGAGAAGTCTGCAACGGACTTTACATCTGCACTTGTAAATGATGTAAAGGGAATGAAGATAGGTGTTCCTCGCGATTATTTCCTTGAAGGAATCGATGAGGATGTGAAGAAAGCCGTTCTTGCTGCTGCTGATAAATACAGAGAAATGGGTGCTGAGGTTGAAGAGTTTGATCTCGGTATGGTTGAGTATGCAATTCCGGCTTACTATGTAATTGCATGTGCGGAAGCATCTTCAAATCTTGAAAGATTCGATGGTGTTAAGTATGGTTACAGAACATCGGAGTACAGCGACCTTCATAACATGTACAAGAAGTCAAGAAGTGAGGGATTCGGTGCAGAGGTTAAGCGTCGTATCATGCTCGGAAGCTTTGTTCTTTCATCAGGTTATTATGATGCATACTATGTAAAGGCACTCAGAGTAAAGGCTCTTATTAAGCAGGCATTTGATAAAGCATTTGAAAAATATGATGTGATCCTCGGACCTGTTGCACCTACAACAGCACTTAAGTGCGGAGAATCACTCAGCGATCCTATAAAAATGTATCTCGGAGATATCTATACGGTAGCAGTTAATCTTGCCGGCCTTCCGGGAGTTACACTTCCTTGCGGATATGATAAGAATGGTCTTCCTGTGGGACTTCAGCTTCTCGGACAGACCTTTGATGAGAAGAAGATAATAAGAGCAGCATACAGCTTTGAACAGAGCTTTGCTGCTGAATATAAGAAAGCTCCGATATCATCCGGAGCATCAAATTAGAAGGGAGGCAGATAAGAATGAGTAAGGAATACGAAGTTGTTATAGGCCTCGAGGTTCATGTAGAACTTAATACAAAGACAAAGATATTCTGCGGATGTTCAACAGAGTTCGGCGGAGCACCGAATACACATGTATGTCCTGTTTGTGCCGGTATGCCGGGATCTCTTCCTGTACTTAACAGAGAAGTTGTAAATAAAGCGATTTCGGTCGGACTTGCAACAAACTGTGACATTACCAGAAATGCAAAGTTTGACAGAAAGAATTATTTCTATCCTGATAATCCTCAGAATTATCAGATATCACAGCTTTATTATCCTATATGCCGTAACGGACATGTTGATATTGAAACAGAGGATGGAACAAAGAAGGCTGTAAGAATTCATGAGATTCATATGGAAGAGGACGCTGGAAAGCTTATACATGATCCTGTTACAGACGACACATATGTAGATTTCAACCGTTCGGGAGTTCCGCTTATCGAGATTGTTTCAGAACCTGATATGCGTTCTGCAGATGAGGTTGTTGCTTATCTCGAGAAGCTCAGAGAGACGATCATTTATCTCGGAGCATCGGATTGTAAGCTGAATGAGGGATCAATGCGTGCAGACGTTAACCTTTCCATCAGAGAGAAGGGTTCGGAAGAGTTCGGAACAAGAACGGAATCCAAGAACCTTAATTCCTTCAGGGCTATAAGAAGATGTATTGAGAACGAGATCGGCCGCCAGATCGATATCCTTGAGGATGGAGGACAGGTTGTTCAGGAAACGCGCCGCTGGGATGATGAGAAGGGATATTCTTATCCGATGCGTTCTAAGGAGGATGCACAGGATTACAGATATTTCCCTGATCCGGATCTTGTACCGATAGTAGTATCAGATGAGTGGATTGAAGAGATAAGAAATGCACAGCCTGAATTCAGGGATGCAAAGAAGGCAAGATATAAGGAAGAATATGATCTTCCTGATTATGATATAGATCAGATTACAGGTTCAAAGAAAATGTCTGAGATCTTCGAGGGAGCTGTTGCAGAGGGTGCAGATCCGAAGAAGGCTTCTAACTGGCTTATGGTTGAGACAATGCGTCTTATGAAGGAGACAGGAATTGATGCCGAGTCACTCAGATTCAGTCCGAAGAATCTTGCTGCACTTATAAAGCTGGTTGACTCTAAGGAGATCAACGGTGGTGTAGCCAAGGAAGTATTTGAAAAGGCTGTCTTCTCGGATGATCTTGATCCTGTTAAGTATGTTGCAGATAATAATATGTCCACAAAGGCTGATTCGGGTCAGCTTCTTGAGGTTGTAAAGAAGGCTATAGAAGCAAACCCTAAGGCTGTAGAGGACGTTAGAAACGGAAAGCAGAAGGCAATCGGAGCTATTGTCGGATTCGTTATGAAAGAGATGAAGGGCAAGTGTGATCCGGGCGAGGTTAACAAGCTTATAGCTGATGAGCTTTCAAAATAATATCAACTTACAGAGTTGAATTAAGATTGATGGGTTTAGTAAAATGACTGAATTAACAATTGTAATGCCGGTCTACAACGAAGGCGAGCGCATTTACAGAAACTTAATAGAGACTGTTACACAGGTAGAGAAATTCTCGGATTCCTTCCGCATTATAGCGGTTAATGACGGAAGCTCTGACGAGTCAAAGCAGGAGATTGAGAGGGCCGCTGCCGCTGATAAAAGGATCGGGCTCATTTCCTATGATAAGAACAAGGGAAAGGGCTATGCGGTAAGAAGAGGCATTCTTAATTCAAAGTCCGAATATACTGCATTTCTTGATGCTGATCTTGAGATACCTCCATATCTTCTGGAAGGTATGCTTGAGAAGGCTAAGGAGAATGATGCGGAGATAGTAATAGGATCTAAGATGCATAAAGAATCCAAGGTTGAGTATCCTTTCTTCAGAAGAGTGCTCAGCTATGGCTATTATGTTTATATGAAAATGTTGTTCGGACTGAAGGTGAAGGATACTCAGACGGGTATCAAGCTGTTCAGAACTGAGAAGATACGTCCGGTACTTAAGGTTATGAAGACGGGCAGATTCTCCTTTGATATTGAGATACTTGCTATCTCAACCAGACTGGGATATAAGATTGAAGAAATGCCGGTAGTGGTTAATTTTTCAAGAAACAAGAATAATCGTTCAACTATCAGAATTAAAAGCATTGCGGAGATGATCTGTGATTCGATAAAGATCAAGATGCATCTGGCCAAGGCGGAAAGAGAGGTAAAGAATGGGTCTTTTAGATGATGAAGATGAAGACGAGTTTACCTACGCCGATTATGATAAAGAGGAAAAAAAGCAAAAGAAGAAAAAGGAGTCAATGACCAAATGGATCGTGGCTCTGCTGCTTGAACTGATAGCATTGGTTGTTGTAATAACAGCAATCATTCAGTTGAAGTTAAAAATAGCGTGGGGAAATATCAATTTCAGAGAGCTTTCAGGGGAAGACCTTATGATAAGCGAGAAGGCAAACCCTGATATGGCAAATTACACCAATATAGCTTTTTTCGGAATAGATGCGCGTGATGATTCTCTCGGATCCGGAAGTAACAGTGATTCGATGATGATAATCAGCATAAACAACAGTACGAAAGAGGTTAAGGTTGTATCGCTTTACAGAGATACGCTTCTGCGTATTCCGGGTCAGAGTATAAATGCAAAGGCGAATAGTGCATTTAATTACGGAGGTCCGGTTCTCGGAATTCAGATGATCAATCAAAATCTGGATCTGAATGTCAGCGAATATCTGACAGTAAACTGGGAAGCGATGACAAGAGCGGTGGATATACTCGGAGGTGTTACGGTAAATGTTAATGCCGAGGAGCTTGAAAAGATGAATGAATATATAGCCGAGCAGATATCTTCAAACGGTCTTGTATCAAACGGTGTCAGTGAAACCGGTGATGTAACACTTAACGGAGTTCAGGCTACCGCTTATGCAAGAGTAAGATCTACCGATCAGGGAGATATAACAAGAACCATGAGACAGAGAGAGGTTCTTGAGGCTATGGTAGGTAAGCTGAAGAAGGCCGATATGGGTACGATAGATAAGCTTATTGAAGGAACATTTCCGTATATGGAGACGTCTCTGAGCGAAGATGATTTTATCACACTCGTTAAGGCTGTAAAGGATTATAAGTTTGTAAGCGCGGTAGGATTTCCTTTCGAGTTTGAATATTGTCAGGATGAGAGCAGAGGCTCAAGTCTTGCACCGAAGAATCTGATTCAGAATGTAGTTGCTCTTCATAATTATCTTTTCGGTACAGTGGCTTATGAGCCGACTGATGCGGTTAAGGAAAATGATTCCAAAATTTCCAAGGAAACGGGAGTCGGAGATAACGGACCGGTTATCGTCCATCCGGAGATGGTTGAAGAGTAATAGTCGGTTTAAAGCCGAAAATATATAAAAAATTAATAAAATACTAACAAAATCGTAAAAACTTTTTGACACTTTGCACAAAACGAATTATAATAATTTTATAAATTGTTATATTTTTTGTGATGCAGCGTCAGGAGTGAACAAGACAAAGAATTAGCAATATTAACGAACATCGGGTATCACAAGTTGATTAAAAATACTTGTGATGCCCGAAATTTTTTTACGAAAGGAGATTTGCTTAATGAGGAAAATGAGAAGGGTAATTGCACTCATTCTTGTTGTATTCATGGCTCTCGGAATGTACCGTGTGGACGTGCGTGCAGACAGCAGTGATGAGTCGCAGAGTTATCAGCAGGGGGAGACATCCGGAGACAATGCTCAGAACCCGGATACCGATGTCCCGGGTGAAGGCAAAGAGGATGAGATAATATCAGAGCAGGATGAGCCGAAGAATGATCCTGCGGATGATGAGATCATACCTGAACAGGATGAGCCAAAGAGCGAGCCTGCAGATGAAGAAATCATACCTGAGCAGGATGAGCCGAAGAGCGAGCCTGCAGATGATGAGATCATACCTGAGCAGGATGAGACAAAGGCGGTTTTGACCAATGACAAAAATGCCCTTGAGCCGAACGAGCAGCAGGGACAGCAGAACGATGAGAATCAGAAATTCGGAAAGCTGACATTCAATAATGCAGCAGGCTGCGGCGGAAGAAACGGCGCGGAAGCTTACATTTTTATTACTGAAAATGAAGAGTTTACTCTCAGAGTTGAGTGCCTGACTGAAGACGGCGACCATTTTGAAGGTGTTGAGATTCAGGAAGAAGATGGTAATTTCTTTATTGATAATATTCCATTGGGAAGACCTATCAGATTTTCCTGGGAACCTGTAGAAGAGTATTCGGAGTTTATTCCTCTTCTTATGATCGATGGCGAATATGATGTTTTCGATAATAACGAATATATCTGGGAAGAAGGCTTTGATGAAGCAGATCTCGAGAAGGATATAGATCTGTCGGCACCGGTCGAGGAATTGACTGTTGCAAACATGAATTGTTATGAAGGTATTTATAATAATACCGAAATATGGGAAGACGGAGAACTTGTAGATCTATTTAAGAGTTATAATACATGGCCTAAATCTGTTTATGTAAAACTTGTAAACGGTGAAGAGTTTGAAGGTGATGCTTATGAAGTAAAGAGCAGTCTGGTAGATTATTTCAATTATCCTGAGGAAGCTCTCAGCTTCTGGGATGAAGCAGATCAGCCGGCAGAAAATGGCATGACTACATGGACAGCTAATAACACTTACCCTGTTAAATTCCATGTGCTTGGAGCAGAGACTGATTATAGTGTTACAATTGACGAATGCCCTATAGCTTCGATAATTGTTGATGATAAGAGCGTTGCAGAAGGTGACTTGGTAGACAGAACAATAGATCGTGATGATCCGGAAACCGGAGAGCATGAAAGAGTCGATGTAAAAGCTTATGATACATGGCCGAATAAAATAAGAATTGAGTTCAAGGAAGATTTTGAACATGAGCCTATCGAAGGATGGCCGAGTGAAGTAAAAACTGAACTTGCGAGAATATTGGGATTTGAAAATGAGAATGATATTCCGTTTGGTGAGGACTTTAATGCAAGCCAGACATATGATGAGAATAACATATCCACCTGGGAAGTCGGTGCTCATGAAGTATCATTCCATGTATTCGGAATAGAAACAACTTATAAGGTAAATGTTGTAGAGGTCGGATATACATTGTCAGTCGATGATGTAGTACTATTTCAGGGAAATACGGAAGACAGACACGGATATGATATATTTGACGAGCAGGGGAATTTCGTTGATTTCATGGATGTGCACTGGAAAGCGTATAACACTTATCCGCAGACTATCACTGTATCTTTTGATGATGAATCGGAACCTATTACAGATGATTTTTGGCGTGTTTATGATATTATATCCGAAAAATACGGCATAACGTTAAGTGACTGGATCGAAGGCGATGACCAGAGTCCGGAAAATGAATGGGGAGTCGGATCACATTCGGTAACCTTGCATCTGGGAAATGCAACTGTATCTTATAACGTTATAATTCAGGAAAGTCCGATTGCTGAAATAAGTGTTGAAAATATTGTCAAGTTTGAAGGCGATACTCGTGAGGAACGAGGATATCATGATCCTGAAACAGATGAGTGGAATAATGATATCACCTATCAGATATACGACCCATGGCCTGAAATGATGACGGTTACACTCAGTGACAGCTTTGCAGAAGCGTATGGAAGCCCTGAAATTTCGGGTGATCCTGATTTCGTTCGTGAAGAATTGATGAGGCTTCTCGGACTCGAAGATGATAGAGATATGAATTTTCATTGGGAAACCGATCAGTCACCTGATTATATTTTTGAAATCGGAGATAATACAGCATATTTCTATATATTTGGCGTAGGATGCGAATATACGGTAACTATCAAGCCAAGTCCGATTGTGAATCTGTATGTTGATGATTTTCAGGTATTACAGGGAGACCTGGAAGACAGGGAAGCAGGACGAGATAATCCGGAAACGGGAGAGTATGAGAGAATTCGCGTAAAAGCATATAAGACATGGCCTGAATATGTTAAGATTACTCTTTCTGAAGACTATGACAATGAAGTGATAGATGGAAATCCGGGAGATGTTAAGAGAAGACTTGCAGAAATACTTGGATATGAAGATGAAAATGCGATGTCATTCGGTGAAGATTTCGATGCAAGTCAGGAGTATGACGAGAATTTTGAATCAACCTGGGGACCGGGAGAACATGAAGTAAGATTTTTCGCACTCGGTGCCGAATATACATATATTGTTACGGTTATTGAAGCAGATTATATTATAACTGCAGATGATGTTTCAAAATATGTAGGTGAAACAGATACAAGATATGGTTATGAATATTTCGATGATGAAGGACATCGTCAGTTTGTTGATGAAGAGTGGCAGGCATATGACCCGAATTCCAGAAATGTTACGGTAACATTTGCTGATGAACAGGAAAGTTTTACGGGTGATGTAGGTCAGGTCAGAGATTACATCAGAGAAAAGTATGGTGTTATGATCAATGACTGGATTGAAGGAGATGACCAGAGTCCGGATAATGAATGGAGACCGGGAATACATCCGGTAACATTACATATAGGTAGTGCATCTGCATCATATAATGTGATCATTGATGAGAGCCCGGTTGTAGAGATAAGTGTAGATGATCTTATTAAGTTTGAAGGCGACACTCGTGAGGAACGTGGATATCGAGATCCGGAAACCGGTGAGTGGGATGACGATATTACTTATCAGATCTATGATCCGTGGCCTCAGCATATGACAGTTACATTAAGTGACAGCTACGCAGAGGATTATGGTTCAAACGAGATTTCAGGAGACGGAGAATATGTTCGACGTGAACTGATGAATCTTCTCGGAATCGAAGATGAAAGAGATATAATTTTCTATTGGGAAACAGATCAGGGTCCGGATAATATCTGGGAACCGGGAGAAGAGCATTTCGCAATCTTTAAGGTCTGCGGTCTGGAAGCAGCGTATAAGGTTAATATTCTCGGTAAACCAATAAAATCTATTTCTGTCAATGATATCGTAAGATTTGAAGGAGATACATATCCTAATCGTGACTGGAGAGAAGAGTATCAACAGGAGATTACCTGGCAGAGATATGATACCTGGCCGGGTGAGGTAACAATTAACTTTACCGATGATACATCAATAACAGGTGATCTGAATGGAATCCGTGATCAGGTAAATCAGAAACTCGCTGATATTGCGGGAGTAGACAGCTACTCGGTTGAGTATAAGTTTGATGATGATCAGATGCCTATAGACGATGGAGAAGGTGGATGGATATCTTCATGGGAAGTAGGAAATACATATGTCAGCACGATCTCTATTTGCGGTACTTCGGCAGAATATCAGGTTTCAATCATGACTGCTTCAATTGAAGCAATAAGTATTCCTGAAACTGTATATATCTGGGAAGGTGATACATATACCGAAAATGGATATGATACTCCGGAAGGCCGTGTTGAACAGGAGTGGAAAAGATATGGATATCCTATTCCTCCGATAGAAGTTACGGTGGCAGGCGAGAACGAACCTCAGATCGTAGAAGGTGATTGGGATGAAATTAGAGTTCAATTCGCTGAGATTCTTGGAATTGAGCCTGAGGATGTAAGAATCAATATTATTGATGATCAGATGCCGGATGAAAACGGTATGTCCAGCTGGACAGCAACAGAACCGGGCGATCCATATAAGGTTGGTTTCTCAGTAGCCGGTATTGAGACTACATTCGATGTATATATCCTGCCTTTCGGATTTACAGATATTGAGGCTGAAAAGGTATATAGAAGCCATGATCTTGATCTTATTAATGATATGAAGGGATTTGAAGATTATGATGATCAGCAGGAAGTGTGGTATTGGAATGAAGTGACAGAATTCGAAGGCTATGATATTAGTCCGTCTAAGATTATCTTAACCAAGTCAGATGGTTCAACTGTAGAATTTGCCGATACAGAAGAAAAGTGTGCTATGGATCAGCTGTATGACTTTAGAGATTCATATTTTAATGGATTGGTAGAGAGTTATGGAATTCCAGCTGAAGCTTCTCTTCCTGGAATACATGTCGGAACATTTTCAAATCAGAGTCCGGATGAAAACTGGCATGAGCAAGGATATGGATATTACAGTGCAAGAATAGATTTCGGACCACTGGAATCTGAATATACGATAGTTCTTACGGCAGAAAAGGGAAATTATACAGGACTTATAGTTGATAAAGAACTTGGAGAGAATGATTACTACTATTATGAAGATGGATTTTTCAATAGTACGTTTACTGACTTTCTTGAAGGAGTGGTTGCGGCCGCTGTTGATAAGAGAGGAAATGTAGAAAAAGAAGTTCCGGAAAGTAAAGGCGTATGGTACGTAGAAGAAGGTAAAGCTGATTTTAACAGAACCGGATTGCTCAATTTTAAAGAAGAGACCTTCTATATTGAGAACGGTAGACTCAGACCTATCAATGATTTTGTGGAATTTAATAATAATAAGTATTTCATAGAAGATGGCAGAGTTAAGTATGGATGGCTCGAAATTGAAGGCTCAAAGTACTATGCAGATGAAACTACTGGAATTGTAGCAAAAGATTGGAACAAGATAGGTTCTGACTGGTATTACTTCACTGCAGAAGGAAAGATGAAGAAGGGCTGGGCTGAAATCAACAGCAGCTGGTATTACTTCGATTCAGACGGAATCATGGTTACAGGACTTCAGGAGCTCGGAGGCATTAAGTACTACTTTACATCAGGCGGAGTAATGAAGACCGGATGGCAGATGATAGGCGATATCTGGTATTATTTCACCAAGAGCGGTGCTATGAAGGTCGGTTGGGAAGAAATAGGCGGAATCTGGTACTATTTCGACAGTGACGGTATAATGGTATGTGACACCTGGATGGATATTTCAGGACAGACATATTACTTCAGTGCAAGCGGAGCCATGAAGGTCGGCTGGGCCCAGATAGACGGAGTATGGTATTACTTCTCTGCAAGTGGTGCAAAGTCTAAGGGCTGGAAGAATATTGGCGGAACTTACTATTACTTTAATGAAGACGGAACGATGAAGACCGGATGGTTTAAGGATGGTTCAACATGGTACTACCTGCTTCCTTCGGGAGCTATGAAGGTCGGATGGCAGAAGATCGGTCAAGATTGGTACTACTTCAAGAGTAACGGTGCTATGGCTGTCAATACAACTATAGACGGTTATCAGATCGGTCCTGACGGAAGAATGAAGTAATAAGCTAAGCAATAAACAGAAGAGTCGAAGGCGGACTCGAAATCGTTTTAATGACATAATAATGGACACCTCCGATATGATAGGTTAAAATCTATTTATCGGAGGTGTTACTACCTAACAAAGAGTATCGGAGCTTATTTATGAATAAAAGACACGGGACAATTCGAAATATATTAATACTTCAGACGATTTTGTTTACGTTTTTGTTTGCATTTCTTTTCTATGGCGGAGAAAGAGTGTCGGCAGATGGGGCAGATGCGGTTACGCCGGAATCAACCTCATGCAGATATAATTATATGAGACTGGCCGAAATGGAAAACGGTGCAAGGCTTCAGCAGGTATATGACAGTATTGTGGACACGCTCACGGAATTTTATTATTCTGATGTAACTCTTGAGAAATTCTATCAAGCAAAAGAAGGAGCCCCCAAATTCTATTATATAGACGAAGCGACCCTTATAGCGGGATTGACGGATGAAGAGGTAAAAACCGTATTTTATGCTATACAGATGGATATGCCGATCTTTTACTTTATAAGCGGATATCTTCAGATAGGAAACGATGATAGTCCGACAAAGCGCGCCTGCCCTATGATCATATCAAAGGAAGATTTTGCAAATGATATAGATAATTACAGGCTCGGATCGAGAAGAAAACAGATAAGAAGTGAAATCGAGCAGATCTGTAGAGATGTAAAAAACGAAACGGATAAGCTTGGTACGGATTATGAAAAGGAAAGATATGTAGCTGATCTGATTTCGGACATGGTCGCATATAATCGTGATGAGATGAATGAATCATACAGCCACAATGTTGTCGGCGGACTTGAACGCGGACTTGCTGTATGTGAGGGTTATGCAAAGCTCAATCAGATGCTGCTTAATTATATAGGAATAGATACTACGATCATAGAAGGTAAAGCGGGTGAGAGCCATGCATGGAATGCGGTTAAGATAGCCGGAGAATGGTTTGCAAGTGATCTAACCTGGTATGACAGTGATAGCGACAGACCGTTTGAGATGTATCTTAATACACCTATAACCTTTATGAATGAGGATCATACAATAACTGATATCTATAATTATCCGGATGAAGGAAGTCTCTATATTGCTCCGGAAATGTCCGACAGCAGTTCTTACTGGGTAAAGGATTGTTACAGAGAAAGCGAATTCTTCAATGATTTTGATGAGATTAAGCCTTTGATCAGGGAACATATACTTGAAAGTATAAGTGATACGAGCAATGAGTTTTGTATATATGTTCTTTCGACGGAGCGTATCAATCCAGATACTCTGAATGATATTGCAAATGGTATCATTGGTAATGTTGCAGGTATATATCGTGAAGATGACACCATTGAATTGAAAAGTAAATATTATTTTTGCAACACCAGATACTATTGCATTATTTTAACACAGAAGTCTTCGGAGCATCGCTGGAATGCAGGTGTTGTTACAAAAGAAGCTACATGTCTTGAGGATGGAATCAAGACTTATACATGCAGGGGATGTCATGAAACAAAGGAAGAGATAATAGAGAAGCTCGGACATAATACTGTTATAGATGAGGGAGTAGAAGCAACCTGCACTGCTCCGGGATATACTGAAGGGTCGCATTGTGACAGATGTGATACGGTATTTGAACCGAGAGTTGAGATACCTGCACTTGGTCATGATTTCGGTGAATGGCAGCCCGGTGATGACGGAGTTACTTATTTCAGAAAATGTTCAAGATGCGATGAAGTTGAATATGCAGAGCATCTCTGGGATGAGGGTACTGTAGTCAAGGCAGCAACCTGCACCGAACCGGGTACGATCAGGTATACATGTACGGATTGCAATCTTACAAAGGATGAGGAGATTCCGGCTAAGGGTCATTCACCGGTCACTGATGAGGCGGTTGATCCTACATGTAATGATTACGGATGGACAGCAGGAAGCCACTGTGAGGTATGCAATGAAATTCTGGCTGCACCGGAGCGGATTGATAAGCTGACACATCAGTATTCTGATTGGAAATCGGATGATGAAAAGCATTATAAAGAATGTGAGCTTTGCGGAGATATTTCGGAAAGCGAAAGCCATACATGGGATGAAGGTGTGGTAAGTGCAGAACCTACATATGACAGCGAAGGAATTATGCTCTATACATGTACGGTCTGTGGTCATTTCAAACAGGAATCGATACCTAAGCTTATAAGAAACGGATGGTATGAAGAGGATGGACTCTGGTGCTGCTATAAGGATGATCAGCGCGTTACGGATTTTGATTCCGAACTGATCGAAGTGACTATTAACGGTGTTCCGGGAGTATACAGAGTTGTTGACGGCGTAATAGATACAAGTTTTGTTGGCTTTGTGAAGGATTCTTCGGGAGAAGAAAAGTACCTTGTTGACGGTAAAGTATTTATTACGGACGGAGTATATGAAGATCCTTCAGACGGTGCATACTACTATGTCAGGGAAGGAATCAAAGATACATCATTCACAGGCATTCTTGTTAACGAAGGTGGACAGGGCTGGTATATAAAGAACGGTAAAGCCTGTGACGGATGGATTCAGACAGAACAGGGTTGGTACTATTTTGAAAATTATAAGATGGTAACCGGTTGGAAACAGTTTGGAAATATCTGGTATTTCTTTGATCAGACTTCAACTAAGTCACGTGGTGTAATGAAGACCGGCTGGGAAAAGATAGGAAGTTACTCATACTACTTCGCTCCAAGCGGAGCCATGAAAACGGGCTGGCTGAATGATAAGGGAAAGTGGTATTACTTCTCGACCAGCGGAGTTATGAGAACCGGATGGTTTAAAGACGGCAATAACTGGTACTTCTTCCAGAAAGACGGTTCGATGAAGACTGGATGGTATATGGACGGAAAGCTGTATTACTACTTTACATCAAGCGGAGCCATGAAGACGGGCTGGCTGAATGATAAAGGAAAGTGGTATTACTTCTCGACCAGCGGAGCGATGAGAACCGGCTGGGTTAATGACAGGAATGAATGGTATTATATGGATGCAGACGGAACCATGCATATCGGATGGCTTGATCTTGCAGGCAAGAAGTATTACATGAAGGCAGATGGAACCATGGCGGCATCCGAATGGGTAAACGGACATTACTTTAATGCAGACGGAACTATGAGATAAATGTGGGGCCATGGCATAAGTACAGCCATGAGATTTATTTGTAACCATGGAAAAATGAACACATTAAAATAGCTGTAAACATAAAAACAGAATATAGAAATAATAAAAGATGGATTTAAGTGAAGAAATAAGTGTTTTATTCGTTATGACAAGGGGAAAATAAAGAATAAAACGGAGGCCTTCGCCTGATATGAGAAAAAACATCAAGATCTTTGTTGCCATATTGATATCGATAGTATTGTTCGGGATTTCAGAGATGTTAGCTATGCGGACTGTTCTGGCCGATGATTCGGGGACGATAATGGAATTCTCGGGAAAAAATACCGAATCAAGTACTAACAACTGGGCAAGTACTGTAAAGTCATATCTATGCAGTACCGGAAATGGCGATCTGATGCGTGTTCAGGCGGGGGCCTCTATTAATGGGTATCTAGTTGAATATTATGATCAGAATTTCAATCTGAAAAGTCAGAAACTGATTCCGGAAGAGCTTCCGATCTTCGGGGCATTTTATGAATCATCGGATAATTATTTTATCGTAAGCGGTTCAGCGAATCCGGCGACGTCTGCTGATGTCGAAGGATATCGTATTACCAAGTATGACAAGAGCTGGAACAGAATCGGTTCTGCCGGACTCTATAACTGCAATACAAAAAATCCGTTTGAGGCAGGAAGCTGCAGATTGACTCAGTACGGAAATTATCTTCTGATCAGAACCTGTCATAAGATGTACGGAGACCATCAGGCAAATGTTACCATAGAATATGATATAGCAGGAAATGAAATTACAGATTCGTACACGGGTATATTTAATATATCTAATGGATATATCAGCCATTCTTTTAATCAGTTTGTAAAAATGGATGGCTCGAAGATGGTTACACTGGATCACGGAGATGCACATCCGAGATCACTGGTTATGTGTTTTTATGATTCCGTGGAAAACGGAACATTTCTCAAAGGAAAATCATTGGCTAATATATCATACCTTGAGGTCTTGAAATTCCCGGGAGAAACAGGAGCAAATTATACGGGAACTTCTGTCGGAGGATTTGAGATTTCATCGAGCTCATATCTTATAGCAGCAAGTACTGTAATGAAGAAGTCGGACGGATCATCGCTTCCGGCAGCCGGTACCTGCAGAGATGTATATATAGGCGTTGTTGACAGATCGACACATGCAGTTAAAAATGTGTGGCTGACAGATTATGCTGCAGGAGAGACTCAGATATCCATACCGAAACTTGTAAAAATATCAGATGATTCTTTTTATGTAATATGGTCACAGGGAAACACCGTGTTCTATCAGAAGATTGACGGAGCGGGAAATAAGGTTGGTCAGCTGTATAGTTTTGAAGCGAAAATGTCTGACTGCCAGCCGATTGTATATAACGGAAAAATAGTATGGTATTTTTGGAATGAAGTGGAGAAATATTTTAATACGATAGATATTTCCAATCCTTCAAAAGCAGATACAATACAAAGAGGAGTTGCCGTAAAAACATTTACGATAACAATGGATTCGAGTGAGAAGTATTTTTATGTCGGAGATACTGTTAAGTTTAATGCTAATATAGAACCCGAAAATGCCACATATAAGGATGTGACATGGTCGGTATCGAATGAGGAAGCTTTCTCTATAGACAGTACAGGCCTCGTGACTGTAAAGAAGCCGGGTGAATGTACGATTACATGTACATTGAATGATATTTCCGGTACGACGCGTACTAAAAATATAAAAGCCTATAATAAGATAACAAGGTTCGAATTTAATGAGAGCCCAATAAGAGTGGACGTCGGAGAAACAAAGAGTTTATATCTTATCATTGAACCTCAGGAAAATACTGTTCCGGAATTGTTTTATACGCCAAGCAATATGTCCGATCATGCAATTTATGACCGTGATGCAAAAACTGTTACAGGAGTTGAACCGGGATATACATATGCTATCGGCGTAAATTATGAGGATAATACGCAGGTTTCATGCTTTATATATGTTTACGGGACACATGATGCTCCGACGAGTCTCTCGGTCAGCTCGAAGAATGCTACAAAGGTTGTTCTTAATACGGTCAGCGGACAGGAATATTCGATGGATGGTGAGACGTGGCAGGTTTCCGGTACATTTTCAGGGCTGAAACCGGATACGGAATATAACTTCTATACCAGAAAAAGGGCATCGAATTATTATCATGAAAGTGCAGCCTACGGACCGGTAACTGTTAAGACAGATAAGCAGCCGGTTACAAGCTTTTCGGTTACGCCGACAAGTATAACTGTCAAGGAAGAGGAAAGTTATGAGATAACAGAGAGGATTCTTCCGGAAAATGCAACGGACAAGACGGTAAACTGGACTAGTTCAAATGAGGCGGTTGCCAAGGCTGTCAGAGGAGATGACGGAAAGCTCCGAATAGTCGGCGTTAAGTACGGAGAAACAACACTGACAGGAAAGACAAATGACGGAAGCAACAAAACCGCAACGGTTAAAGTTAAAGTCCTTGAGAAAGAACATGCATATGATGAGGGAACCGTACTTAAAGCAGCAAGCTGCACCAATATGGGAAGGGTAAGATATGTCTGTACTGTATGTGGGGCAGTAAAAGATGAAGATATCCCGCTTCTGCCTCATACTGAAGTTAAGGATCAGGCAAAAGCTGCAACGTGCGAAACTTCGGGACTTACAGAAGGAAGCCACTGCTCGGTATGCGGACTCATCATAACTTCTCAGACTGAAGTTCCGGCAAAGGGGCATACGGGAGTTGTTGATGAAGCTGTCGCTCCAACCTGCGAGGCAGCAGGACTTACGGAAGGAAGCCACTGCTCCGAATGCGGCAAAATCCTTATAGCACAGACAGAGATTGCACCACTTGGACATGACTTTACGGATTGGGTTGATGTAAGCGGAAATGAGACGGAATATAAGAGAAAATGTAATCGATGTGATATAGAGCAGACGGAAAGTCATAGATATGATGAAGGAACTATAGTTGATGCTCCGACATGCCTGAAGGAAGGAGTCAGGAAATATATCTGTCTTGACTGCGGAAGAGAAAAGAAGGAAACGGTCGAGGCTCTCGGACATCTGCCGGTAATCGATCATTATAAAGCACCGGGCTGTGAGGAAACAGGACTTACGGAAGGAAGTCATTGTGAAAGATGCGGTCAGGTCTTTACGGCACAGGAGATCATATCTGCTACGGGACATGATTGGGACGAAGGCGTGATAAGTAAAGAGCCTGTCGGATGCGGTGAGGATGGAATTAAAGTATTTACATGTAAGATATGCTCAGATACGCGCGAGGAAAAGATAACAAGTGAACCGCATCTTATGAAACATTATGCGGAGATTGAGGCAACCCTTACGAAAGCGGGAACAAGAGAGTATTATCAGTGCGATAATTGTAAGAGACTGTTCATAGATAACGGCGGACAAACAGAAATAGATCCGTCCAAGCTTGATATATACCTTTTTGATCATGACGGCGTCCAAGAGTATAAGGGCAAATGGTATTATATAACCGATGGCGTTAAGGATTCCTCTTATACGGGTATTGCATATTATGAACCGGTTAAAAAGAACTATTTCTTCCGTGAAGGCGAGCGTGTTCTGAAGGGGTGGCAGACTGATGATGACGGTGAATGGTACTATATAGATGATAAAGGTATAGTAAAAACGGGCTGGTTTAATTCGGGAACGGTCTGGTTCCTGTTTGATGCTGAAAAATGTAATATGATAACCGGCTGGAAAGAAATCGGCGGCTATAAATACTACTTCGCTCCAAGCGGAGCCATGAAGACGGGCTGGCTGAAGGAAGGCGATGATTGGTATTACTTTGCATCGAGCGGAGTTATGAAGACAGGCTGGCTTCAGGTTGGCAGCCTTTGGTACTTCTTTGATGATAAGGGAGTTATGCAGACGGGCTGGATTCAGCAGGGGAATATAAGATATTATTTCTCCGGAAGCGGGGCTATGAAGATAGGCTGGTTGAAGGAAGGCGACGATTGGTATTACTTTACATCGAGCGGAGCTATGAAGACCGGATGGATGAAGATTGATGGAAGCTGGTATTATTTCAGACAGGATGGAACCATGGTCACTGATGAGTGGATAGATGGCTATTATATCGGTCCTGACGGGGTTATGAGATAGCTGCGGAATAGTAATAATATGGGCGGCTCGAGAGGCTTCTCGGGCCGTCTTATATCGTTTGACAGTAAGAAGAATTAAAAGTATAATATAGCGGAGTGGTTTTAAGAAAACCTTTCTTTTTTATGCAAAATGATACAATCTGGGTTGATATAGATGGATGAGATGATGATGTCACAAAACGGTAACAGTGAATGTGAAAATAAAGATATACAGCATGTTTTTATAGTAGGATGCAAGGGCATACCTGCCAATTACGGCGGTTTTGAGACCTTTGTGGATAAGCTGACGGAGCATAACGATAACAGCAAGATTAAATACCATGTTGCATGCATGGGAGAGGAAGAGGGCAGTTTTGAATATCATGGAGCTTCATGCTTCAAGGTAAAGGTGTTCAATGTTAAGTCTGCCACTGCGATATTATACGATGTAAAGGCACTTCGAAAAGTATGCGATTACATCAGAGAGAATAATATCAAGAATCCTATTGTATATATACTTGCGTGCAGAATCGGACCATATATTTCCTGCTTTAAGAAGGAAATACATTCACTTGGCGGAAAGCTCTACCTGAATCCTGACGGACATGAGTGGAAGAGAGCAAAGTGGTCCACTATTGTTAAGCTTTATTGGAGACTCTCTGAGAGGGCAATGGTAAAATGCGCCGATAAGATTATTTGTGACAGCAAAAATATCGAGAAGTATATCAAGAGAGCATACGGACGCTTTAATCCCGATACATGTTATATATCATATGGTGCCGAGCTTGGTGCATGCAAGCAGACCAACGAGGCAAAGCTTAAGAAATGGTTTGCGGATAAGAAGATTAAAGCTGATAATTATTATCTGATCGTAGGAAGATTCGTTCCGGAGAATAACTTCGAAACTATCATTAAGGAGTTTATGAAGAGCTCTACGAAGAAGGATCTTGTCATAATAACAACAGCAAATGTGAAGTTCCTCAGAAAGCTTGAGAAGACTCTGCATTTCAAATCCGACGACAGGATCAAGTTTGTCGGAACGGTATATGATCAGGAACTGCTTCTTGATATCAGAAAAAATGCATATGCATACATTCACGGACATGAGGTTGGAGGTACCAATCCTTCTCTTCTTGAAGCACTTGGATGTACTAAGATAAATATGTTATATAAGGTCGGATTCAACCAGGAGGTTGCCGAAGGCGCAGCCATGTATTGGGATAAGTCCGACGGAAATCTTGCAAGGCTGATCTATAAATGTGATACTCTCTCGGAAGAAGAGATCAAGGAGCTTGAAGCTAAAGCACAGAAGAGAATTAGTGATAAATATAGCTGGGAAAGGATTGTAAACCAGTACTGCAAGGTATTCCTCAGCTAGTATAAAAGTATTATTACTGTGCCTGAAAGAATATTATATTTAGGATGTTGCGTGGTAAATGGGAAGCGGATTGAAAATTCTGAAAAAAGAAAATGTCAGGAGCCAGATGAGCTATATAGTAAAGCAGGGACTTGCTCCATATGCTGCTGTATTATCTCCGCTTCTGGGGTTTGATAAGACCGGTATGGAAATCCTCAGGCTTTCGGTAGATAATAAGGCTTTAAAGAAGCTCAGAAGGCAGTATAAGAAGAAGCTTCCGGCTTTTAAGGAGGCTGTTGATTCAGGCAATAAGGAATCAGCTTTTAACGACACGATCTGGATCTGCTGGCTTCAGGGAATCGATAAAGCTCCGAGTCTGGTCAAAAGGTGTTATAAATCAATAAAAGACAATTTCAAAGACAGTAAGATAGTTGTTTTGGATGAAACGAATATCAATGATTATGTTGAACTGCCATCTTATATCATGGAGAAATATGAGAAGGGTATAATTACCAAAACTCATTTTTCTGATATATTGAGACTCGAGCTTTTGTCTCAATACGGTGGAACATGGATAGACGGAACAGTTTACTGCAGCGGATGGGATGATAAGTTTTCTTATATGAGAAAGTCCCCTTTTTTTATGTTTCAGGTTCTGAAACCGGGAGCGGACGGACAGTCGCTTAAAACCTCAAGTTGGTACATTTCGTCTTATTCGCATAATAAGATCATAGAGCTTGCAAGAATGCTGCTTCTGGATTACTGGAAAACAAGCAACAAGCTTGTTAATTATTTTCTGGTGCACTGCTTTGTTCAGCTGGCAATCGAACAGTATCCGGAAGAGTGGGCAAAGGTTATTCCTGTAAGCAATGAGATTCCTCATATCTTACTTCTTCGTATAAACGAGAAATACGATGAAGAGTTGTGGAATGCAGTTACGGGTATGACACCTTTCCACAAGCTTACATATAAGCTTGCAAAATCAAAAACAAATGATGATTATCTGAGTCATATTCTCAGATCTTGACATTGTGGTTGTAGGTCGGATTTACTGCGTGAATCGGACGATGATATGATAAATACTGAGAGCGTGATATATATGAGACAGGAATTAACTCAGAAGGAGATTCAGGATGTAGCCCTGGATATTCTTAAAAAAGTAGCTGCTATCTGTGAGGAGAACGATTTCAGGTATCTTCTGATGTACGGAACTCTTATAGGAGCTATAAGACATAAGGGATTTATTCCTTGGGATGACGACCTTGATATAATGATGCCTCGTCCCGATTATGACAGATTTCTGGAGTATATGAAAACTCATGAGATTCCGAATCTGAAGATATTAAATCCTGATACTTCGGATAAATATCCATATATGATCACAAGGGTAAGCGATGACAGATATGAGATGATTGCCGATAACGAGATTGATTACGGTGCCGGTGTATTTATAGATATATATCCCTTCGATGGGCTCGGAACTGATAAGAAGAAGTCTATAAAGTTCGGACTTAAGGGGGACAGAATATCATCCTTCTGTTATCAGGCATCAAGAAAAAGTTTTCAGAAGGAAACCACAACGTCTAAGATCAAGTATATGATGAAGCTTCCGGTATATCATGTTTCAAAAGCTTTCGGATATAAATTCTTTCAGAAGAAGCTGGAAAAACTTGTTGGGAAGCATCCTTATGACAAGAGTGAGTATGTCGGATGTGTTGTATGGCTGTCAGGAGGTATAAAGGATATCTTCAAGAGAAGCTGGTTTGATGATTACATTATGGCTCCATACGAAGATAGTGAATTCAGGATACCCAAGAAATATGACAGGATACTAAGACATATTTACGGGGATTATATGCAGCT
This sequence comes from uncultured Lachnospiraceae bacterium, assembly GCA_946405625.1. Classification (GTDB taxonomy): domain Bacteria; phylum Bacillota; class Clostridia; order Lachnospirales; family Lachnospiraceae; genus Eubacterium_Q. Next base: position 1,265 of record CAMJHQ010000026.1, on the reverse strand, counting down.
GCCGCCGGAAAGCGACAGGGTCGGACATCATTGTTACAAAATTTATAGAAAAAATGATTAAATTTAGGGGCAGAATATTTTTGCCCCTACATTTTTATGGAATAGAAGATGGTTGATGAGATGAAGAAATTAGGCATTTGCGTCAGATATGACTGCAATAATTACGGAAGCATGCTTCAGATTTATGCTACGCAGAGAATCGTGAAGAATGCGGGCTGGGATTATGAACATATACGTTATGACAAGAAGACTGTGGGATTCATGATAAAGAATGTCACGAGGCTTTTTAATCCCTACTTTATGAGCGGTAAGATAATGAATCTTAAAAAGGCTATGAGGGCTTCGAAGTACCCGGAGGTAAAGCAGGGAGATGCCGAAAGAAAACAACTCTTTGGCTCATTCAGGAAAGAGTATATAGGACCTTATTCGGATGTTTATAAGGGTGAGAAGAATCTTGTAAAGGGAACGGATAAATATGATGCCGTTATGGTCGGAAGCGATCAGCTTTGGACCCCTGCCGGCATTAAGAGCAGGTTCTATAATCTTCTTTTTGTTCCGGATAAGATTAAAAAAATATCGCTTGCAACAAGCTTCGGTGTAACAAGAATACCGAGAAATCAGATAAAAACCACTCAGGAATATCTGAACAGGATAGAACATTTAAGTGTCAGAGAAATTTCGGGTGCTAAGATTGTAAAGAAACTAACGGGAAGAACCGCAAAGGTTGTTCTGGATCCTACGCTCTGGCTTACGAAGGAAGAATGGGATGAAGCATTCCCACCTAAACGCCTTGAGGAAGGTAAATATATCTTTGCATATTTTCTCGGAACAAATTCAGCGCATAGAAAGACTGCAGAAGAATTTGCAAAGAGTAGAAATCTTCCGATAGTTACATGTCCGCATCTTGATGACTTTGTTAAGGAAGATCTGGAATTCGGAGATCATAAGAGATTTGATGTAGGACCTGCGGAGTTTCTTAATCTTATAAGGGGAGCGGAGTATGTGATCACTGATTCCTTCCATGGGACAGTATTCTCCATACTCAACAGAAGACCATTTGTTACCTTCGGAAGATATGCGGAGGGGGCACATTCGAGAAATTCCCGTATAGAGAGCCTGCTGAAACAGCTTGATATAGAATCGAGATATTCGAAGCCGGAATTGGGCAGAGTCGAAAAGCTTATCGATACGGAGATTGATTTCGATAAGGTTGAGAGACGTCTTGCAAAGCTGAGACAGGATGCATATGGATTCATTGAAAATGC
>CAMJHQ010000025.1 GCA_946405625.1 uncultured Lachnospiraceae bacterium | reverse complement strand
TTGTAAGTGCATCTGATGAAGGAACATTGGCTTCAGGTATTGTTACATGGACGCTTAAGTCTGTACCGGCCGGAGAGGAAGGAACAGTAACACTTAAAGTCAAAGTTCTTGAGTCGGCACTTTCTTCTAAACAAGGACCGGGTAAGGTTGTTAACGGTGGCGACACTGCAACTGTAAAGGTTGGAAACGACAACGAGTATACGCTTAATACAGCGGAAAATCCTGTAGATGAGTATGATGTTGAGAAACCGCATAAGGAAGAGGTAACACCATATCAGGGTACAGGTGAACTCTCACCTGTAAAGGTTGGAGACGAAATTACATATAAGATCAGTTACAAGAACTATAAGACAATTCCTGCAACTGTTGTGATCAAGGACACACTTGATGAGAATGTTGAATTTGTAGAAGCTTCAAATGGTGGAGTTAATACAAACGGAACGGTTACATGGACAATAGCAAATGTAGCTGCAGGTGCAACCGGAGAAGTAACACTCAAAGTCAAGGTTCTTGAAGGAGCACTTTCTTCGAAACGTGGACCGGGTAAGGTTGTAAATGGTGGAGATTCAACAACTGTTAAGGTTGGTAATGACACTGAACAGACAGTTGAAGCTGTAGAAAATCCTGTACCGGATAATCCGACAAAGAAGGAAACAGCACCATATCAGGGACAGGGCAAACTCGGATCTGTTAAGGTTGGAGACGAGATCACATATGAGATCAGCTATAAGAATTACAAGAGTACTGCAGCTGATGTAGTGATCAAGGATACACTTGATAAGAATGTAGAGTTTGTAAGTGCATCTGATGAAGGAACATTGGCTTCAGGTATTGTTACATGGACGCTCAAGTCAGTACCGGCCGGAGAGGAAGGAACAGTAACGCTTAAGGTTAAGGTACTCGAAGGAGCACTTAAGTCTCAGGGTGGAACAGGCTCAGTCGTAAATGGCGGAGATACTGCAACTGTAAAGGTTGGAAACGACAACGAGTATACGCTTAATACAGTAGAAAATCCTGTAGATGAGTATGATGTTGAGAAGCCACATAAGGAAGAGGTAACACCATATCAGGGTACTGGAATTCTTGGCGACGTAAAGGTTGGAGATGAGATAACTTACAGAATCAGCTATAAGAATTATAAGACCGAAAAAGCTGACGTAGTGATTTCGGATAAGCTGGATGCAAATGTACAGTATGTAAAATCATCAGATGGTGGTTCAAATAATAATGGAACGGTTGTTTGGACTATAAAAGATGTTCCGGCCGGAACAACCGGAGAAGTGACGCTTTCAGTAAAAGTACTTGAAGGAGCGCTAGCATCAAAGGGCGGCAATGGAAAGGTTGTAAACGGTGGAGATACTTCAACTGTTAAAGTCGGAAATGATCCGGAATATATACTTGAGGTGGTTGAAAATCCGGTTATTGAAGAAATCACACCAACACCTCCGGTACCTGTTAAACCGACGAAGAGAGAAGTTGTCCCATATGTCGGAAACGGAACATTGGGTGAAGTAAAAGTTGGAGATGAGATAATATACCAGATCAAGTATAAGAACTATACAAATGATTCAGCTACAGTAACTATTAAAGATAAACTTGATCCTCAGGTATCATATATTACTTCATCAGATAATGGCGTATATGAAAACGGTACTGTAATCTGGACTATTAAAGATGTTCCTGCAGGACAGGAAGGATCAGTATCCCTCAGAGTAAAAGTACTTGAGGGAGCACTTAAGTCAAACGGTGGAACCGGTAAAGTTGTTAACGGTGGAGATACAGCAACAGTACAGATTGGAAACGAAGATATATTTACTTTGGATATGGTTGAAAATCCTGTGGTAAATGCTGAAAAAACAAACGATACAACTACTACTACAGAAAAAACATCAACTGTAACAATTACCGATAGCAAGGTTACATCTGTTAAAACAGGAGACAATATGTCAGTCGGTCTGATTGCAGCATTGTTAATACTTTCGACAGCAGGTATAGTTATATTAGCTATACGTAAACGCCGTAAAAAGTTTTAATGTTATAATCTGAATATTATGATAAAATAATCTTTGGATTAATTGAACCGGAAGGATCCTTTAATAGTTCCTTCCGGTTTGTTACTTATTTAATTTGTTTGTTGGATTATGGGATATAAATTTGGTGGATAAACTATATGAAGCGATTAAAGAAACTTGTGATATTAATCCTTGTTATAAGCACATTTCTTGCGGCTTTTCCTGAGAAAGTTCGTGCAGATATGGGGCCGAAGCCGTCTATCAAGCTTACGGTTGTAAATGCACCGGCAGATTATTATGTTGCACTGCTCTCAAATGAATTTGAATATGATATGCCGGAAGCAGAGTTAAAAATCGACAGTGTAACGGAAGATTCAGTGAGAGAATATCTGAAAAACTTTTATTATCAAAAGTGGTATTTCTTCGAATCACCGGTGGGATATAATGTTTATAAGAAGAATGATGAAGGGGTCTATCTCTTTGATTATATGGTACCTGATCCGTTCAGAGTAATAATTATTTCAACTGACGGTAAGGTTACGATCAGTGACGAGATAGATGTAGTTGAGTATAATTCTGAAGTCACCTATGATTTTGCTTCGGGAACATTGAGGGAAAATAATAAAGATGAGGGATTGAGTAAAAGGATATTCTGGATAATAGTATGTTATATACTGACGCTTCTTTTTGAATACATTATGCTGAAGATATTCAGATACCCGAATAATAAAAGAAATCTGATATGTTTCTTTGTTACGAATACAATAACACAGATCGGACTGAATACATTTATTGCAATCTTCTGGAATGCGGGATTATTCATGTTCGTTTTGAGCTGCTGGATTGAAATCTTTATAATAGCGATAGAATCAGTGGTCTATGCAATTAATCTTGTGGATATGTACGATGATCATCATCCGATAAAGGGTATCAAATATGCTATAGCTGCAAACCTTTTCAGTATATTTATGGGTTATGTGATGTTATCTTTGGCTACCAGTTTTTTCAGATAAACATTACAAAATTTTAGTACATAATGGATGATGGTATCGAGAGACTGTTACTATGAATAAGAATATAGAACATTTGGGTAGTAAACTTCTGATCATGCTTGCCGGAATACTCTGGGGATGCATGGGACTCTTTGTCAGACCGCTTAATGAAAAGGGACTTAATTCCTGGGATATTGTATTTTTAACACGCCGTGAGCAAGAAATCCCCCACCTCTACAGGTTGTGGGATGAATTGCGATAAACACGGCGCTTTATTGACTTTTGCATCTCATAGTATTATAATTATAGTGTAATCAGTCGTAAGGATTGTAAAGGTTATAAATGCTATGAAATTAGACAATAATAATCATTCGGTATTCATGCTCCATTATCACCTTATTATGTGCATTAAATATCGTAATAAAGTGATAGATGATAAAATCTCAAACCGTCTCAAAGAGATATTTGAGAAGATAGCTCCTTCCTATAACATCACGTTAGAGGAATGGAATCACGACATAGACCATGTACATATACTATTTCGAGGACAGCCCAATACGGAAATAAGCAAATTTATCAATGCTTATAAATCTGCAAGCAGTAGACTTATCAAAAAAGAATATCCTCAGATACGTAAATCTCTCTGGAAAGAGATGTTCTGGTCGCAGAGCTTTTGTCTGTTAACCACGGGCGGTGCTACGGTAGATATTATTAAGCAATACATCCAATCTCAAGGTAAGAAAGATGGCAAACAGAGCAATTAAGTACAGAGCATATCCTACAACTAAACAATCTGTCATGTTTGCTAAGACCTTTGGCTGTTGTCGTAAGGTCTATAATCTCATGCTTTCAGATAAGATTGAAGGCTACAAGGCTACTGGTAAGTTTCCTACTGTTACACCTGCTAAGTATAAGAACGATTATCCTTATCTTAGAGAAGTAGACAGCCTTGCTCTTGCCAATAAGCAGATGGACTTACAGGAGGCTTTTCGTAATACATTTAGTAAATCTCGTAAGAAGAAAAACGGTTTTCCTAAATTCAAGTCTGCCAAACATAGTCGTAAGTCCTATACTACAAACAATCAAAAAGGCACAGTTGATATCATAGACAACAAATGTATTAAGCTCCCTAAGATTGGAAAGGTAAAAGCTGTTATCCATCGTGTGCCTGACGATAGTTGGACAATTAAATCGGCTACCGTATCACAGGAATCTGACGGCAAATATTATATCTCCGTACTCTTTGAGTTTGAGAATACCGTAAATCCTTATGTAGCCGATAAAACTAATGCCATCGGGTTAGATTATGCTTCCGACGGCTTATACGTAGATAATAATGGCAATACAGGTACTAATCATAAGTATTATCGTGAGAGCCACAACAAGCTTGCTAAAGCTCAGCGTAAGCTATCACGTATGCAAGGCTCTAAGAAACACGAGGTTAAGTCCAATAATTATATAAAGCAACTCCGTAAAGTGAATAAGATACATAGGCATATCGCTAATCAGCGTTTGGATAACCTGCATAAGATATCTACTGAGATAGCCAATCAGTATGATGTTGTATGCGTAGAATCCTTAAACATGAAGTCTATGTCTAACAAAGGCTTTGGTAACGGCAAAGCTACTCTTGATAACGGATATGGCATGCTCCTGTCTATGCTTGAATATAAGTTATCTGACAGGAATAAGTATCTCATCAAGGTAGACAAGTGGTTCCCGTCATCACAGATATGTCATTGTTGTGGTATGTTACATCCTGAAATGAAGAATTTAGCTATCCGTAAAATGACATGTGATTGCGGTCTTACAATAAGCCGTGACCAGAACGCCGCTATCAATATCCTAAATGAAGGATTACGACTACTGACTGAAGTAACCTGAAACTAAATATGACAGTAGGGATGGAATTGCCCAAACTTATACGCCTGTGGACACTGTGTAAGACGAGCCGTTACGTATCATCGTAGCCAGCGCAGTAGTGGTTGAAGCAGGAAGCTCCGACTTCTATAAGTCGGAGTAGTTCACGAGCTGTGCTTACAACTGTATTCATGGCTCTTATTCTTGTTATTAAGGATAGAAAACTTTTTAAAATCAAATTAAAAGATGTATGGTGTTTCCTCGGAACAGGCCTGCTTAGTATAGTGTTCTTTAATCTTTGTTATTTTAAGGAAATAACTATAACCTCACTTTCGGTTGCAGCAATCCTTCTATATACTGCACCGGCATTTGTAATGATTATTTCGGCCTTTTGTTTTAAGGAGAAGCTTACAAGACATAAGATTCTCGCACTTATACTTTCATTTAACGGGCTTATCTTTGTTACAGGTGTTCTGGGTGGTGGCGAGAGACTTACCGTAAAGACACTTTTCATCGGACTTGGTGCGGGACTTGGATATGCGCTTTATTCGATTTTCGGAAGATATGCAATCGAAAGAGGATATAATTCATATACCATAAGCTTTTATACATTTCTTTTCGCGACGATCGGAACCATCTTCTTCGCCAGCCCTTTGGAAGTTGCATCAGTAGTTTCAAGCTCTTCAGGAAGCGTTATTCTATCAGTTGTATTCGTCCTTGTTTCTACTGTGGTTCCCTACCTGGTATATACTATCGGACTTAAATCAGTTGAAAACGGGCAGGCATCGATCATTGCTTCAATAGAGCCGGTAATCGCAACACTTAATGGCATTATATGGTTCGGAGAGAAGATGAAGTTTGGAGTTATAATAGGTATAATACTGGTACTTTCCGGTATTGTAATTAGTAATTTGAAAAAATGATAAATTATTATTTATGTTATATGGCATAAGGATATATGGTAGAACTCATTGAATCACATAAAAGGTGGACCTAAAGTGAATAAAAGAATAAGCGCAAATGACATTATCGGGGTGCTTATATTGGTGGTGCTCGGATCCACACTGATCATATACTCGATAAGTACATTTGAAAAATATCATAATTTAATCTTACATAACGAATGTATTAATCTAAATGAATATATAGAAAATATGTCGGATGATGATTCGCTTCCGATAGGAGAAGTTGTATCACTAAATGTAAACAGATGTTACGGAATGTTTTATAGGAGAACATCGGGTGGCAGGCATAGGACAACATACTATCATTATGCAGTTGGACTTAATGACGGCTCCGTAATGGTAATAATTGCTACGACATATAAAGAAGATATGGATAGAATGGAGGAGCTTACATTATCTGGAGAAGATCCTAATTCGCTTACATTTTATGGAACGCTCAATAAACAAAAAAAGAGTGTCAGTACAAAATTTACGGATGAGGTAAATTATCTGAAGAGTGCGGGAATTATTTCACAGGATGCAAAGGTACGATATGTTTCTATGAGTGACGGAGATGATAAGGCAGCGGCCATCATGCTTATAGTATTTTTTACACTGATGGGATTGTGTCTGTATCTTGCGGCATGGAAGATTTATAAGAATAAAACGTTTAGTTCGCTTAATTCGGGGAACGATGAGTATAAGTCTGAAGCGGAAAAGAAGCATGATCATTTTATCAAGAATATAAGACTTTTCGGATATACACAGTTGATGCTTGCGGAAGCTGAAAGGATTATATCCGAATATGCACCGGGGAATGATAAAGGCAGGAAAATGGATCTTAGTTCATACAAAGATTTCATTCTTTATTCAGCAGATTATTGCTGTCTGAAGGGAGATTATGAAAAGGCCATGAAGTATCTGGGTAATACTTCGGCTAATACACTGAATGAAGATCATGATTTAATTTATAAATATGGCGGAGTGCCGACATATGAATATCTCGCGACTAAAATGGAAACGGTCAGAGGGATTGGAGATAAGAATCTTGCTGAAAAGGTAATGGAAGAAGCAAGACCTTATTTTGAAATAGAACATCAAAATTCCAAAATAAAATTTGTAATTGAAATCTTTATGTATCATTACAATATGCTCATGGGTGATATGGATGGAGCTAAGGAGAGTGTTGACCGCCTTATGACATATGCATCTACTAAGAAGAAATGCATAATACATAATGTTCTTTATGCCGAGTGGCTTATTGCATCGGGTGACAGAGACAGTGCTGAAGAGCAGATGGATATAGCAGGAAAGAAGGCTGTTAATAATATCAAGATAATAAAACAGACGTATGATGCATATAAAAAACGTTTGGTATTGTAATCAGCAATATAAAAAATGAGATAGAAAACAACAGGAAATACAATGAATAAACAATTCGATACAGATGATGAAAATATAATACTTGGTACAGTCGGAGCTGTAATTGGAGCGATGATCGGATTCGCTCTTTGGATTTTCTGCGGCTTTTTTGGAATAATTCCGGGTATTGTCGGATTAGCCTTGGCGATTCTTACAGTAAAAGGCTACATGCTTCTTTCGGGAGCATTCGGCAGAACCGGACTTATCATTTGTCTGGTTATCGGATTGATTCTTGTTTCGGTATCTGAAATCGCAGCGGTCTGTCTTCATATATATTTCGATTGGAATATACATGATCTGAGTGGAATATTTGGGAATATAATTAATTATATCCGTACAGAAAGAAAAATTCTTACGATGATCGGTAATACCATACTTGGAATCTTTTCTTTTCTGATAGGATGTTTCGGAGTGTATTTTCGACTTTGGAAAGATACTGCGGATGGACCAAAGAAAGGGCTTAAGATTGATACTACGGATTATTTTGTTCTCCGAAACATGCCTGCAAGAAAAGAAATACCGATAAAAGGCAATGGAAAATGGGTGGCTGTTATAGTTGTGGCTGCAATACTATATGTAATAATATTTACTGTGGTAATGTTGAAAGTTAATTCTTGATGGATAATATAAAATATAAATCGGACAGGAGAATATATCATTGGATAATATAAGACTGATAATATTGGCACTTCTTACGATGATTGTTTCGATTGAAATGTACATGAAGGTGACTCCGGATAAGAATAAAAAAGGCGGTGGAGGCTTTTTTGCATCAAGCTTTGACGGTGACGGCCTAACGGTTATGTTCGTTGCACTTGCTTCTTTTGCGGTTATTTTCAGTGCGATTATTCTTACAGTAACAATTATCGATGACGGAGCCTATGCTTTTTTTGATAAAAAGAGAGATCTTAACAGTATTGTGGCTAGTGGTGAAACTCCTGAAATGGGTGAATATGTTACGGTCAGATTTAACTGCGTTGGAAAGCCTTTTTATCCGGAGGGAAGATCCGGCGTTTACTATCCGATAGTTATATATGATGAATCAGGCAATCCGGAGAAAAATAAGATCTGTGCGATTCATTTAAATGACAGAGAGAAAAGTATAATAGATAAGTATTTAAATGAACCTGTAAATATTTCTGAGAGTTTAAAGGATAATTCTGATTTACCGGTTCTTGAGTATTCAGGTCAGCTGTTGGAAATAAATGTATATTACGGATTATATGAGCAGACTGTTCTGGATTCCGGTGTTACGCAAAAGGATTGTATCATTAAGAAGTATGTAATAGATGCTACATTAGACAGAGCAAAACTAAAACAGCAGATAATAATGATCGGCGTGATGCTCTTAATGTGTCTGGCAGGTATAGTAACAGTTTTGTCTGTTCGGATGAAAAGAAAGAAAAAGGGCGGCTCGTCTTCTTGAGATGAAGCAGATTAAGTGATATAATGACGTGATACGGTGACTTGATCATATATAAGTATTTTGAAAAGAGGAAAAAATTATGGATTTAAATAGTACAGGGATGACACGTGAAGAGCTGATTGAAACAGCACATAAATATCTAAATGAGAATCTTATGAAGAGATATGATATCGTTGCCGAAAAAGGTGACGGAATGTATCTTATAGATGCTGATGGTAAGGAGTATCTTGACTTTATCGGCGGAATCGCTGTTAATGCAACAGGTCATTGCAATAAAGCAGTTGTTGAAGCTATCAAGGAACAGGCTGAGACACTTATCCATTCTTCAAATTATTTTTATACAATTCCTCAAACTATGCTTGCAAAACTTGTCTGCGAGAATATCGGTATGGATAAATTCCAGTATCAGAATTCCGGAGCAGAAGCAAACGAAGCTATGATCAAGCTTGCAAGAAAGTATGGAACAGATAACTATGGACCGAACAGATATAAGATTGTAACGGCAACTATGTCTTTCCACGGAAGAACACTTGCTACACTTGCTGCAACAGGTCAGCCGGGAACAGCCCTTACAAATGGTTATACACCGTTTATTCCGGGATTTACATTTGCTGAGTTTAATAATCTCAAGTCATTTGAAGATGCTTGTGATGAAGATACAATAGCTATCATGGTTGAGCCTGTTCAGGGCGAAGGCGGAGTTTATCCTGCAACACCTGAATTCCTTCAGGGCCTCAGAAAGCTTTGTGATGAGAAGGGAATGCTTCTTCTCTTTGATGAAGTTCAGACCGGTTGGGGACGTACAGGAGACCTCATGGCATATATGCGTTACGGAGTTAAGCCTGATATCGTATCTATGGCTAAAGCTCTCGGTGGTGGAATGCCTATAGCAGGTATCTGTGCAAGCGAAAAGGTTATGAGTACCTTCGGTGCAGGTGCACATGGAACAACCTTCGGCGGTAACCCTGTCTGTGCTGCAGCAGCATGTGCTGAAATCAAGGAAATCATCAAGGAAAAGCTCCCTGAAAATGCAGCAGCAATGGGAGACTACTTCATGGACAAACTGAAGGCACTTCCGGGAATAAAGGAAGTTCGTGGAATGGGACTTCTCGTCGGAGTAGAGTTCGAGAAGGATATTGCCTTTGATATAAAGCATAACGCAGGTGATAAGGGACTTCTGCTTACAGCAATCAAGCCAAATACTATCAGAATGATCCCACCACTCATCGTATCCAAAGAAGACATCGACAAAGCATTTGCGATTCTTTCGGAAGTGGTTACTGAGCTGGTATAATGAGTGATATCGTATTTATGCGATAATAAACTATTTTGTTTAATATCAGTCTGCCGGTCGTAAGGGATGCCTGAGTCACTATTCAATCGAGTGATCTCAGGCGTCCTTACGACATCAGGCAGACGTATGTATATTGATTCATAATCAGTCATCATGCTGTTGGAAGGGATGACCGAGTGACCATTTTAGTTGCGTCATCTCGGTCGCCCTTCCAACAACAGGATGACGTCAGTATTATACCCTTAAGGAGGACAGAAAATTGGAGCGAAAGAACGCATGGCTTTCATATAAGCCACAGGATGAGAAGAAGCTTGAGAAGCTTTGTGACGAATATAAAGATTACCTTTTTAACGGCAAGACCGAAAGAGAAGGGACTAAGTATATAATCGAGAAGGCAAAGGCTGCTGGATACATTTCTTTGGATGAGGCTGTTAAATCAGGCAAGAAGCTGAAGGCAGGCTCAAAGATCTATTCGGTATGCATGGGAAAAACAGTTGCGCTTTTCAATATCGGAAAGAAGAATCTTGAAGAAGGAATCAACATTCTCGGTGCACATATAGATTCGCCGAGACTTGATGTAAAGCAGAATCCGCTTTATGAGGACAGCGACCTCGCTTATCTTGATACACATTACTATGGTGGTATCAAGAAGTATCAGTGGGTTACACTTCCACTTGCTATTCACGGTGTGGTCGTTAAGACTGATGGCACGGTTATCGACGTAGTTGTCGGAGAGGATGAATCAGATCCTGTATTCTGCGTTACGGATATTCTGATACATCTTGCTGCAAACCAGATGGAGAAGAAAGCTGCAAAGGCTGTAGAGGGCGAGGATCTGGATCTTCTGATCGGTTCGAAGCCTATCATTATCGATAAGAAGGCATCAGCTAAAAAGGCTGATGGAGATGAGAAGAAGCCGGGTAAGGGTAGTCTCGTAACATCAAAGGTGCTTGAGATACTTAAAGCTAAATATGGATTTGAAGAAGAAGACTTCATGTCTGCAGAGCTTGAGATTGTTCCGGCCGGAAAGCCGAGAGATCTCGGATTCGACCGTTCGATGATCCTTGCTTACGGACAGGATGATAAGGTATGTGCATTTACATCGCTTTATGCACAGCTTGCGGTAGATAAGGTTGAGAAGACTTCATGTACTCTTCTTGTTGATAAGGAGGAAATCGGATCTGTAGGTGCTACGGGAATGCAGTCCAAGTTCTTTGAGAATTCTCTTGCCGAGATTCTTGAACTTGCAGGCTATAACAGCAATCTGTCACTCAGAAGATGTCTCGCAAATTCCAATATGCTTTCATCTGACGTCAGTGCAGGTTACGATCCGCTTTACAGTGCGAATTTTGAAAAGAAAAATGCAGCCTACCTCGGCAGGGGTATGGTTTTCAATAAGTTTACCGGTGCGAGAGGAAAGTCAGGTTCAAATGATGCAAATGCTGAGTATATCGGAAAGCTCAGAGGCATTCTTGAGAAGAACAAGGTATTCTATCAGACAGCTGAGCTCGGAAAGGTTGATGTCGGCGGCGGCGGAACCATAGCTTATATCCTTTCGCTTTACGGAATGGAGGTTATCGACTGCGGAGTTGCGGTACTTAATATGCATGCTCCTTGGGAGGTAACATCAAAGGCTGATATTTATGAAACAGAAAAGGGTTATGAGGCTTTCCTCAAAGAAGCGTGAGAATGATCATTATCCTCACGAACGGGATTACCAATGAATAAAAGAAGAATCTTTAACTTCATAATCCCTCTGATTTTGGCATGTGTCATCACATGCCTTTTTCAAGTTGTTAAGGTCAGGGCGGATTACAGCATACCATCCGATTATGTTCAGATAGTCTATAACCAGGATAACGGCCTCGGCAGTACAGAGGTTAACTGCGTATATCAGACGAAGTCCGGTTATATCTGGGTAGGTACTGATGGCGGTCTTTACCGTTTCGGAGGAAAAGAGTTTAAAATCTACAACTTGTGGGATACTGAAAAGGCTGATGTTTATTTCATCAACAACCTTTTTCAGGATTCATCCGGAAGACTCTGGGTTGCAACGGGCAACTACGGACTTTTCTATATCAAGGGAAATGATATAGTACATTTTTCAAATGAATATTATAACGGACTTAAAACTGTAAATGACGTATGTGAGGGTGAGGACGGAACTATCTATGTTGCTACTGCATACGGAGTTTATACTGTTGATGAAATGTCAATGCGCCTCGTTAGAGATGAAAATCTTGCGAAGCATAATATTAAAGCGCTGACTCTTTCAGGTGGAAAGATATATGGAATCTACAGCGGAAACAAGATTTTCGCACTTGATAAGGATGGTAATTTCCAGTCTGTAACAACTTCGAAGATTACTGATTTTGAGCTTTCAACCATCGCATCCGATGATGCGGGAAATGTTTATGTCGGTACTATCGGAAGTGATATTCTGACATTCAGCAATTTTGACAGAATGACTCCTATACATTCAGGCAGAGAAGGTATCAACCGCATTTATCCGAGTAACGGCAGGATATATATCTGTACAGATAACGGTGCAGGTTATCTTAATAAGGATTATGACTATATTACCATTTATGGAATGAAAGTCGATGATTATATCACATCTATGATCGTGGATTACGAGGGGAATCTTTGGTTTTCTTCGTCCAGAAACGGTCTTCTTTTCATGGGAAGGGGAAAGTTTGCTGATTTCAACAATCGTTTCGGAGTTCCGGAAAGCTCAACAAACTGCATTACATTTCGAGATGATTTCAAATATATAGGTACGGATGACGGTCTTGTCGTGCTTGACGAGAAGAACAGGCCGGTAGAAGATGAGAAGATTGCGAATCTTATAGATTTTCTCGGAACAAACAGTATCAGAGATATAATGTGCGATTCAAAAGGAAATCTGTGGATTACGGTCTACAGACGTATGGGTATTGTAAGATTCTCATCCGAGGGAAAGATTAAGACATATGACAGATTTGACGGACTCAGAACAAATGTGGTTAACATAACGTACGAATTGTCTGATGGAAGGATAGCTATTGCTACAGAGGAAGGAATATCTATCATTGAGTTGGATGATACCATAAGCGAAGGCTACGGTTATGAGCAGGGAATGGAATCTCCGAGTATTATTTCGATGTATCAGGATGAGGATGGTGTATTATATGCCGGATCGGACGGCGGCGGTCTTTATCTGATAGACGGAGATAAGATTGAAAATATTACTTCCGATGACGGACTTTCTTCAAATGTTATATCATCGATCGTTCCGGGAGATAACGGAATCTGGTTTGGTACTGATAACGGTCTTTCTTATTATGATGAAACCTTTAGAGGTATCAGCAATATTGATTTCTCGAATAATATTTACGATATTATAAAGAGTGGGGATAAACTCTGGATCATCGGATCCAAGGGACTTATCGGTACAACAGAGGAAGAGCTTCTCGGAACAGCAGGACTTTCAGAGAGATATTATTCATCTGGTGACGGACTCAGTAAGAGATTAAATATTTATTCCAAGAATGCCATTGATGAAAATGGAATGCTCTATCTTTGCTGCAGTTCGGGAATTATGACATTTAATACGAATAATGTTTACTTTAATGAAACTGCACCGAAGCTTAATGTATCTGAGGTTGATGTTGACGGAAAGATTTATTATTACGATCAGATCGGTGGAGAGCTGACAGTTCCGTCCGATACTCAGAGAATTGCTATATCATTTTCTGTCCTCAGTTATACGAATCGTGAAAATATAATAGTAACATATAAGCTTAACGGCTTTGATAATACAGACGTTACACTGTCGGGAAATGATAATCTTCAGGCTGTATATACAAACCTTGATGGAGGAGTATATACATTTACGGCAAGTGCCGTTAACGGAGACGGAGTTGAGACCGACAGAGAGATTACATTTACGATAATCAAGGAACCCGGATTTTTCGAAAAACTGAGTGTAAGAATAGCTATTATTGTTCTGCTTCTTTTTATCGTATTTCTTGTATTATTCAACCTTCATAAAGTCAGAAGCCAGGTGGTTGGTAAGGATAAGGAGCTTGAAAGTCTTGCTCATGAGCATGAGACTGCACTTAAGAGTAATACTGCGAAGACCGACTACCTTGCAAATATGAGTAATGATATCAAGATTCCTGTAAATGCGATGATAACCATTGCAAATAAGCTTATTCTGGATTCAAATGTTACCGATGAGTTTAAGGAAGGACTAAGATCTATAGTATTCACCGGTAATGAGGTTATAGGAAAGGTTGATGAGACTATTCAGCTGGCTCAGCTCGAGTCGGGAAGTGTAGTAAGAGAAGATGAAGCTTATTCGCTCACAACTCTTATCTGCGATCTTTCGGATAAGATGATGAATGAGTTGTCGGAAAAACCTATCAAGTTCCTCGTTGATCTTGGAGAGAATATTCCGGATATACTTATAGGTGATTTTGACAAGATCAAGGCAGTGCTTGAGATAATCCTGGATAATGCATGTAAGTTTACCAAGGAAGGATCTATAACTCTTACTGTTGATAGTTATAAGAATCCGAGTGATAAGGAGAATGAAAATCTTGAGAGGCTTGTCTTCAGTGTTTCAGATACAGGTATCGGAATGTCTGAAGAAATGATGGAGCACATTTTCGAGATATATTATGTAAACGAAAGTAAGAAGAATACCGTTTCGGAAAGAACCGGTATCAATCTTGTAATTGCAAAGAAACTTGCTGATATTATAAGTGCGGAGATTGATGTTGAAAGTACTCCGGGTGCGGGTACTACATTTACAATATCTCTTGATCAGACGACTCCGGATAATGAGTCAAATCCTGTGCTTGCAACAGACAGGAATCCGGACAGACTGTCACGTGAGGAAGCTGAGAAAATGTGGACGCCTGACGTCAGGGCACTTCTTGTCGATGATTCCGATCTCGGAAGAGAGGTTTCGCTCGGCGTTATTTCTAAGTTTGAGATGAAGTGTGATATTGCATCCAGTGGTATTTCTGCGATTGATATGGTCATGAACACTGAATATGATATTGTATTCATGGATATCGCAATGCCAGTTATGAACGGTGTTGATGCAATGCATGAGATAAGAGAGCTTGCTGGTGAGAAGTTTAAGGATATGCCTATAATCGGTATTTCCGAGGATGCGCTTATGAAGAATCGTGAAGAGCTTACAGGCGAGGGCTTTAATGAGGTCATCGTTAAGCCGTTCGATGTTCAGACGCTTGCCTCAGTGCTTTTCAGATTCATTGAGAAGGATAAGATCAAGTTCCGTACAAATGATGTTAAGCAGTATATGACAGAATCAAGATACAGTGAAGGCCTTAAGAAGCTGGAGAATAATTTTGATGTTGTAAGAACGCTTGACAGGATCGGCGGAAATATTGAGGTATATAACAGAATCCTTGCAACATTCTATGAACAGAATAAGGATGCCGTGAAAGACCTGAAGAAGAGGATCAATTCCGATTACAGGGGATTCAGATCGAGAATTCATAATATCAGGACAGGATGTCAGAATATGGGTGCTGCCGATTGTGCGGAGATCACGCTCAGAATTGAAAATGCGATCAATCTCGGTAACAAAACTTATGCGAGAGATAATCTTGATATGATGCTTGACAGTCTTAAGATTGTTTTAGATAACATCAAAGATTATTTTGAATTTGTCGAAGATGAGAAGGGGATATCCGATAAAGAATATATAGAGCAGCATAAGGTGACTGCATCGAAGAAGTCTGTTGAGCAACCGGAAGATGAGCAGGATATTTATGTTGAGAATCTTGATGCTGACGGATCTGAAGTAACAGGATCAGATACCGAAAATGTAGTAGCTAAGCTTATCATTGATATCGAAGAACTGAAGGAGCTGAAGGCTGCAGTTGATGATATGAATAATGCTGAGATTGACAGGATATTTGAAAAGATATCCGAGAAAGAATATGTTACTGATGATATGGAATTCCTTGAAGTTCTCGGTAAGGGAGTAACGGATAAAGATTACGATCAGCTTGAGGATCTTATAGAAACATATTACAATCTTAAAGGAATTTCGTAACAGTAATTTCACTTTACATTTTTAAAACCATTAAGTATACTACACGTGGATGGTATTCGAATAGAAACTATACCTTACATTTTTATAAATGCGGATAGGTCAGTTGATCATCTATCATCCGGTGTGAAAGATATACTATTTTTCATAAATCAGGAGGATGACAGAAGTGAGGATTGGATTAATAGGTGCAGGAAGAGTAGGTTGCACACTTGGACGCTTTTTAAGAGAGAAGGGCGTAAGGATGTCCGGATATTACAGTCGGACACTGAGTCATGCTGAGGAGGCTGCACAGTTTACCAATACCAGATATTACGATGATCTTGATTATTTTATCCGTGACACTGACTGCATATATCTTACTGTCAGCGATAATGCCATAAGTGAGGTCTTTCATGAACTCGATGAGCGTTACGATCTGTCAGAGAAGATTCTGTGCCACACAAGTGGTGCTATGTCCTCGAAGGTGTTCGCCGATTCCAAGAATGAGGTATGCGGATATTCAATTCATCCAAACTTTGCGGTAAGTGATAAGCTTACTTCTTATTTGAACTTCCAGAATGCTTTTATAACAATTGAAGGAAATCACCGACATTTGGGAGAAATCGTTGAGTTCTATAAGTCTCTTGGTTTACATGTCGGAGTCATCAGTGCTGAAAGTAAGCCGAAATATCATGCGGCTTCGGTTTTCGCAAGCAATTTCGTATGCGGTATCTGCGGATCTGCCATCAGACTGCTTGAAGAATGCGGCTTTTCGTATGATGATGCTGTTGCGGCTCTTAAAGGGCTTTTTATAGCGAATGCAAACGGCATTTTCGAGAACGGACCGGAGGTACAGCTGACCGGACCTGCCGAAAGATGTGATACTTCAACTATTTTAAAACATCTTGAAGTTTTATCCGATGAGGATAAGGAATTATATAAGCTTCTTACTAAGGAAACACTTTATCTTGCAAAGAAGAAAAATGTGGACAGAGACTACTCATCACTCGAGAGTCTACTTTAAAACATTAAGGAGGAACTCACTATGAAGAACACAACTGTTACATTTAGACAGATGAAGCAGAAGGGCGAGAAGATTTCAATGCTTACCGCCTATGATTATTCAACAGCAAAGCTTGTTGATGCTGCAGGCATTAACGGTATCCTGGTTGGAGATTCTCTCGGAAATGTAATGCTCGGTTATCCGGATACTGTTTCCGTAACTATGGAGGATATGATCCATCACAGTGCAGCTGTTGCAAGAGGAGCTGAGAATTCACTCGTTGTTACGGATATGCCATTCATGTCATATCAGGCAAGTGTTTATGATGCTGTAATGAATGCCGGAAGACTTATGAAGGAAGGTCGTGCACAGGCTGTTAAGCTTGAGGGCGGACGTAAGATATTTGATCAGATCAAAGCTATCGTGACGGCAGATATTCCGGTTATGGGACATATCGGACTCACACCTCAGTCTATAAATGCTTTCGGTGGATATAAAGCTCAGGGAAGAGATATCGAGTCTGCTAAGAGACTTGTTGACGATGCTTATGCAGTTCAGGAAGCAGGTGCTTTCTCGGTTGTGCTTGAGTGTGTACCGGCAGAGCTTGCTGCCTATGTAACAGAGAAGCTTGATATACCTACAATCGGTATCGGTGGTGGAGCCGGAACAGACGGCCAGATACTTGTTTATGCCGATATGATTGCTATGTTCAGTGATTATAAGCCAAAGTTCGTTAAACATTTCGCAAATGTAGGTCAGGTTATCAGAGAAGGCTTTGCTGCTTATGATGCAGAGGTTAAGGCCGGAAGCTATCCTGCAGAGGAGCATAATTATGCGATCGCTCCTGAAGTAATGGACGAAGTAAAGAAAACATTTGGATAAATTAACCATAGGGTATGGCATAATAGATGGAGGAAGATTATGAAGATCGTTAAGACAGTTGACGAGGTTAAGGAAATCGTAAAGGGATGGAGACGTGAAGGACTTACTGTCGGACTTGTACCGACTATGGGATTTCTACATGCAGGACATCAGAGCCTTATCGCAAAGTCAGTAGAGCAGAATGACAGAACGGTTGTATCTGTTTTTGTAAATCCTATTCAGTTTGGACCGAATGAAGATCTTGAAGCATATCCGAGAGATCTTGAGAGAGATGCGGAGCTTTGCGAGAAGACAGGCGCTGATATCATATTTAATCCTGAACCGGCTGAAATGTATAAGGACGGATTTGTATCATTTGTAGATATGAACGGACTTACAAATCATCTTTGCGGACTTTCGAGACCGGTACATTTCAGAGGAGTATGTACTGTATGTAACAAGCTCTTTAATATCGCATCACCTGACAGAGCTTATTTTGGACAGAAGGATGCTCAGCAGCTTGCTGTTATCAAGAGAATGGTCAAAGATCTCAATATGAATCTTGAGATTGTCGGATGTCCGATAGTCCGTGAAGAGGACGGACTCGCAATGAGTTCAAGAAATACATATATGAATGCCGAGGAGAGAAAGGCAGCTCTTATACTCAGCAAGTCTATTTTTATGGGAAAGAAGCTTATTGAGGACGGAGAGAGAGACGCTGCTGTAGTTAAGGCTATGATGACAGAGCTTATCAAGACAGAGCCTATGGCAGATATCGATTATGTTGAGGTCGTAAATAATCTTACGATGGAGAGTATTGATAAGATCGAGGGTGATATCCTTGTTGCAATTGCTGTCAAGATCAATAACAAGGTCAGACTTATCGATAACTTCATGATGGACAATGTAACAGTTCAGTAGGCTGTGAAAATCAGAGATCCACTTCGAAAACCTGTTTTCTGAGATGATTCAATGATTAAAAAGCTGCTGATCTATAGAATATGAAATATAAATATAAGAGGAAAAATTATGCAGGCGTTTTACTTAAAGAGCAAGATCCACAGAGCCAGAGTGACAGAGTCACAGCTCAATTATGTTGGAAGTGTAACTATAGACGAGGACCTTATGGATGCATGCGGACTTATCGAGTATGAGAAGGTTCAGATTGCAAATGTGGATAACGGTACCAGAATAGAGACATATGTTATCGCGGGTGAAAGAGGATCGGGTATGATCTGCCTTAATGGTGCGGCAGCCAGATATGCATGTGTTGGTGATAAGGTAATTATCATGAGCTATTGTATGATGGAGCCGAGCGAGATAAAGGATAATCCTCCAAAGGTTGTTTTTGTTGATAAGCAGAATCATATAACAAGAATCTCACATTACGAGAAGCACGGGGAGCTTATGGATATTTAAGATATCCTACTCAATATGATTACATGCAGAGTGTTTTGACGAGGTATTGCAATGTTAAAAGGAAAGAATATACTTCTCGGCATATCCGGAGGGATAGCTGCATATAAGATGGCTGATGTTGCCAGTTCGCTTACCAAGCTTGGAGCGGATGTTCATGTTGTGATGACAGAAAATGCGACAAAGCTTATTACACCGGAAGTTTTCAGGGTTCTTACCAAGAATAAGGTTTATACCGATGTTTTTGATGATGATCCGGATGATGAGGTGATGGTGCCGCACATTTCCCTTGGTACTGGAGCTGATCTTATACTTATTGCACCGGCAACAGCAAATGTGATCGGAAAGCTGGCTAACGGCATTGCCGATGATATGCTTACAACGACGGTTCTTCCGGCAAGATGCCCGATTTATATAGCTCCGTCTATGAATGTATATATGCTTGAGAATCCGGTTGTTCAGAAGAATATCGAAAAGCTGCGAGATCTTGGATATAACATTATTGAACCTGCTACGGGATATCTGGCATGCGGTTATGAAGGCAAAGGAAAACTGCCGTCACCGGAGCTCCTTGTTGAGACTGTCTCACTGGCTGTAAGTCATGAGAAGGATATGGAAGGTCTTAAGGTGCTTGTAAATGCGGGACCTACCCAGGAGTCACTTGATCCTGTAAGAATCATTACAAATCATTCTTCAGGTAAGATGGGCTATGCTATAGCACGACAGGCTGCAAGAAGAGGTGCTGATGTTACGCTTGTTTCCGGCCCTGTTAATCTCGCAGTTCCTCTTGGAGTGAAGGTCGTAAATGTGGTCAGTGCTGCGGATATGTATGAGGAAATGACGAAATATGCTGCAGAGTCTGACATAATGATCATGTCTGCTGCAGTTGCGGACTATACGCCTGCTGTTACAGCTGAAAATAAGATTAAAAAGTCAGACGGTGGTCTGAATATAGAAATGGTAAGGACAAAGGATATCCTTAAAACTCTGGGTGAAGCGAAGAAGGAAGGACAGTTTATCTGCGGATTCTCTATGGAGACCGAGAATATGATCGAAAACTCGCGTAAAAAACTGGATTCCAAGAATGCAGATATGATCTGTGCCAATAACCTGAAGGTGCCGGGCACCGGATTCAAGGTAGATACAAATATAATTACGCTCATTACTGCAGATGAGGTTAAGGAACTTCCGCTTATGTCCAAAGAAGAAGCGGCAGACGAGATTCTTACCAAAATTATTTCACTGCGACAGTAAATTTTTCGCTATTTTCGTTGAAAAAATAGAATATTTATGCTATCATAATGCCGTTCGTGAGTTCATGAACGGCATTAATTATTTGCATTAGAGTTTGGCATAATTAAGGAGGCGTTATGGAACAGTATCAAAAGGAATTTGTTGATTTTATGTTGGATTGTGAGGTTCTGAGATTCGGAGATTTTACTCTCAAGAGTGGCAGAAAATCACCTTTTTTTATGAATGCAGGTCTGTACATTACCGGTTCACAGCTTGAAAAGCTCGGTGAGTATTATGCGAAGGCTATACATAATACTTATGGTGATGATTTTGATGTCATTTTCGGACCTTCATATAAGGGTATTCCGATCGGAGTAGCTACAGTAATGGCTTACAGCAGACTCTTCGGCAAGGAAGTAAGATATTGTTCAAACAGAAAAGAGGCCAAGGATCACGGCGATGTAGGAATTCTTCTCGGAAGTCCAATCAAGGACGGAGACAGGATTGTGGTAGTTGAAGATGTTACCACATCAGGTAAGTCTATGGAAGAAACAATTCCTATCGTTAAGGCACAGGGTGATGTTAAGATCATCGGTCTTATGGTTTCTCTTAATAGATGTGAAAGAGGTAAGGGTGACAAGGGAGCTCTTGATGAGATAAAGGATCTTTACGGATTCGAAACATCAGCAATCGTTTCAATGAATGAGGTAATTGATTATCTTGTTGAGAAGAAAGTGATCGATGATGAATTAAAGAGCAGACTTGATGCTTATTATGCTGAATACGGAGTTAAATAGATTTTTCTGAGGATATATTCTATGGAAGGATTTTATCTGAGGAATCCTATGATAAATGCAGTGGATATTACGGAGGTTATAGTATGGAAAAGGTATATAAGGTTCTTAAGCAGGTTGGCGGCGGCAGTATAGCAATAGGAGTACTTCTTATCGTTGCTGGCGTTACATTAGGAGTACTCAATATAGTAAATGGTGCAGTACTTCTTAAAAACAGAAGAAATATATTATTCTAATACGGTTTATACCGTGAAAAGGTGATGCAATAGAATGCCGGAAAAATTAATGAAGGCAGTAAAGAGCCCTGAAGGGTTCTTTGCTGTTTTTTTCCTTGTAATTGAGATCATATTTCATATTACCAGATACGGGATCGCGGGAGGTTATCTTTTCAATAAGATAACATTTGCTGTGATCATCGGTCTTATCATTGGAATTGTTGTCAGTGCTTTACCTAAAAAAGCAGGCAAAGTAGTGTCAATTGTTTTAGTGTGCCTTTTTGTAATCTATTTTCTGGTACAACTTATTTACAGCAGTGTTTTTGCGAATTATTTTTCTTTTTCTGCGACCGGTGGTGTTGCAGGTCAGGCACTCGATTTTAAGCAGACCATCTGGGGAGGAGTTGTTGAGGAAGCGGTTCCTTTTATTCTTTTCCTTCTGGTACTTGCCGGATCGATATTTTATATCGTTAAGTTTTCGGACTTCGAAAGACGCGGAGCACTGTATTATCTGATGTTCAGCGGCTTCCTGTTAACAGCATTGTTCTATTATGTCATAATGCTCAGTTATCAGGGGAATGACAATAATTCGCCTTATACTGTCTTTATGAAATATTCATCTGTTGAAATGTCCATCCAGAAGCTGGGTGTTCTTGAATCTATGTTCAGAGACGGGGTATATGTTTTTCAGGATAAAAATGTGGACGCTTCCAAGTATACAGATACCGGATTTGAATTTGAGGATAAATCGCTGAATGCTTCAAAATCCTCTGATAAACAGTATGCGGTCAATACAACCGAAGACAGCCTGGAAGAAAAACAGTTCGAGGATCTGGGTTCTGTTCCGACAGTAACGGTTGAAACTGCAAAACTTGAGAATGAGACTGAAGAATTAACCGAAGAAGCTACTGAAGAGGTTAAGACTTCGTATGCTCAGGTTCTTGATATTAATCTTGCTGAAATGAGTAAGATAACAGATAATGAATCGGTTCTTGAACTTAATAGTTATATAAGTACATCCGAGCCAACATACACAAATGATTATACCGGAATGTTTGAGGGATATAATCTTATCTTTATTACGGCAGAGGGATTTGACGGATCTGTTATAAGTCAGTCGCTGACGCCGGAACTTTATAAGATGAGTACGCAGGGTTTTGTGTTCAGGAATTTCTATACACCGCTCTGGTATGGATCTACACTCGGAGGAGAATATGCCAACCTTACAGGACTTATGCCTAAGAATGGTGCATATCTCAGTATGGAGAAGGTCGGATATCAGGGTAATGCACTTCCGTTTGTTCTCGGAAATCAGTTAAAAGCCGAAGGCTACAATGTTTACGCTTATCATAATAATGAATATACATATTATGACAGAAACATATCCAGACCGCTTTTCGGTTATGACAATTATAAAGGCGTAGGTAATGGTCTCGCTTATGAGAATTATCAGGGCGGAGGTCTTATGTGGCCGCAGTCCGATGCGTTTATGGAAGAGAATACATTTAAAGAATATGCAAACAATGAACCATTTCATGTTTATTATATGACTGTCAGCGGACATCTTGAGTATAATTTCGGCGGAAACGCAATGAGTGCTAAGAACCGTGACAGAGTTGAAAAACTTAAGTATTCGGATAAGACGAAGGCATATATAGCCTGCCAGCTCGAATTTGAGCTTATGCTTGAGGAGCTGAATGCAGATCTTGAAAAGGCCGGACTTGCCGATAAGACACTTATTGTAATATGTGGTGACCATGTTCCTTATAATGATATGGGAATCGTTGATGAGCTTGAAGGCAGAATTCTGGATCCGGTATTTGAATGCTACAGAAATACACTTATTATCTATTCGGCTTCTATGGAGGAACCGATAAAGGTAAATAAGCCGTGCAGTTCCCTGGATATACTTCCGACAGTTCTGAATCTTATGAATTTGAAGTATGATTCAAGAATGATAGTCGGAAAGGATATAATGTCGGATACACCGGGACTTGTTATCATGCCGGATGAAAGCTTTATTACCGAGAGTTATAAGTATAATGCAAATACTGAAACAGTAGATCCGAATCCGGGTGTGTTTGTTACTGATGAAGAATTGAATAGTATGAAGAGTACAGTGTCCAACCGTTTCAGAATGGCGGCTGCTATCTGTGAACTTGATTATTATAAATACGTAGAAGAACTTATGGAGGGAAATTAAATGGATAAGCTTGATATGAAAATTCTGAATTCCTTAAAGAAAAATGCAAGGCTCACATCCTCTGCAATCAGTGAGGAGGTAGGACTTTCTGTTTCTGCGGTCATTGAACGTATCAAGAAAATGGAGAATACCGGACTTATTAAGGGTTATACGATAGATATAGATCAGAACAAGGTGGGAAACAGTACGGTTGCACTGATGGATGTCAGTCTTAAGCATCCTGATTATTACAGCAGCTTTGTTGAACTGATCAAGAAGAACAACAATATTGCTGCATGCTATTATCAGACCGGAGAGTTTGATTTTGTTCTTAAAATAGTTACCGACTCAACAGACGGTCTCGATGATGTCTATAGAGATGTTAAGGGATTTGAGGGTGTTGAGAAGACTGAGACACATATCGTGCTCAGAACACTTAAAGAAGAAGTAGCATTACTTCCGGAAGAGTAGAATTATATAGAATGAAAATAGGGCATAGAACATAAAAGTTCCGGCCCTATTTTTTTACTTTGATCTTCAGTTTTTGAATTTAGAAATAAAAAAGAGCGCGAGACGGGAATCGAACCCGCGACCCCCTCCTTGGCAAGGAGGTGCTCCACCGCTGAGCCACTCGCGCATACGTTGTTTCTCACAACGATGTACATATTATCACAATCAATCTCATATGTCAAACATAAATTTATTAAAAGTGTGTAATTGAAACAATAAAGTTACGGTGCTATAATCTCGTATTATGAAAACCATGGTAAAGAAAACGTTTAAAAAGATCAAAAAAACGTATGAACAGCCGATGTGGAAATGGGTTCTTGCAATATTACTCATTTCCTTTTTATTGGAATTTCTTCTGGAGATATTTGGTAGAAGATCGATCCTTAAAGCGGCTCTTTTCGTGTACCATGATCCATTGGTGTTTCTGTATAATACATCTATATGTTTCATGACACTTTCAATAGCACTTCTTTTCAGAAGGCGAGTTTTCATTCTGGCGTTTGTGCTTCTTTTGTGGCTGACAATGGGAGTATGTAACTGCGTAGTACTCGGTTACAGGATAACGCCTTTCTCATTCATTGATATAACAATGATATCCGATGTATTCAGTATGATGGATATTTATTTCAATACGCTTCAGCAGATATTGATATTCGGTGGACTTATCCTGGTAGTCATAGTTATCGTAGTAGCATTTATTACGATTCCGAAGATGAAAGGAAAGATACACATCGTAAAGGCTTCAATAGTAGTGCTGACATCATTTACCATTGTTTATGTCATGACTATCCTTGCAGTTAAAACAACTCTTATTGCAGATGAGTTTACAAATCTTGGTACGGCTTATAAGGATTACGGTTTTGCATACTGTTTTGCAAACAGTGTTGTTGATGTTGGTATAGGTAAGCCGGAAGATTATTCACAAAAGATGATAAATACTTACTTCCTGGATACATATCATCTTGATGATAAAGCCTATCCGAAGGTTAAGCCTGATATCATAGTCGTACAGCTTGAATCGTTTATTGATATCGGAAGAGTAACGGGCGTAAATACCGATAAGGAACCTATAGCAAATTTTAAAGCATTTCAGGAAGAATATCCGTCCGGTTGGCTTACTGTTCCCGCAATCGGGGCAGGAACTGCTAATACGGAGTTTGAGATAATCACAGGTATGAAGTCTAAGATCTTCGGAGCAGGAGAGTATCCGTATAAGACAATTCTTACAGATACTCCGTGCGAGAGTATGCCGCAAGTTCTCAAGAGAATTTACGGTTACGGTACACATTCGATACATAATAACAAAGCGAAGTTTTATTCGAGAGATGAGAGTTATGCCAGTCTCGGTTTTGATACATTTACATCTCTTGAATATATGAAGGATGTAAATTATACTCAGACAGGCTGGGCTAAAGATGATTGTCTTCCTGCGGAGATAATGAAGGCTCTTGATTCGGATGAAGAAAGTGACTTTATTTTATGCATTTCCGTTCAGGGGCACGGCAGATATCCGAAGGATGAACTGAAATGTGAGGAGCATGTCAAGGTTACACTTGATTCGGAGGATCCTGATCTCACAAATATGTTCGGGTATTATGTAAACCAGTGCTATGAGATGGATCAGATGATTCTGGAATTAAAGGACATGCTTGACGGCAGAGGTGATCCGTATGTGCTTGTTTTGTACGGTGATCATATACCTGCACTGCCTTTTGAAGAAGACCAGTTTAGTTCGGGTGAACAGAATCAGACAGAATATGTAATTGTAAATAATATCGGACTTGAAATGGAAGACAGAGATATATATACTTATGAACTGTCGGACTATCTGATGAGAAGTCTTAAAATGAAACGCGGTATAATGCAGAGGCTTCATGAGAAATACTTCGATGCTGAGACCGGTGATGATGAAGCGTTTAAAGCTGCCGCAGAAGCTATGCAGTATGACATGCTTTACGGTGAGCATTATATATACAACAGAATCAAAGAATATTCCAGGACGGATATGAAGCTTGGAATAGATGATATTGTTGTCGAGTCTGCAGAGTTCAATGAGGCTACAGGATATATAGTAGTTAAGGGACAGAATTTTACAACATTTTCGATGGTCATCATAGATGATGAAAGAATCGATACCGGATATATCGATGATGAGACATTGATAGTGATACCGGAGGATGAGTCTGATAAGCCGGAAGCAGGCACTAAGGTTGAGGTTGCTCAGATTGATAAGGATAAACATGAACTGACACGCTCTAATGCAGTGCCTTTTCAGGATAAATAAAGAAAGAGGAAAAATAATGGTAAGAGAAGACATCAGAAATGTAGCGATTATTGCACATGTAGATCATGGCAAGACGACTCTCGTAGACGGACTGCTCAGACAGAGCGGAGTATTCCGTGAGAATCAGGAAGTAGCTGAGAGAGTTATGGATTCGAATGACATTGAGAGGGAAAGAGGTATCACTATACTTTCCAAGAATACTGCTGTTATGTATAACGGCGTTAAGATCAATATCATTGATACTCCGGGACATGCTGATTTCGGTGGAGAGGTCGAGCGTGTACTTAAAATGGTTAACGGAGTTATTCTCGTTGTAGATGCCTTCGAAGGACCTATGCCACAGACAAGATTTGTTCTCCAGAAGGCACTGGATCTGAATCTTTCGGTTATTGTCTGTGTAAATAAGATTGACAGACCTGATGCAAGACCTGATGCGGTTGAAGAAGAAGTACTTGAACTTCTTATGGATCTGGATGCATCTGATGAGCAGCTTGATTGTCCGTTTGTATATGCATCAGCCAGAGATGGAGTTGCATCATATACACCTGATGAAAAGGGTACGGATATGAAACCTCTCTTTGAAACTATACTTAAGGCAATTCCGGCACCTGAAGGTGATCAGGATAAGGGACTTCAGATCCTTATATCAACAATCGATTATAACGAATATACAGGAAGAATCGGTGTAGGTAAGGTTGATAACGGATCGATAAAAGTTAATCAGGAAGCTGTTATCGTAAATCATCATGATCCTTCAAGACGTGAGAAGGTTAAGATAACAAAGCTTTATGAATATGACGGACTGAATAAGGTTGATGTTGATTCGGCCACGGTTGGATCTATTGTTGCAGTATCAGGTATTGCTGATCTTAAGATCGGTGACACTATCTGCTCACCTGAAGAACCGGAGTCAATTCCTTTCCAGAAGATTACGGAGCCTACTATTTCCATGAATTTCATGGTAAATGATTCTCCGCTTGCAGGTAAGGAAGGAAAGTTCATAACTTCACGTCAGATCAGAGACAGACTCTATAAGGAGCTTAATACGGATGTATCTCTCAGAGTTGAAGATACAGAAACTACAGACTGCTTTAAGGTAAGCGGTAGAGGTGAACTTCATCTTTCAGTCCTTATTGAAAATATGAGACGTGAAGGATATGAGTTTGCAGTCAGCAAGGCAGAGGTTATTTATAAAGAGGATGAGCGCGGCAAGAAGCTTGAGCCGTTCGAAATAGCAATAATAGATGTTCCGGAAGAATTCTCTGGTACAGTCATCAACATGCTCAGCATTCGTAAGGGTGAGCTTTCGGGTATGGCACCGGGTAACGGCGGAATGACAAGACTTGAGTTCAGAATTCCTTCAAGGGGACTTATCGGATTCAGAGGTGATTTCCTTACAGCTACAAAGGGTAACGGAATCATTAATACAATATTTGACGGATATGATTATTATAAGGGTGATATGTCCTACAGACAGAACGGATCACTCATCGCTTTCGAAGCAGGAACGTCTATTACATACGGACTTTTCAATGCTCAGGAGAGAGGAACACTCTTTATCGGAGCAGGTGTTGATGTATACGGTGGTATGGTAGTCGGTGAGACCGGAAGAGCAGAGGATATTGAGGTAAATGTATGTAAGACCAAGCATTTATCAAATACTCGTGCATCAGGATCGGATGAAGCTCTTAAGCTTGTTCCGCCAAAACAGCTTTCTCTTGAGCAGTCTCTGGATTTCCTTGATACTGATGAGCTTCTTGAGATTACTCCTAAATCACTTAGAATCAGAAAAAAGATTCTTGATTCGAGATTAAGACTCAGAGCCAACAGAAATAACAATTAAAAGTATTAAAAATTGGTAAAAAATACTAAAAAGAATTGAATAGCATCTTGCATATTATGTTAATCTTTTTGTATAATATATGTTGTAAGACGACGTGTGGGGCGTGGGGCTTAATATGTATTGTATGGGAGAAGGGCAATGGGAGATAATTCAAAAAACTACGAGGAATTTACCATCAATTTTAAGCTTGAAGAAGATGTTCCTATCGATCAATATGAACTGACAATGTATAACTACGAGTTCGTTGGAAATAATACAAAATGTCAGGTTGTTGAGATCGATAATGTAAGAGCACTGCAGTTCAAGATTCCGGCAACACTGCCGCTTGAGCTGTTCTTGAAAAAGCAGTTATATAAGGGCGAGTTCTTATCGATTCTTTCGAATATTATGAATCAGCTTATGTATTTCGATGAGAACAAGATGCCGCTCAATAAGCTTCTTTTGAATATTCAGTATATGTATATCGAGCTTTCGACGCTTGATGTTCAGCTTATATATATGCCGGTAAACAAGAAGTTTGCGGATTGCAATATCACCGAATTTATACAGAAGTTTATCGGTGCGATAAGATTTGCAAATATGGATTGCGTAGAGCTGGTTGATAAGATACTTAAGTACCTTGACAGCAAGCTTATGTTTGATCTTCAGGATTTTTATAATTATGTTCTTTCGCTTGAGCAGGATATGCTCCTTGAGGATGCGGGAACAGATTCGGATCTCAGAGGCAAAGGTTCGACAACAGTCCTTACGACATCGTCGAATTACAGCAATCCGGTTCCTTACCTGCTCAGACTTAAAACAAATGAACTTATTCCTATTCTTACAAAGGAATTCATGGTAGGAAAATCAGCTGATGCAAATTATCAGATCATAGACAACAAGAAGGTCAGCAGAAGACACGCAATTTTCAGAATAAGCAATGGCGAATGTTATGTAAGAGATAACGAATCTACAAATCATACCTTTGTTAACGGAAAACTTCTACAGCCGGGAGTTGAGATAATTCTCAGCAACGATGATTACATCAGACTCGGTGATGAGGAATTCAGATTCTGGGTAAGATAAATATAAAATTTTATAGAGCTGCTGAGAGGCAGCTCTAATCTTTTTTACGGAGGTAATATAAAATGGCACAGCTCTGGGGAGGCAGATTTACCAAGGAGACAGATCAGCTGGTCTATAATTTCAACGCTTCGATATCATTTGATCAGAAGTTTTTTAAACAGGATATAGAGGGCAGCAAGGCACATGTAAAAATGCTCGGCAAATCCGGTATTCTTACATCGGAAGAGGTAGAGACAATACTCGGCGGCCTGGAAAGCATTTATAATGATGTATCAGAAGGTAAACTGGAGATTACCTCCGAATATGAGGATATTCATTCTTTTGTTGAGGCGAATCTTATCGACAGGGTAGGAGATACAGGTAAGAAACTCCATACAGGTCGAAGCAGAAACGATCAGGTAGCACTTGACATGAGACTTTATATCAGAGATGAGATCGATGAAACAAAGGATATTGTTATAGAGCTTATCAAGGTTCTTCATGGACTTATGAAGGAGCATATAAATACATATATGCCGGGATTCACGCATTTGCAGAAGGCTCAGCCTGTTACGCTTGCTCATCATCTCGGAGCTTATATGGAAATGTTCAAGAGGGATTACAAGAGACTTCTCAGTATCAGAGAGAGAATGAACGAGTGTCCTCTGGGAGCCGGAGCACTTGCGGGGACCACTTATCCGCTGGATCGTCGTTATACTGCAGAACTTCTTGAGTTTGACGGCCCGACACTTAACAGTATGGATTCCGTATCAGACAGAGATTATGTTATCGAGTTTCTGTCAGCAAGTGCACTTATCATGATGCACCTTTCAAGATTCTCTGAAGAGATAATAATGTGGAATTCAAATGAGTATAAATTTATAGAGCTTGATGATGCATACAGCACAGGAAGTTCTATAATGCCACAGAAGAAGAATCCGGATATTGCAGAACTTGTAAGAGGAAAGACAGGACGTGTGTATGGTGCTCTTACATCACTGCTTACTACAATGAAGGGCATTCCGCTTGCTTATAACAAGGATATGCAGGAGGATAAGGAACTTACATTTGATGCTATCGATACGGTTAAGGGATGTATAAGACTTTTTACCGGAATGATCAGCACAATGACAGTAAATCCGGACAGAATGAAAGAGAGTGCAGCTCAGGGCTTTACAAATGCAACCGATGCTGCGGATTATCTGGTTAAGAAGGGTGTTCCGTTCAGAGATGCCCATGGAATAATAGGAAGACTTGTTCTTTATTGCATTGATAATTCCAAGATGCTTGAAGAACTGACACTTGAAGAATATAAGAGTATTTCTCCTGTATTCGAAGATGATATTTATGAAGCTATATCAATGAAGACTTGTGTAGAGAAGAGAAACACAATCGGTGCTCCGGGACCGGATGCGATGAGCGAGGTAATAGCCATAAATGAAAGTTTCCTCAAAGATAAATAAAATAATACTTGCAGCGCTTTTGATCATTATCGCTTTTATTGTATGCATTTATTTCGATATTGGTCCGTTCGGATCGAAGGGGCGTAATATGTGTAACAGTATGGAGGAGGTAGCTGATAAGGTTGAGGAAATGCTTAACCGTGGTGAAGAAGGTCTTCTTACTGTGTATGCGAAGAATATTGACGATAATGAGCTGACTTCCATAAATTTTTACCTGGACACTCTTAAGGGAAATGTAACCAATATAAGGCTTATAAGTCAGGGATCGTCTGTTACAAAGATAGAACTTCAGGTCAACAGATCCGATGCCAGTTATGTGCTGGATTCAATCAAATACGGAAAAGAAATCCCGGCAAATAAAGAAATGGCCAAGGAACTTGAAACGAAAACGAAATCCATTCTGGAAAAGTATATTAAGCCGACAATGACAGATTTCGAGAAGGAACTTGCGATACATGACTATATAGTCAATAACTGTACATATGGTTTCTTTAATGATGGAACGGAGAGAGAATATTCGGCTTACGGAGCTCTCGTTGATGGAAAGGCAGTATGCAGCGGATATGCAGCAGCTATGGATCTCCTGCTTAAATGCGCCGGTGTGGATTCGAAGTTTGTTGTAGGCTATGCTGAATCAAGTCAGAGAGCATATGATAACAGTAATATTGATGCAGACGGAGTCAGCGAGGCAGATATGGAAGATAATCATGCATGGAATCAGGTGAAGATAGACGGTATCTGGTATAACGTTGATGTTACCTGGGACGATCCGGTCGGTGACGGTGATATGCTTTCCCATGTTTATATGAATATCGATGATGAACTCATGTCCCACACTCATAAGTGGAAGAAGAGTAAATATGAGAAATGTGAAAGCATGGCTGCCAATTATTTCAGAAAGTCGGGAACGGAGTTCTATAGTACCGAAGAACTGGAAGGCTATTGCAATTATTATTTTGTAAAGGGTGAGAAAGAACTGGAGTGCAGGATCAACGGATTTTCTGTTGATAATGATGATCTTCAGTTTATGTTCGGAATCTCCGGAGTGAATGGTGTGGGTTATGCTGTTTCGGATATGGGAGATTACAGGATACTGAATATTGCAGTTAAGTAAACATGAATATTCTTATGTTAACTGCATGCGTTTTTGAGATTATTAGGGGGCGCTGCGCATAATATGCAGATTTTTGAAATAACTGATATTGCTAAATTTGTAAAGAGTCTGCTTACTGAAGATTTCTTCGGAAGAACGCTTCTGTATCATGCAGAGGTTAAGGGTGCCTGCAGGATAGAGATGGATGGACGTCTCAACAAAGAGTTTTTCTCATCGGATGATGCGGAGCTTATAACCACCGAGGGAAATGAGCTTGATTATATCAGATGGGGTGATGTGAGAAATCTGTTCTTTGAATCAATAAGAGGAAACAAGCTGCCGCTCAGGTTTTCGGTTTCGCTTATAATGGATCAGGATTTTATAAATCATTTTGTTAAGGATTCGGGAGTGAATATCCGACCGGAAGAGGTTGAGTCTCTGAATATAAATATTATGTATGACAGAGAAAGCCTTAATGTAACATCCGGAAATTCTTACAAAATTTTTACATTTGATAAGAGTTTGGACGGCCTCTGGGATGCTTTTGTGCATAATACCTTCAGAGAACTCGATATTTTGTAAAAAATTTGTTGATTTTTGTTGATTTTTGCAGAATATTTTTGTTGTTTTTTCACAGATTAAATGTTACAATGTATGTAACAATTAATTAACAAATAAAAACCGTCCTTTTCGAGAAAAACCTCAGAGTTATATCTGGGGTTTTTCTTGTTGCAGGACTAAAATTGATTAGCACTCATAAAAGGTGAGTGCTAATTTTTCGTTGACTTTTTGATCATTCGGGGTTAAAATTTTTTATTATTTAATAATGAAAAGAGGTATCTAATGATGTCAACAGAAAAGGGTAATTTAACAATTAACAGCGAGAACATATTTCCCATAATCAAGAAGTGGCTTTACTCGGATCATGACATTTTTATCAGAGAGCTTATATCAAACGGTGTTGATGCCGTTACAAAGCTTAAGAGACTTTCTTCTATGGGTGAAGCAGAGCTTCCTGACGGAAATAAGTTCAGTATCAAGGTTCTGACCAGTCCGACTGAGAAAACCATTACCTTCATAGATAACGGTATTGGTATGACAAAGGAAGAGGTTGATAAGTATATTAATCAGATTGCATTTTCGGGTGCGGCTGATTTCCTTGAAAAATATAAGGATAAGGATGCAAATGATCAGATAATCGGTCATTTCGGTCTTGGCTTTTATTCTGCATTCATGGTAGCCGATAAGGTTACTATTGAAACACTTTCATATAAAGAAGGTGCTGAGCCTGTATACTGGGAGAGCGATGGCGGTACCACATATGAAATGGGTGAAGGAAATTATAATGAGAGAGGAACAAGGATTACCCTTTATCTTTCCGAGGATAGTCTCGAGTTCGCAAACGAATTCAGAGTTAAGGAAATAATCAACAAGTACTGCTCGTTCATGCCGGTTGAAATCTATTACGTAAATGAAGATGAGGCAAAGAAGCAGGAAAAGGAAATTGAGGTAGATACAAAGAAGAAATCCAGAAAGGCTGAGGAGGATGATCTGATCGGTGATGCTCCTGAAGCTGAAGAAGAAAAGACAGATGATGCAGCTGAAGCAGATCAGGATGCAGAGACTGAAGATGATAAAGCACCGAAGCCTCTCAATGATATTAATCCGCTCTGGATGAGGACTCCGGGAGATTGCACAGATGAAGAGTACAAGGATTTCTATCAGAGAGTTTTCTATGATTTCAAGGAACCGATGTTCTGGATACATCTGAATATGGATTATCCTTTCAATCTTAAGGGAATTCTTTACTTCCCGAGAATTAATCCGAATATGGATCAGCTTGAGGGAAAGGTTAAGCTTTATAATAATCAGGTTTTCGTTGCTGATAATATCAAGGAAGTCATTCCTGAGTTCCTTCTTGTTCTTAAAGGAATAATCGATTGTCCGGATCTGCCGCTCAATGTTTCGAGAAGCGCTCTTCAGAATGACGGTTTTGTAAAGAAGATATCCGACTATATAACCAAGAAGGTTGCTGATAAGCTTACCGGAATGTTTAAGACAGACAGAGAAAGATATGAGAGTCTCTGGGAAGATATCTCACCTTTCATTAAGTTCGGATGTCTTAAGGACGATAAGTTTAATGAGAAAATGGAAAAATCCATGATATTCCGTAATCTTGAGGGCAAATACATTTCTCTTCAGGATTATCTTGATGCAGCCAAGGAAAAGCACGAGAACAAGGTATTCTATGTAAGTGATGAGCAGACACAGGCTCAGTACATAGATATGTTTAAGAAGGAAGGAATGGATGCTGTTTTCCTTACTCATAATATCGATAATCCGTATATTACAAGTATGGAAGCAAAGAATGAGGGAGTTAAGTTCCTCAGGATCGATTCGGATATCAGCGACAGCCTGAAGGGTGAAGAGCTTTCGGAAGAAGATGCAAAGAATTATAAGGAAAAGCTGACTGATATTTTCAAGAAAGCGCTTGGCAAAGAAAAGCTTACACTTGAAGCGCGTTCGCTTAAGGATGAGTCTGTTTCATCCATGATCCTTCAGTCTGAGGATCAGAGACGTATGGCTGATATGATGAAAATTTACAGCATGGGTGGAATGAACTTCGGCGATTTCGGTGCTGATGCCGAGACGCTTGTTCTTAATGTAAACAACAGCCTGGTTAAGTTTGTTATGGAAAAGCCGGATGATGAGCTGACTCCGGATGTATGCTGCCAGCTTTACGATCTTGCTGTTCTTGCCAACAGACCGCTTACGGCTGAGGAACTCACACGATTTGTAAAGAGAAGCAATGAGTTACTTGTTAAGCTTACAAAATAATATTATGTGGAATTACATTTAACAATGTGATAAACTGCTATGGAAGCTGTTCAGTAGGTTATACGTATCTATAACCTACTGAATAATTTATATTTTGAAAGGCAATAAGCAATGAAGATTTTTAATACTCTTACAAGAAGAAAAGAGGAGTTTGTTCCGATAACACCCGGTAAAGTCGGCATCTATGTCTGCGGCCCTACAGTTTATGATTTTATTCATATTGGAAATGCACGCCCTCAGATAGTTTTCGATACGCTCAGAAGATATCTGGAGCATAAAGGTTATGAGGTTAACTTCGTCTCAAACTTTACAGATGTAGATGATAAGATAATTAACAGAGCTATTAAAGAGGGAGTTGATGCCTCTGAGATATCCGAAAGATTTATTGCAGAATGTAAAAAGGATATGGAGACATTGAATGTCAGACCTGCAACTGTACATCCGCAGGCTACAAAAGAAATTCCCGATATGATTGAGCTTGTTAAAATCCTTATAGATAAGGGACATGCTTACGAGAAGAACGGTACGGTTTATTTCAGAACACGTTCCTTCAAGGACTATGGAAAGCTCTCACATAAGAATATAGATGATCTCGAATCAGGCCACAGAGCAGAGGCACATGCGCTTAAGGTCAGTGGTGAAGATGAAAAGGAAGATCCGCTGGATTTCGTTCTCTGGAAACCAAAGAAGGAAGGAGAGCCTTTCTGGGAATCACCATGGAGTGAGGGACGTCCGGGATGGCATCTCGAATGCTCATGCATGTCAAAGAAATATATAGGCGGTACAATCGATATTCATGCAGGCGGAGAGGATCTGATATTCCCTCACCATGAGAATGAGATTGCACAGAGTGAAGCTGCCAACGGAACAGAATTTGCACATTACTGGATGCACAACGGATTCCTCAAGATCAACGGAGATAAGATGTCAAAATCTCTCGGCAATTTCTTTACTGTAAGAGATATCTGCCAGCAGTGTGATCCTCAGGTGTTCAGATTCTTCATGCTTTCAGCTCAGTACAGAACACCACTTAATTTCTCGAAGGAACTTGTAGAGGATGCTGCAAAGGGACTTGAGAGAATAGTAAACGGTGCTGAAAAACTGACAGACATAATTGCTAAGGAAAATGGACTTCCTTTATCTGATAAAGAAAAGGAATTATTAGATACAGAGCTTCCTAAGTATGTTAAGAGATTTGATGATGCTATGGATGACGATCTCAATACGGCAGATGCAATATCCGTAATTTTTGAACTTATCCGTTTTTCAAATGCAAGTACTGATACTGAATCATCATCAGCATTTGCAAAAGCTTTATATGATACTCTTTTTGAGCTTTGCGATACTGTTCTCGGTGTTCATATAGAGCGTAAGAAAGATGATATGGCTGCTGATGATGTTGCTGAGATTGAAAAGCTCATTGCAGAAAGAACAGCTGCAAAGAAGGCAAAGGATTTTGCTACAGCAGATGCTATAAGAGCAAAGCTTCTTGATATGGGTATTGTTATAGAAGATACCAGAGAGGGCGTGAAGTGGAAGAAGGCTTAGATGTTCGAAAGAAATATTCCATGTATTCGCCTCTGACGCTGGCATATATGGGGGACAGTGTATTTGATCTGATGATCAAAGAATATATAGTCGGCCATCATAATATGCAGGTTGAAAAGTTTCACAAGAGAGTGTCCGGAATAGTGTGTGCCCGTAATCAAGCAGCATTTATGGATGAACATCAGGACCTTTTCACCGAAGAGGAGTTGGAAATATATAACAGGGGCAGAAATGCTTCTGTTCATACAAAGGCGAAAAATGCTTCAATGGCCGAGTACAAGAAGGCTACCGGATTTGAGGCAGTGATAGGATATCTCTATCTGTGCGGAATGAAGGACAGACTGGATGTGATCATTGATCAGATGCTTGATGATGCGGGAGAATTGATGTGACTTACGATCATAAGAATAATAAAAAGAATTATAAGAATAGTAACGGAAGAGACGGCTTTAAAAGAAATGACAGATTTCCTAAAAATGTATCAGAGGAAGATACCGGCGCTGATGTCGAAGAAACAGATGATGAATCTGATCTTATTGAAGGTCGTAATGCCGTAATTGAGGCAGTCCGTTCGGGAAAGACTGTAGATAAGCTTTATATTCAGGAGGGACTCCAGGATAATTCCATAAACAGTCTTGTTTCAAAGCTTAAGTCGTCGGGAACTCTTATTAATTATGTTAAAAAGCAGAAGCTCGATCAGATGTCGGTAACCGGAAAACATCAGGGAGTTATTGCAAGATGTGCGGCATATCAGTATTCCGAGTTAGATGACATTTTCAGAAAAGCTGAAGAAAAAGGCGAAGATCCTTTTGTGTTTATTCTTGATGAGATTGAAGATCCACATAATCTGGGCGCGATCATAAGAACCGCTAATCTTGCGGGGGCACATGGAGTTATAATTCCGAAGCACAGAGCTGCCGGACTTACTGCGGTAGTAGCAAAGGCATCAGCCGGGGCTTTAAATTATACTCCGGTCGTTAAAGTTACCAATATTTCCAAAACTATAGAAGAGCTTAAGGATAGAGGCCTCTGGTTTGCATGTGCGGATATGGACGGAGAAGTCATGTATAGGGCCAATCTCAAAGGCCCGATAGGTCTTGTCATCGGTAATGAAGGCAGTGGTGTCTCCAGGCTTGTAAAAGATAAATGTGATTATGTTATCAGTATCCCGATGAAGGGTGATATTGATTCACTTAATGCATCGGTTGCTGCGGGAGTTATCGCGTTTGAGATAGTCAGACAAAGGATGTGCTAAATGTCAGATAAGGATTATAGTACTTATTCGGATACAGAGCTTGTTAAAATGTCCAAGAGCGGAGATTTCGATGCTGAGGAATATCTGATCAAGAAGTACAGCTATATAGTCAGATATGAGATCAGATTTCTTTATATTGTCGGAGCGGAGGTCGAGGACCTGATGCAGGAGGGGATGATAGGACTTTTTTCTGCGATCAGAAGCTATGATGTTGCTTCGAAGGCTAAGTTCAGTACATTTGCAACAACATGTATCAGAAACAGAGTGAATACATTTATTAAGACAAGCAACAGAGAGAAGCATATTCCGCTTAATACCTATATTTCCATTTATTCCGGTGAGGATGAAGAGGATGAGGTTCCTATATATGAGCAGCTGATAGATGAATCACCGGGGCCTGAGGAAGAGGTTATCGAGGGTGAAAGATTCAGGGAAATGTATGCCGAACTTGACAAGCGTCTGAGTGATGTTGAGGGAACTGTTGCCAAGCTTTATATATCCGGAAAGTCCAGATCGGAGATCGCGGCTGCAATCGGAAAGGACGAGAAGTCCGTAAATAACGCACTTACAAGGATACGCAACAAACTCAAAGGTAGTAATTGACAAAAAAGGATTTATATTTTATTATAAGAAAGCTGTTAAATGCTGTTATAGCTCAGACGGTAGAGCGCAACATCGGTAATGTTGAGGTCACGGGTTCGATTCCCGTTAGCAGCTTAGCCGAAAAAAGTCGAAGTAATACATGTAAACCATGTACTGCTTCGGCTCTTTTTTTGTTTTTTATAAAAAGTTTTGGATGGGTGGTAAACATTTTTGAAAATATATTGACAGGTGATTTCGGGTATGATAATATCATATTATCAAAATGATTATATGTGAATGGCATAAACAGATATGAGCCTAAATATTTCACAGTAACTTCGGTTGCACTGTATCTGTATGAGTGTTATCATGGAATAGTGTGATTCGCATTTATCAAAGTGATAAATATTTTTTTCGGGAGGTTTATTCTATGGGAATTTTCAGTGATATGATGGAACGTCTGACAGCTGACGACAAGGTTGTAAAGGAAGTTCAGGAGACGGTTCAGGAGCAGGCACCGGTACCGGAACCTGAGAAGCCAAAGAAGATTAATCTTGATAAGCTTGCTATCGCAACTGCAGCGCTTTCTATATACACTGCTGCATGTGACGGAAAGATTACTCTTGATGAATTTTTTGAGTTAGAGATAGGAATCGGTGCAGTTAATACAAAGGCCAGAATTTCGGATGAAGCTCATGAAGAAATTAAAAAGATTACAACAAATCATAATATTACATGGGAAGAGGTAAAGGGCTATCTTGATCATGTAAGAGCAGATGATCTTAAAGTTATGAAGAGACTTCTTTCTGATATCGTTCTTACTTCTAACGGTGTTGAGGAAGCTGAGAAGAAAGTTATGGATCAGTTTGATGCTTATATTGAAGAACGTGGCTGATGATCAATAATTAAATAATAATGTCGATTATAGAGGTTCGCATTTTAGCGGGCCTCTTTTTTTGTTCGCATATCGGCGGACAGCTTTTTGTATGAGGGCTATGGGAGACCTCTGACGGGGAAGGCTTTTGATCTGTTAAAGGGCATTATAAATTGTTTTATAATACATTTTGTGCTATAATGCTTATAACTATGCATTTTACTACAAGATTTTCTTTTTTTGCGGGAGCTGTTATATGGCGAGAATTGAAAAAAATATAAAGTTCAAAGCTATATCTGTTATAATCTCCGTTTGTCTTGTTTTTATATCATTTTTCCTCTATACACCGTTAGTTCATGCTGATGAGGAGGACGATTGGTATGACACTGAAGACTCGGCTCCGGAGGATTCTTCGGATGTGGCATCAGATTCGGATTCGGATCAGGCTGATATGGCCCCGAGTTCGGACTTTGAAAGTTTTCTGTCCGAGCAGGGATTTCCGGAGAGTTATAGGGTGTTTCTTCGTGAACTTCATGAAGATCATCCGTCATGGACATTTTATTCCGTTCAGACCGGTATAGACTGGGCAGATCTGGTTGAGAATGAGAGAAACAAATCCGGACAGGTTAAAAATCTTGTCTATTGTTCATCATATGAACCGAATTATAACTGGAGATCCACAGAGGTTGGTTATGATTATGATACCAATACATGGTATCCGTATGACGGTTCTACATGGTTTGCCGCATCCAACGATGTTGTAAGATATTATCTCGATCCGAGAAATTATCTGTATGAGGGATATATATTCTGTTTTGAATCTCTTTCGTATCAAGAGGGTATGCAGACACGATCGGGAGTTGAAGCGATACTCAGTGGTTCTTTTATGTATGATGAGTATCCGCCGGGTGAGTGGCAGACATATTCTGATATCATTATGGATGCTGCCGCAGAGAGTGGAGCCAGTCCTTATCACCTTGCATCAAGAATGAAGCAGGAAATGGGAAATGAAATGGGCGTTGCCGCATCGGGAGACAGCTACTCATTTCCGGGAATATATAATTATTTTAATATAGGTGCGTTTGATTCACCGGAAGGGTCTGCCGTATATAACGGACTCAGCTGGGCAGCTTCTGACGGAAGCTACGGAAGACCGTGGGACAGTCCATCCAAATCAATTGTCGGTGGTGCTGATTTCCTTGCACAGTCTTATATAGCATGTGGACAGGATACACTGTATACTCAGAAGTTCAATGTAACGAATACATCCTGTCTCTTTTATCATCAGTATATGTCAAATGTTCAGGCACCTGCAAATGAAGGATATTCGCAGTACAGGGCTTATGCAGCAAACGGACTTCTTGATTCTTCGATAGTATTTAAGATTCCTGTTTATGAAAACATGCCTGATTATCCTGTTACTAAGCCTTCGGAAAGCGGAACTCCTAATGATTATCTGGCATATCTTTCTATTGATGATTATTCATTGACCCCAACATTTAAGAGTGATGTTATGGATTATTCGCTCATCGTCGGAGAGGATGTTACGAGCATATATGTTTCTGCTGCTGCGGCTGCAGGATCTTCAAATGTAAGCGGAACGGGAAATATAGATCTGAATGCCGGAACAAACAGGCTGGTTATTTCGGTTACTTCAGATACAGGAAGTGTAAGAGACTATAATATTACGGTAGTTAGAGGAACGGCCTCCAGTCCGGCAGCGTCTTCAGGAAAAGGAGATGTTAATGGCGACGGTAAGATAAGTGCTCTGGATATTGTTAAGATTCAGAGACTTATAGTCGGCATGGATGAAGCTACCGATTCTCTCAATTCGGCAGCTGATGTCAACGGTGACGGAAAGGTAAGTGCTTTGGATATCGTTAAGGTACAGAGACACATAGTCGGAATTGAAACATTAAACTAATGAATTATATGAAATGTATTTGAGGAGAATTATTATGAAAAGGTTTATCAGATCATTTAGCGGTATAATCCTTTCTTTGCTTATTCTGATCGGAGCTTTCGCAGCTGACGGTGGACTTATAGTTCATGCCGATTCGGTTGACGTTTCAATATCTATATCGTCGTCAAGTATAAGAATAGGACAATCGGTTGATGTGACAATATCCGTAAGCGGTTCTACACTTTCCGCTTATACGATGTATATTTCTTATTCTGCTGATGTTCTTGAATTTGCGGGTGCAACGGGAACTGTAGGCGGAGGCGGCGGAACACTTACCGCATCGGGTGCGGGACCGGGTTCCGTAACTGTTTCCTTTACAGCTATTGCAAACGGTACTGCATACATTTCTACCGGTGGTGAAGAATTCTATGATATAAATTATGATGTTCTCAGTGTCGGTCATGCAGGTGTTTCTGTAACGGTTGAAACTACTGAGAATCAGACTACAGAAGAAAAGGATAAGGATAAAGAGAAAGACAAGGATTCAACAACAGAAGAGGATAAAAGATCGGAAGACTGTGATCTTTCATCACTTTCAATTTCTCCGGGAGAGCTTTCTCCTGCTTTCAGTCCTGAAACCACAAGTTATA
Source organism: uncultured Lachnospiraceae bacterium (assembly GCA_946405625.1). GTDB lineage: Bacteria > Bacillota > Clostridia > Lachnospirales > Lachnospiraceae > Eubacterium_Q. Next base: position 8,455 of record CAMJHQ010000025.1, on the reverse strand, counting down.
CAGTACAGCTTACGGAAGAGGATAAGAGTATAGCAATAAGCGCTATAACAAACAGTGATAAGGCTACGACAAGTGTGAGCGGAGCAAATTCGCTTGAAAAGGGAGCAAATTACGTAACAATTACCGTTACAGCTGAAAACGGTGCTGTTAAAGAATATTATCTTACGGTTATGTGCGGCGATGAGCTTGAAGAGATCAAGCTTAAGATAGATGGACATGACTTCATGGTTGTTATGGATGAGCTTCCTGAACCGCCTGAAGGCTTTACGGAAACTGTTCTGACTATAAACAACAAGAAGGTTCCGGGATTTCAGGCACCGAATAAGAGACTCTCTATTATATGCCTGAAAAACGAAAAGGACGAAATATTCTGGTATATTTATGATAAGGATAACACCATGCTTACTCCGTATCAGGAGGTGCCTGCAGAAAAAGGCAGATATGTTATCCTGAATAAACCTGAAAGTTTTGATGTTCCGAATGGCTTCAAGCCTGCCGAACTTAAGATAGGTACTACTGCATATAAGGCTTATTCTGATGGTACAGGCAGCGGAGTATTTCTTATATATGCAATGAATCTGAACGGTGAAGCCGGTTATTATTTATATGATTCAAAAGACAGGAGTTTTATGCGCTTTGCGGCTGTTGAAAGTCTGATAGCTTCAAAAACAGATGCCGTAAAGGTTGAACCGGCCACAAATGCAACTGCGACAGAGGCTCCTGCCGTGGCGCCTATAGTAAGAAATGAGAAGGAAGAGAATGGACTTTCCAGAAGTGCTCTTAAAAAACTTCTTATTGCAATGACTGTATTATTCGTTATAATGTGTATTGCTGTAATAGTTCTCGTTGTCAGAAACAGCAGTCTTATGAATAAGATCGATCCGGAAGATATGACGGATGATGAGAACGATAATCCGATCATTGATGCAGAGGCAAAGAAACAGGATTCGGAGAAGGCTTCGGATGCTGAGAAGGCTGCTGCTGAAGAGGATAAGGAAAAGTTCAGCAAGAATAAGTCATATGGTGTTAATGAAGATACCGGTGAGATCATGCTTGAAACAGCAAGTGATTTTAACAGTAATGTAAATGTACCGCTTGCGAAGGAAGAGCGTGAGGATAAGATTGAAAGTGCAAAGAAGGAAAGACCGTTTGGTATTGACTCTGCATTTGATGTTGTAGCCGGTGATGCTGATGATGCTTCAGGCTTTAATGCTGAAGTGATCGATAAGACTGAAGTTCAGGCAGCGGTCGAGGCAGCTGATGAAATTAAAACAGAAGCTTCTGCTGCGGCAGAGATAGAGAATAAAGCTGAGGCGGCGATTGAAGCTGCGAATGATACGAAGAAGGCTGAAGCGGTTTATACCGAGGTCTTTGAAAAGCCTGCGAAGAAGGTTGTACTTCCGGGACAGGATGATGAGGAGGAATGATCAGAATGGCTGATGAGATTATCAAGGAATCCGAAGAAGTAAGCGGATCAGAAGAAGTTAAATCCAAAAATTTTATAGAACAGATAATCGATAAGGATCTTGAAGAGGGCAAGTATACAAAAATTGTGACAAGATTCCCACCTGAACCGAACGGATATCTGCATATAGGACATGCTAAGTCTATACTTCTCAATTACGGACTTGCCGTAGAATACGGTGGACAGTTCAATCTCAGATTCGATGATACTAATCCGACAAAGGAAAAAGAAGAATTTGTTGATTCGATCATTGAGGACGTAAAGTGGCTCGGCGCTGATTTCAGGGGTGAGGTGCTTTTTGCATCAAACTATTTTGATCAGATGTATGAAGCTGCAGTTAAGCTTATCAAGAAGGGCAAGGCCTATGTAGATGAACTTTCTGCAGAGGAGATAAGAGAGTATAGAGGAACACTTACAGAGCCGGGAAAGAATTCACCTTATCGCGATAGAACGATTGAGGAGAATCTCGCCCTTTTCGAAGCTATGAAGAACGGTGAATTCGCTGACGGATCAAAGGTTCTTCGTGCGAAGATCGATATGGCTTCTCCGAATATCAATATGAGAGATCCGGTTATTTACCGAATAGCTCGAATGACACATCATAACACAGGCGATAAGTGGTGCATTTATCCTATGTATGACTTCGCTCATCCGATCGAGGATGCGATCGAGGGTGTTACACATTCTATCTGTACACTTGAGTTTGAAGACCACAGACCGCTCTATGACTGGGTTGTTACAGAGCTTGAGTATCCTCATCCTCCTAAGCAGATTGAGTTTTCAAAGCTTTATCTTACAAATGTTGTAACAGGTAAGAGATATATCAAGAAACTTGTAGAGGACGGAATAGTTGACGGATGGGATGATCCGAGACTTGTTTCACTTGCGGCTCTGAGACGCCGTGGCTTTACGCCGTCATCACTTAAGACATTTATGGAGCTTGCCGGAGTTTCGAAGTCACAGGGCTCATGCGATTATGCTATGCTTGAGTACTGCATCAGAGAAGACCTTAAGCCGGTTGTACCGCGTCTTATGGGCGTTCTGAACCCGATCAAGCTTGTTATTGATAATTATCCGGAAGGTCAGACAGAAGAGTTTGATATTGAGAATAATCCGGATAGTGAAGATGCAGGAACCAGAAAGGTTACATTTTCAAGAGAACTCTATGTTGAGGCTGATGACTTCATGGAAGAGCCTCCGAAGAAGTATTTCAGACTTTTCCCTGGTAACGAAGTAAGACTTAAGGGTGCTTACTTTGTAAAATGTACTTCATGCGAGAAGGATGCTGACGGAAATGTTACGCTTATTCACGCAACCTATGATCCTGAAACAAGAAGCGGAAGCGGCTTTGAGGGACGTAAGGTTAAGGGTACTATCCACTGGGTAAATGCTGCAGACTGCCTGACAGCTGAAGTCAGATTATATGAAAATATAATCGATGAAGAAAAGGGTAAGCTGAACGAGGACGGAACGCTCAATCTTAATCCGAACTCACTGGTTGTTCTGAAGGATGCTAAGCTTGAGGCTTGTCTGAAGGACGCAAAGCCGGGCGATTCATTCCAGTTCATCAGAAACGGATACTTCTGTGTAGACAGCAAGGATTCAAAGGATGGCGAGCCTGTATTTAACAGAATTGTCGGATTAAAGAGTTCATATAAGCCGGCATAAGAAAGGCATTTGATTTGAAAAAGGATTACGTAGTTGATGATGTGAAGGATTTTCATCTGAAGGAGATTCTTGAATGTGGACAGTGCTTCCATTTTTCAAGGACCGACAGTGGTGAGATTCCGGACAAATATGAATATGATATCGTAGCATGCGGAAGGTTTCTCCATATTATGGAAGAGCCTTCCGTAAATGGTATAAAGCTTACATTTTATGATACCGACGAGTGGGAATATGAGCATATATGGAAGCATTACTTCGATCTGGAAAGTGATTACGGAAATATAAAGAAGAGGATCATAGATGCGGATCCCAGACTTGAGAAGATAATTTCCGAAAATCCGGGTATCAGGATACTCAATCAGGAGTTTTTCGAATGCCTGATATCCTTTATAATTTCTCAGAATAAGCAGATACCGCAGATAAAGCAGGTTGTCAGAAATATCTCGACGCTTTGCGGAGATAAGAGAGCCGCCGATACGATCAGATTCTTCAACTCTGATTTTGATGCGCTGTTTCCTCGTCCGGATCAGCTTGCTGCTGTGACAGAGGATGACATCAGAGGCTGTAAGGCGGGCTTCAGAGCTCCTTATATCATGGATGCCGCAAGACGTGTTGCTTCAGGTGAACTGTCTGCAAAGGAGCTGAAACATCTTCCGACCGACGAAGCGAGAAAAAAGCTTATGTCCGTGAAGGGAGTGGGAGAAAAGGTTGCAAACTGTGTTCTGCTTTATTCACTCGGAAGGACGGATGCTTTTCCGGTTGATGTATGGATGAAGAGAGTTTGCGAAGAAATGTATTTCCACAAGGATACTCCAAAGGACGTTATAGAAAAAGAAATGTGCAAATTATTCGGTAATGTTGCAGGAATTGCCCAGCAGTACCTCTTTATTTACGGTAAAGACAGAAAGATAGGTGCATAAAATGGATAGAGAGATGGTCATCATTGTTTCAATCTGCTCGCTTATCGTATTACTTCCGGTTTTCGGATATATCATATATCTGATCATAAAGAGCAGACGTGACTATCAGCTGGTGGAAAATCTGCCTGTTGGAGTGAAGAGCTGGCTTTCGGCGCCGGAAGCCGCTGTACCGCTTGAAGAAAAATCATATAGAGAATATAGAAACGGTCTGATACATGGTTTAAAGACCGATATATTATTCAGTACTTTTATTGTTGTAGTCGTATTCATCTTGAGCCTGATGAAATATCATGATGATATGGGAAGCATTATAAAGGCGATGATAGTCATATATTTACTTCTCATCGGGACGTTTGCTGCTACAGCTATATATAAAATATTTAAACTCGGTGATAATGTCGGAATAGTCAAGATGCGCTGTGTGCCCGTGAGATATCATGATGGTTATAGAAATACATGGCTGCTGATCGCATTTTATGACAGAGATATAATGCAGTTCCGAAAGAAACGTCTGTATAGCGGATTTAACAGATTTTTTGTTAAGGACGGAAACTATATTCTGGCGAGACACGGCATCAAAAAGATGAGAATTATAGGATTATATCAGGAAGAAATCACAACTGACAGTGTTTCGAAAGGCTGGGATTATCTGAGTTAATGAATTGTGATAAGGTCTTCTGAGCAGGGACGGATATATAAGTATAAGCCGAATGATCAGCGGCCTTATTTACATGGATATTCACAAGTGGCTTGACTCCTGCGACACCGGATGTTACTATACAAAAAGAAAAAATACGAAAGAAGATTAAAAATGTACTGGACAAATAACAACGTACAACTGACTAAAGGTTACACAATTCTCCCGTAAGGGGGATAGTGCGCTCATTTTTAGGTTAGTTTACAAGTTATAACCGGTATTTACGCATTATCTCCTATTTAGGTTTTATCTGAGATGTCTTGGTATGACATCTATAAACTGAAGGGAGATTTTTTTATGTTCAATTTAAGAAAACAGATAAGATTATTATATACAACAGGGATACTCGGCAACCTGTCTATTACAGGTGCCTGGGTTGTGATCATGGCATCGAGAGGCTTTTCGCTGGTTCAGATCGGTTTTGCCGAAACTGTATTTCATATAACAAGCCTCCTGATGGAGATTCCGTCCGGTATGCTGGCGGATGTATACGGAAGAAAAAGAATGCTCGCGCTTGGAAATGTTATGGCGATAACAGGTGATGTCATTACCGCATTATCCGGAAATTTTGCTGTTGCCTGTATGGCTATGCCTTTTCATGCGATGGCTTATAACTTCGCTTCGGGATCCGGAGAAGCTCTGGCTTATGACTCTATGAAGCTTGAAGGGAAGGAAGCATATTATGAGAGATATTCTTCAAACCAGTCGATAATATATCGTGTGGCAAGCGGCATATCAACACTCCTCGCAGGCGTTGCTTTATGGCTCGGCTACAGGAAGGCATATCTTATAAGTGCCGTTACGGGACTTCTTACGCTGTATTTCACACTTAAGCTAGTGGAGATCAGAATAGAAGAGACAGATAATGCTGATGAAAACGGTATTGAAAACGATGGTGCTGAAAACAACAGTGATAAGGCATCTGTCGGAACAGCAGTGAAAAAGCTTATTGATTATTTTGTCGAAAGTATTCGATTTTTAATAAAAAATCCAAAGGCAACAAAGCTTATGTTCCTTAATTCTTTTGTCGGTGCTATAGACATTCTTCTACTGTTTTTTCTGCAGAGTAAACTTAGAACTGCGGGAATATCAAACTGGTTTCTGGGTGTTGCGCTTCTTACTATGGAACTCGGAGGAGTGGTAGGATCGAAGCTTATTGTTAGATTTAAAAGGGTGAGATACATATACCTTTTCATCATATGCACAGTGGGTGTGCTTACCGGAGTGATGCTCGAACATACAGGTTCGGTTATCCCTATGGTACTAGGCGGATTTATTTCTTCATTATGCGATGATGCTATTCAGATAAGGACGGATGCGAAGCTTAATGATATGTTTCCTTCTGAACAGAGAGCTACACTTGTGTCAATATCAAGCTTTACATTTTCTGTGATAATGATAGTTTTGTCGCCGCTTGCGGGATTTTTCTTCACATTTTGGTAAAATAAGTATTGATTTATTTGAAAAAATGAGTACAATATAATCTGTATTAGCACTCAGGTGTAATGAGTGCTAAAAAGGATTTTAATAGGAGGCATTAAAATGAAGAAATTAAAGATTTCACCACTTGGTGACAGAGTAGTGCTTAAGGCTGCAGAAGTTGAAGAGACAACTGCTTCAGGAATCATTCTTACAGGTAATTCACAGGAAAAACCTCAGTATTCAGAGGTTGTTGCAGTAGGACCGGGTAAGGTTGAGGACGGCAAGAAGGTTCCGATGACTGTTAAAGTAGGACAGAAGGTTATTTATTCACAGTATTCAGGTACAGATGTTACACTTGGCGAAGAGAAGTATACAATCGTAAGTCAGGAGAACATTTTAGCTGTAGTTGAGTAATTGATCATAAAGACGGTTTTATATTTGTTAATTACAGAATTGATATAGATTTTAGGAGGCGAATTTAAATGGCAAAGGATATAAAGTACGGAGCAGAAGCCAGAAAAGCTCTTGAGGCAGGCGTTAACAAGTTAGCAGATACAGTAAGAGTAACACTCGGACCTAAGGGAAGAAATGTAGTTCTTGATAAGTCTTACGGTACACCGCTCATTACAAACGACGGTGTTACAATTGCTAAGGAAATCACACTTGAAGATGCTTTTGAGAACATGGGTGCTCAGGTTGTTAAGGAAGTAGCAACAAAGACAAATGATGTTGCCGGTGACGGAACAACAACAGCTACAGTTCTTGCTCAGGCTATGATCAACGAAGGAATGAAGAACCTCGCTGCAGGTGCTAATCCTATTGTTCTTCGTAAGGGGATGAAGAAGGCAACAGATGAGGCAGTTAAGGCTATTACAGCTATGTCAAAGAAGGTTGCCGGTAAGGATCAGATCGCTAAGGTTGCTGCTATTTCAGCCGGTGACGAAGAGGTTGGACAGCTTGTTGCTGATGCTATGGATAAGGTATCAAAGGACGGCGTTATCACAATCGAAGAGTCAAAGACAATGGAGACAGAGCTTGACCTTGTTGAAGGTATGCAGTTCGACAGAGGATATGTTTCAGCATACATGGCTACAGATATGGAGAAGATGGTTGCCGAACTTTCAGATCCGTATATCCTTATTACAGATAAGAAGATTTCAAACATTCAGGATATCCTTCCGCTTCTTGAGCAGATCGTTAAGACTGGTGCACAGCTTCTTATCATCGCTGAGGATGTTGAGGGTGAGGCTCTTACAACTCTCATCGTTAATAAGCTCAGAGGTACATTTAACGTAGTTGCTGTTAAAGCACCTGGATATGGTGACAGACGTAAGGATATGCTTCAGGATATCGCTATTCTTACAGGCGGTACTGTAATTTCTTCAGATCTTGGTTACGAGCTTAAGGATGCTACAATAGATCAGCTCGGACGTGCTAAGAGCGTTAAGGTTACAAAGGAGAATACAACAATCGTTGATGGTCTTGGTAAGAAGGCAGCTATCAAGGATAGAGTTGCTCTTATAAAGACACAGATCACAGATACAAAGTCAGACTTCGACAGAGAGAAGCTTCAGGAGAGACTTGCTAAGCTTGCAGGTGGTGTTGCAGTTATAAGAGTTGGTGCTGCTACAGAGACAGAGATGAAGGAAGCTAAGCTTCGTATGGAAGATGCTCTTAATGCTACAAGAGCAGCTGTTGAAGAAGGAATCATTGCAGGTGGCGGATCAGCTTATGTTCACGCTATCAAGAAGGTTGAGAAGCTTGCTGCTACACTTGAGGGAGATCAGAAGACAGGTGCACAGATTATCTGTAAGGCACTTGAGGCACCTCTGTTCCACATCGTAGCAAATGCAGGTCTTGAAGGCGCAGTAATCGTTAACAAGGTTAAGGAAGCAAAGGATGCAGTAGGTTTCGATGCTTACAAGGAAGAGTTCGTAACAATGATCGAAGCAGGTATCATCGATCCTGTTAAGGTTACAAGAACAGCACTTCAGAACGCAACATCAATCGCATCAACACTTCTTACAACAGAGTCAGTAGTAGCTGATATTAAGGAAGATACACCGGCTATGCCTGCAGGAAACCCAGGCATGGGAATGATGTAACGCGTTAACAGCGAGACAAAGTATATAACTCACATGCGTAGCATGTGAAAACAAAGAAGCCACACCGGCAAGTTTACTTGCACTGGTGTGGCTTTCTTGTTTTCATAAGCTGCCTGCGGCAGCGTGAGTTATATACTTTGGCGAGCGTCGCGTATCGCCGGAGCGAAGCAAAGGCGAT
>CAMJHQ010000024.1 GCA_946405625.1 uncultured Lachnospiraceae bacterium | reverse complement strand
GTAACAGATTGGCAGATGCAGCCATCAATTGGTACAGAGTATAAGTAAGATTATATTCTAAAGTGTATATATGAGATTCCAAGCTCGACCCTTGGAATCTCGTTACTATGTTTAGGGAATTTATGAAAAAAATGTGAATTTTAAAAATTCAGAAGTTTTTATTTCTTCTTTTACATATATATCGGGGTATATATGTAAAAGGGGTATAGAGATGTACTCTTGTGGGGTGCGATTTCTTGCATCTGACCACTGCAAAGGACTCAGTACCTTAAATAAAAACTACTGATTAAATGAGGGAGGCTATAGAATGGCAAAAAGTGGAAGAGTATTGTCGATAGACATTACTAATGAAAGCATTACCATTGTAGATATATCTGCATCCCAGAAGAAGCAGACCTATATCCACAAGGTACTTATCTTTGAAACTCCTGAAGACTCTTATGAAGACGGTCAGATAAGAGATCAGGAAAGAATAGCATCTGAGATCAGAAATCAGCTCAGTGCTAATGGCGTTGTAACGAAGAATGCTGTCTTTGTTATGAACTCCACAAAGATTGTTAACAGAGAGGTAGAAATACCGGCAGTTGCTCCTAAGAAAGTTGGAGCTTTGATCAATGCCAATGCTGCTGATTACTTCCCGGTTAATAATATTGAAGAGTATGTTATCGAGCATTCCATCCTTGAGAGCTTCACAGGAGATGATGGCTCAAAGAAGATGAGAGTTATGGCAGTTGCTGCACCTGAAGCAATGTGTGCTTCTTACTACAGCCTTGCCGCTGCAGCGGGACTTAAGTGCCAGGAGCTTGATTACATCGGTAACGCAATGCTTCAGCTTATCAAGACTCAGACAACTGAGCAGTCGACAACAATGGTTATCCAGCTCGGTAGTGAGTCAACGGTTCTCAACGTGGTCAACGGAGACAAGCTTCTCCTTCAGAGAACTGTACCATATGGAACAAATCCTGTAGTTAATGTTGTTATGCAGGAAAAGGGTGTTGATGCTACTACAGCTATGACAATGCTCCAGAATGACAAGATCATCACAGTTGATTTTGATGATAATGAAGCAACAGGTGCTTTCAGATATCTTATCAACAATATCGGACGTGTTATGGACTTCTATGCTTCAAAGAATCCAAATAATCCGATTGATGATGTTTTCCTTACAGGTGATGGTGCTCTTATAAAGGGTATCGATGGGCTCTTCAAGATACAGCTTAATGTATCCACAAGAATCATGGACAGCCTTTACAATGTAAAGTTTGATCCTTCAATCGATCAGAGGGTGTACAGTCCTGTATATCTTATTTCTTCTATCGGTGGAGCTCTTGCACCTATGGGATTCCCAATTGGTGGATCAAGATCCAGCAGCTCATCATCAGGCGGAGGCGGTGGAGTACCTATTATCGGTATAGCAGTTTGCCTCGTTGCTGCACTTGCTATGGCAGGTCTTATCTTTAATCAGAAGAATAAGGTTAAGAAGCTTGAAGATAGAAAAGCTCAGTTACAGCGTGATATAGAAGCTATAGCAGATATAGAAGCTATAAAGCATGCTTATGAGAAACAGATGGCTGAAACAGCTGATATTCTTAGCATGTCAAGATCAACATATGTTCTTAATGAGCAGGCTAGAAAGCTTATCGATGATCTCGAGAAGATCTGTCCGAAGGATATAGTACTTGGAAGCTTTAGTGCTAATTCGGGTGGAATAACATTCCCAATCAGATCCGGAAGCTATGATTCAGTAGCTCAGTTTATTATGGGACTTAAAGAACTCGACGAGGTTGAAAATGTATATATTAGTTCCCTTACTCAGGCAAAAGATGAAAAATCTGACGAGGTTATATTTACTTCAGCAGTAACATGTAATTATACAGATCCTTTTGCAGCAGAAGAAGTTGTTGAAGAAGAAACAGGCGAATTATCTGTTGGAGAGGGGGAATAATTAATGAAGACAAGTCATATTAATATATTATTAGTTTTTCTTGCTGTCATTTTGTGCATTGCCGGTTATTATTTCTTATATCAGCCGGAAAAAGATAAAGAAGCACAATTGACTACAGAGATTAACTCATTACAGCAGAGATATGATGAGCTTAAAGAAATGGAAGCTCACAGAGAAGAGTATGTTGCTAAAACAGAAGAGCTCAAGAGACAGTTCGAAGAAGAACTTGTAAAGTATGCTCCTGATCTTAATCAGGAAAATGCAGTTATGTATCTTAAGGGTACAGAAGAGTATTTTGAAGATTGGACTAACGTATCTGTTGGCCTTCCTCATCCTGCAACATTCTATACACTTGGTGCAAGTGCACCTGCGGAGACAGGTGATATTGCCACAGGAAATGAAGCACCACAGCCTGAGCAGAACTATGTTTGCCAGAAGGTTTCATATCCTATAAACTTTACATGTAAATATCAGGAAATAAAGGATTATCTTGATTATGTAGCTGCTTATAAGTATAGACTTAATATTGAAAGCGTAAACATGTCTTATAATCCTGAGACTGAGATTGTATCCGGAGCTATTGTACTTAATTCATATGCAATTACCGGTCCTGGAAGAAATCCGGATGTTCCTTCATTAAATCAGCCTAAGGGTGTTGAGAATATTTTCCTTGGTGGTGAAGGTGCTCCTGCAGCAGATTCTAGTCCTTATACAGCTGATAACGGTGAAGCAATCGTTAGTGCTCATAATATTGTAATGCTTCTTAACAGTGCAAAGAATGATGCAGCTGACGGAGTTATCATTGCAGCTAGTGAGAGTGATGAGAAGACGTATGTTTCTTATTCAGGAAATGATGTAACAGATGTTAAGATTTCTGTTTATTCACAGGATGATAAGAATTTTGTTAAGTATGAGATAGGTGATAAGTCATACGAGACAGAAATTCTTACAAATGATGTAACTATATATGTAAAGTCTTCTGAAAGAGTTGATTCAGAGGATAGTAATGGAGTAAAGGTTTCTGTTGATAATAGTACTACAATTCCTGTTTACTTCAAGGTTGTTGATGATTCAACTGCCGGTAGATTCAGTCTTGGATCAAAGTCCGGAACAGTGAAAGTATACTAAAGACAAGTATTCACAGAGGTGGCGTGTTATGACCAAACGTAATAATAAGGGTTTCAGTATAGTAGATTCCATAATAGCGGTGGCGGTTTTGACAATTCTGATCACACCTATTTTGTATCAGGTTATTCATACTATGAATACGTCCAGACAGGCAAAAGAAAGGCAGTATGTCCTTGATAATGCTCAATACGTTATGACGTTTTTCCAAAGTACAAAGGATGAGAATTTATTTAAACAAGATCTATCTGATCCTACAATTCAAATTGTTGAAGATGACCTGAGTAATTCTGATTCCAAGATTGATGTTTTAGGTCGTGCACACGAAGATGATATATATTGTAAACTTTATTTGCTTGAGAAGGATCCGTCTACAGGTGATTTTACATTAACTCAAATTTCTGAACGAGATTTTGAAGAGACGGGTCATGCTCATGATGATTACAATATTAAGTATGGTATTGATTGTTATCTTCTATCTACAGTACCGCTTGGTAAGAATGGAAATTCTTTTAAGCGTACTGTAGTAGTGGATGACATTGGTTCAAAGGTAATAAATATTAAAGATGCAGACGGAAGTATCAAATACGATATTGCTTATGACATAAATAGTGAACACAATCCTTATGGTCTTACGGCTGATGAAGTTACTCATTTTGTCGATGATTTAGGCTGGGAGCTTAATGATGATGGAATGTTAGTAAGGTATGATTCAATCATTATTGATTCTGAATCTTTTGATATAAAGAAAGAAGTTGTCGTTGTACCACATGGAAAGTATTTAGATACAAGTAATAATGTTATTGATACAAGATACAGCGATCCTAACAGCATGGAAATGAGTTTTATGCAGAATCTCGATGCAAACAAGGTTGCTCTTATTCAAGGAAACGCTGCCAGCTTTGACAAGCAGGCTGAAAATGATTTTTTCAATATTAAAATGAATTATCTTAAGGATGAGAGTCCTGAGCAGTATAATCAGTATCTTATATCCAAAAATGGTATAACCGGTTTTAATACTGTTGATACTGCAAGAAAAGCAACAAGAATTTCGATTTACAAGACAATGGATTATAGTCATAAAGAGTGCTATCAGGTTGATTGTGATGTTTTTTATTATGATCATTTTCAACTTGTAGGTACTGCTCCGATACATGATGAAGTGCTCTCGTATAATGTTTATTCAAAGAAATTTTATACATCAAATAAGAGCCCGGACATATATTTTGTATATGAGCCGTATGTTACGAATTCAAGTGATACATATCTTACGTTTAGATATGCTCCATTAGATACAATTTTTGTTTATAATGATGAGGATTCAAAAGAATCCAAATTATATCTGATCAAGCCTGAATGGGATCAGCTTTCAGTTAAATATGATAGATATGATAAGAGTAATTCTGCAGTTGATTCTGAAACAGGTAAACCTATTTATAATGAAGCAAATAAGCCAAGGCCTGATAAAGATGATGTTTTTTGGACTTATGGTTCAAGAGGAGAGGAGAAACCTGTAGAAATTCAATTTGCTTGGATAGGCGAGTCTAACGGTGGTGCAAATACACCTCTTAGGGTATTTACAAATATCAAGACTGAAGCAAAATACAAGGATGCATTATCAAGAGATACTGTATTAACAGATGCTAGTATGTTATATACAGATACTCATAATGGTGGTAATTTCAGATCCTACAGTAGTCCGGGAATAATTGAGAAGCTTGATGATCTGGGGGCTGATGTTTATGTTACAGATATAGGATCTGTTTCAGATTATAGTGGTTCATCTGCGATAGATACTGATCCGGCAGATGATTTAGGTGATGCTAAGAAAGATTATATTAGATCAATTGTTGATGATGTCTCATCAAAGAATCGACTTAATACTGTTGAGGTAACTTTTAGAAGAGTTGGTGATAGTGATGATAGTAAACCAATTGCTAGATATTCTGGAGCTAAGGAGGTTAATTAATTTTGAAGAAACTAATATCAAAGTTGAAGAAAATTAAAGACAATGCAGGCTCCGGTTTAATCCTTGTAATAGTTGCTCTTGGTTTTATCGGAATACTTACCGGTGCACTACTTACAGCTGTAGGATATGTATATCGCCTTAAATTATATGATTATAATTCCAAAGACAATTGGTTTTATGTAGAGCAGGCGATGAGTCAGATTTATGCAGGTGTTGGTAATAAGACAGGTAGTTGTATGCAGAAGGCATACAATTATACTGTTGAAAATATGACATATTATGATATTGCAGCCGGTGCAAATGGCTCTTATGTTACAAAAACCAATGAGGAAGCAAATAAAGACTTTAAGAAAAGGTTTATGCAGGAAGTTTATACTACTTTTAGCTCAGCCGGAGAATCTAATGAATTTGTTGCTTCACTTGCTGCATGTATAACAAATGATACAGTTCATCTTTATGATTATGATAAGGTACCTGTTACCGGAACTACAGATCGTTATCGTCTTCAGAAGAAGAGTGGTAGAGCAGGTATTACAGTTCTCATGTATGATAAAGAGGGCAATATTCTTACCGGTGCTACAGATGATCAGTTAAAGCTTGATAAGATTGTTATTAAGAATATTGTTGTATCAAGAACAGCTTCTTATAACAGATCACCGGCGAGTGGTGATTTTACGCAGACTATTTCAGCAGATATTGTTATTTCAAAACCTGATTTTGAAGTTAATTTTAATAGTATAACGGCTGATTTTAATACATTACTTGATTATAGTATTATTGCTGATATGGGTGTTGATATTAATCAGACATCTAAATTAAATATTCAGGGTAATATTTATGCAGGCGCGGATTTTTATAACAAGTGGTATAATTATTTTCAGACTGACTATAATCCAACAGAAGATAATTCTAAGACATATTTTGCCTATACTTATTCTAAAGATTCGTTAGGCAATGATTCTCTTATAGGAGATATTATCAATTCTACATCTGATGATAGGAATACTTTATCGTATGCTGATTCTCCTGAACTTGCTCCGGAACTTGTTGGAGGTGGTATTGAGAATAGGTTTTCTTGGAAAGCAGTTGAAAGAATAAAGCAATATAAGGTTGATGGAGATGGAAATTTGGTTCTTGATCCTTCCGGTCAGAAGATTGTTGAAGATTCTGATTCTTATATCGCAAGATATTTTATGCTTCCAGTTTCAAATAGAACACTTTTCCTTGATTCTACAAGTAAGCAGGCACAGGAATATGATAGAAACAAGGTTGAAAGTGGTGCCGGTTATGATTACTATAATCATTATCTTTATAGATCTGGTGTACCTATTATTCAGTGTAAGTATGATGGAGTAAATGAACATAGTAAGTATTCAGGACTTTATATTAATGGGACAGAAGTTGATCTTGTTGCAAATATGGTTATTGTTCCTGGTACAATTGCTGTTATGAACAGTGGATCGCTTTCTATGTATGGATTAGAGGCAAATAAGATTAAGAATTCAGAAGTATGGGCTGACAATATTGTTCTTGGAGGTACTACTCTTGTTAACCCGGCTGATCCATCTAAACTTCTTGGTTCAACAGCGTTATTTAATGCTGATCTTTATGTTAGAGACGATTTGCAGCTTGATGCTGATAATTCGATATTTACATTAAATGGTTCTTATTATGGTTATGGAGATAGTACTAAGAGAGATAATAGAAAGTTTACTCCTATTGTAGATCCTGAAATGTATAAAAAAGCTACTTATAAGAAGGACTCTAACGGTAATTATATTTGTAGAGATCGAAACGAACAAAGAGTTTATGAATATATCGGAGAAGATTACGAATATACTGAAGGTACCGGTGAAAATGCGAGAACAATAAAAGTTAAAAAAGGCGATTATGTATATTTAACTGATATTTCTTCTCAATTAACTGATGATGGCAAAACATCTTATCATGGACTTAAGTGTGAAACGGTTTTCAGAGATCTTATTGAAGAACCATACATAAATGTTTATGATGACGGTGATTTTATAAGTAGAGATTATAAGGTTTGGTCAGATACTCGAGGCCATTATAATAGTAGTGCTATAGTTGTGAACGGCGAAAATTCTACGCTTGATATTTCAAGAGCTGATACTATTTTTGTTGCTGGTAGAGCATACGTTGAGCTTTCGAAATATATTGATTTAAGTACACCAAATAATACATCAAACGGACTTAACTTTAATCCTGTTGTTAAGTCATATAGATATGATGCAGCTGTTGATGACTTTAGAACAGGTGATTCGATATCTGTAAAACCTTCACAGCAGGCTTATATGCCGCCGGCTATTGCAGATACACCTGAGAAAGTTAAGTATACATTAAGCAATGGAACGAGACATGATTATTATAAAGTAAAGCTTGCATATAATGTGACATATCCTAATTCACTTTTCTCTGATTATTTTGGATATGATAACGACAAAAAAGAAATTTATATGCCATGTCAGAAATATGATTCATTTGGTAATTCTTTATTCTATTATGATTTCGAAGTGGCTTATGATTTAATAAAAAATGATTATTCAGGTGTTGTTCAGAGACATAACAGTGATGCATCATTACCAGATATAAATGATGCTGATGATTTGTCTAAACAGTGGATAGTTGATTATCAGTATGCGTGTGAAAATGATGATAGAATTGCACCGTTCTTGACTAGAATTGATGATCAATCAGCCGAAACTCCATTTGAAGTAGGTAAGATCAGTATTGCATCAAATGCTACAGGTAATCATATTTATTCAAGTGGTGCAATAAGTGCAAAGAGTGATACGGCATTTAATATTTATACAGCTGAATATGCTGATGCAAATGAGCTTAAGGAACTTTTAAGTAAGGATCCTTCTGTTAATTTAACAATTAGTGGAAAGCCTGATGCACTTAATCTTGCAGATGATCTTCTTAAGCAATCACAGTATGTAAAGTTCTCACTTGCAAATATTAATAAAGATTCAGCTAAAGCTAAGCTCGTTGATGAGATTATTGGATGGCATAATACATTAAATACAAGTGAAACTGAATTTGGAATTAGCGGACAGGATGTTGATAATGCAAATCCATATGCAAGTGGTTATGGATCACGTATTGCTGGAGAGGCTGCACTTACTCCTATTAATGCTTATTTAAATTTCTTTAGAATAGATAATGAGAAAATTATTGTTCCTAAAGGACTTGCTTCCACGTATTCGTCAGAAGTACCTACAGGTACTGCAGTTAATGAGTTAGATCTTGGATCAGGCAATGATGTATATGTATCATCACAAGATATTACGATTCATTCAAAATATACTGATAGTACATCAGCAAATTATGGAAAGGTTAAAGGTATAATTCTTGCAAAGGGCGATGTGACTTTTGATGAAAATGTTACAAGTTTTGAAGGTCTTATTGTATCAGGTGGTAAAGTAATTATATCTAATAACAATCATATTACTACAATCAAGTCTAATCCAGAAGCAGTTAAGGCAATTCTTAATGAGCTGCAGCTTGTAGAGAAGAGTGGAGATGGAGAAGTTGTTGTAGTAGATGAGCATGGTAATGTTCAGTATCAGCTGAATCCGGATGGTTCATTTAAGCTTGATGAAAATGGAAAGAAGGTACCTCAAACTAGAATCGAAACTGTTGGTGATGCTACTACGAAGGCTCTAGCTGATGAAGTTCTTTCACTTTTTAAGGCTTATGAGAATACATCAACTCAAGTTTCTGCTGGAGATGATAAAACTGTTGAAGTTTTTGATCTTGATTATACGTCTGTTTTGAAGTATGACAACTGGGTAAAGGGTATTGAGTAAAGGAGATTATTTATGGATTATAAGAAGTCCAAAAACAAAGGCTATTCTTTTGTGGAAATGGTGATTGTAATAGCTATTATTGGAATAGTCTCCGTTATGGCTATAGCATCAATTTCTATGATTCATTCTGCTAAATGTAAGGATGCAGCTGTAGTTTTTGATTCGGAAATTTCTGAGCTTTTTGCCAAAGCAAAATCTATGAATGATTTTGAATATGGAATGTATGCAATCAGAGTGTATAAGGATGGAAAGAATTTTTATATTCAAAAGGGTAGAGCAAAGAAGTTTGGTCCGATCATAAAGTTTAAGGTAGATTCAGAAAACCCTAATGACTATAAGGGTAAGAAAGTTACCGGATATGCTCGTATATCTTACACAGCGGAAAATGATTCAGGATTAGATTATCCTGTAGATTGGAGCAGTTCACTTGATGCTACATGGACTGCAACAACTACAATACAATGTGACGGTGACATGGGATCATTTCATAATGGTGATTCACTTACTGGTGTAGTAATAGCAGTTACAAAGTCAGGTGATGTTATTTCAGGAAATGGGGCATATTGTTTTTTCAGGAAAAACGGATCACAGGTTGCTCGTGTTTATGTTCGTAAGAACGGCAGCCATGAAGCCAGATAATGATGTGAGGTGAAAGCGTAATATGAAGAGATTACGAAACAACAAAGGTATAACTTTAATTGAGATTCTTGTTGCTCTTGTTATTTTATCATTACTTATGACGGCTGTTATCTCACTCATGATGAATAACAATATCATCTTTAGAAAAACCAAGACCGATATTAAGGTTCAAAGTCAGGCGGATGAAACGTTCAATTTTATAAGTGATGTAATTATTACTTCGAAGTATATATATGTTGAAGGAGTAACCGGAGATGCGGAGGTAACATTTAGCAAATCTCAGGTGGGCGGTGATACATCTGTTACATTTTCAAATGTAAAAGCCAGAAGTAAAGTCGAAGATATGGTTCCGTCAACCCCGACCTTCGATTCCGACACTATTAACTTAAAGGATATTTATGTTAAAAAGCTTGTTGTAGTATCATCTGTGCCGATTGATAGACATGTTATGAATCCTAGTTCAAATGGATCGGTTAGTGTTTCTACCGGAGAAATTTTCTATAATTCATATGCAGCCGGAGTACAGGGACCTACCAAGTTTTACATGATGGATACTGTCAAAATTGACGATCAAGATGCTTCGATTGATTTAAAATCAGCGGATATTCCTTCAATGTCACTTGGAACAGATGCCCATAATGTAGTCATTGGTGATAGTGATAGATGTATATATACATTCTATTTTTCTAAAAATGGTATTTATTTGACGAAGAAATACATGTATCAGAAAGATCTTGATACAATAGCTGTTACGGATGATAATCCCGAAAATTGGGATAAGGAAGTTCAGAATAGTTTAAAAATATCAAATTCTTTAAATTATGTTGTTGATGGTAGTTCAAATTATGTTAGTGGCGCTGTTTTCAGATTTGATAAATCAAAAAATAGCGTAGGTATAAAATTATATTTTAATGACTCAAATATGACATATACGGTTGAGAATATGGTTAGAATTCACAACTCAGGTGTTGTAGGCGGTACAGTAGGCGTAAAGTAGAAAGGGAGAGTGTATATCTATGAATAAGTTAAGAAAGAGAATTCTTATTACATTTTTTACACTGATCTTAGTTACAGGACTTGGAGCTGCATTTTGGTCATATAGAAATGCATTAGCTGAAGATTCTCGTACAAGTGAGATAGAAAGTGTAGATATGGCGGATCCGCGTCCTGCAGGCTTTACAAATATTGACTATATTATTGAAAATGCTTGCAATACTAATCTTCAAGTTGTTAATGGATTTGATCCATCTGTTTATCATATTGTAGAGATTTCTTCTGGTTCATTGTCACTTTTAAGTCAATTTGCCGTTGAAAATGTTGGTACATCTACGGATGCTACTGCTGCATTTAGAAGAGTTGTGCTTACATTAAACAGATCAAATAAACAGACAAAAGAAATGCCTGTTGATAAAATAGAGTATTTAGGATTTGATACAAGCACTATTAATACTAATGATACTGTTAAAAATCAGGCGATTGCCGCAATTAGTAATGCAGATCTTTTATACATCAGTATTGATCCTGACAAGGTATTTGATCAGAACACCGGCAATGATCTTAATGGTGATATGAAAGATGTATTGAATATTTATGCAATGAGTAACGGTAAGCCTATTATTATCGATAGTCCTACCAAGACTCAAGAAGATAATAATGTCGCTATAAGTGATTTTAAATCACTTTGTAAGATTTTTTATGAAACAGGCACTACATATAATACTTTTATATGGGGATCAGATATTACAACAGGTAATCGTTATACACCTGCAGAGTTATTCAATCGTGCATCCGGTTCTTTGTTCATGCCAATTGATCCTACATTAGTAAAAGACGGACATGAGTTATATAAAAATTGGATTCAGCAGTATGATTCTGATGGTACATATATTTATAAGACACAGAATAGTACTCATGATTCAAAAATAGCAAATGTTCTTGTTGTTACAGCAGCTTCTTCAACTGATGCTACACCGCTTGCTGATGAACTTAAACAGGGAACTAAACTTACAGTTTCTGTTCCCGATGGTGCAGTTAATCCTGCTGTTGATGCAAACGGAGATCCGATTGAAGTTGGTGGTCGTGAAGCTTATACCGGTACATTGAAGAATATAGATGTTTATCCTGTTGCTGGCACAGATTTGGATTTAGCATATAAAGTATATTCTGCAGCACCTGATTATATTCATTTTGATACAATAGGATATGATAAGAGTAATCCGGCATTGGATATTTCAGCTCTTCAGAAGTATGATCTGATTTTACTTGAAGATTCACTTGCTAATGGTGTTCAGTTATCTGATGGCTCCGGTGCTGGTGCAAATGATTTTATGACATTTGTTTCTTTGATGTATGCTAACCAGCATATTGTATTTGGACCAAGTCTTAAACCATCAAATAATAATAATTCGAATATAGTTGTGCTTAATGCGCCAGGATTTAATGAGATTTATAATAGACTGGTTGATTCAAATGATAAGAGACTTTATCAGAATGTACTTGTATGTTCGCGTAAAGATATGAATCAGAAGTATGCTGATAATCAAGCTACTGCAAGCACAGAACAGCCTATAGTTTATATAATTAATAATGGTGCTTATAGACCATCTGGTTCAGGTGAGGATAGTTCTGATAAATTCAGAGTATTAGAGCTTCAGCCTGCTTATCCGGTTGATCTTAAGCTGGCAGCTGAATTTGCTAAAATCAATGATATTTATGATGGTTTTGAAGCTTGTATGTGGGGTGTTAATGATGTAGATTCGTTATTCTACTATATTGATACCGGTAAAATAGCAAATGTTACCACTAATATGACTAAAGGTGGAGCTGATGAGATATATTTTGATGGCAATACATCTCTTTCAGCAATGAAGGATTATACAACCGGTGAGTTTACTGCAGCCGGAAAGGCAATTATAGCTAATGCTAATATATCTGATTTAAAGGATTATTATGCTTGGGAGCTTACTCCAGCAAAGGTTAAACATATACTTGAGCAAACTACTGAATTTGCTAATTATACTGTTAATCAGATTGAAGTTGTTCATATGTCGACAACTCAATTTCAGAGTTCAAGAGTATCACTTTTGGATAATTACGATCTTATATATATAGGTGGAGATAATTCCGGTATAAAGGAGCTCCAGTATTTCAGAGCTAATTCTAATGGTGGTGATACTACTAAGGCAAATGATAATATTGGTGCAACTAATGCAACATATTATAATATGTATTATCACAATGGTGATTTGTATGAGTATTCTGATGGAAATGGAAGAGAAATAATTCATGAAGGATACGTTAAGGATGGTATAGGTGTTCTTTATGGAAATGATATTACATATGATAAGTTAGAAGAACTTAAAAAATATGTTCAGAGCGGTATGCCGGTTGTTGTTACATCTGAACTTACAAAAGCATATTCTGATATGCTTGGTCTTAGTAATAAGTATACTCAGCATGTAATTGATCCGGATTCCAATATGGTTAAATTCTTAGATACTTACTATGATAATAAGCCTGGTGAAGGTAAGGTAGCAAATATCATATTTGATTTTAATTCTAAAGATAATGTTAGAATACCTAATCCTGGTGGTAAGTATTGTGCAGATGCCAAGACAGGAGTAACTGTATTTGGTGGAAATAAGGTTGAAGATTTCTTCGGAAATAATTATACCTCGTCAAGTACTGTAAATGAGTCCGATATTGTTAAGATGTTAAATACTAAAGGGGTAAACTATAGACCTAAGTTTAAAATGACGTCTTTCCCTACTTCTTATAATTCGTCTACTCCTGAGTTAATGAAGACTTCAGCTTTACAGAGCAATACGCTTTATTATGAATTTGATATGATTTCTCCTAGTGCAGGTGTTACTTTCTCGCTTTATATTGATGATAATGCTGATAGTAAGTTTGATGAAAGTGAAAAGGTTCTTTCAGATATATCTGCTACAACAGGAAAATTTACATACTCTGTTGATGATGAGTTTTCAGGTGCTTTATATCTTCAGGTAACGGCTGAACATACAAGTGGTTCAAAATCTTCATGGAGACAGATATGTAAGATTGCTCCTCAGGGACAGAAGGAGCAGATTGACATTCTTCAGATTCTTCCAGATACTATGTATACAAAGGTTGGATGGAGATCAGATGTTACACTCTATTTCTGTACTGAATGTGAAACTTCAGCTTATCCTTTTAAGGGAAATCATTATGCCAAGCTCGGAAAGTATACTACCGATGTAATGCGAGGTAAAGTAAACGGTGAAGGCGGTTTTGCTGATGGTGATTCATATATGCCTGATAAATCCGGTTTAACAGCGCCTACAGTTCAAAATGGTATTGCTTCCAGAGATGCTAATTCTGAGTGTAAGGTTACAGCAGGTGATAAAGACTATAAGTATGAAGGAAATCTATTAGGAGTCCATGTTCATACATTTGGAATTCATGATTATGATCCTGACGGTGGCTTGGATCCTGATCATGATCAGCCGGACCACGGTAATGATAATTTACATGAAAATCTTGCTGATCAAATAGAAGATGATTATGATTTTAATGTAAACTTTATGTCCACTGTTGAGTTTATGGATTTTGTAGACGAAGTTGAAGGCATGTATGTACCGTTATCCGCAACAGACAGAACTGATCTTAGAGATCGTTATAATATGCAGGCGGCTAAGTATGAAGCATTTTTCAAGGAGATGAAAATGCTTATAAATGAAGATATAGAGTACGTGCCTGCTGAATTATATGATATACGTAGAAGAGTTGAAAATGTCCGCGGTGGTGGAGCAAGTGATGCGACTCTTGTTTCAGAGTTGAATAATTTATATACAAAGTATAATATTCGTAGAGGATCATATACCAGTGCTCCTGATATCTTTGATGATATAAACAGTAAGCTTGGTATAAATTCAGGAACAGAATATTCTGATTTTCAGGATATGCTTGAAGAATATGGTCTGACACTAACGGATCATCTTCATTATGAAACAGAGATGCTTCAGCTTGGATCTAATGTACCGACAATTATTCAATATTCTGTTGCACAGAATGATATGAATGATTATTGTCAGAAGATTTATGATTATGCTGTAGCAAATGGCGGTTTAGGTGATGCATTAAGATCTGACCAAAGACAATATTTGCTGGATGACCTTCAATATTATATGAAGCATCATAATTATTATGATTTCTATTCATTATGCGATTTAGCAAGTGATGATGGTAAGGGTCCTACATTAGCAGGTGATACTGCTAAGGTTACTTTCGAGTATGGCAAATATTTTATGCCTTGGCGTGATTCAATGATTTTCTATAAGTACTTCTATGATAAGTACATGGAAGCTAAGTTTAAGGCAGCCGTTGATGATGATGGTCATTCATTACTTAATTCTGTTTACAGTATTATAATTCTTGGTCCTGCTAACCATTTCGGTTATGATGATATAGATAGAGATAATTCAACTGATGCAATTAAAAGATATGCTGATGAGGGCGGTAAGGTTCTTCTGTATCATGATACAATTGATACTGCTAAGGTTGGTAGACATAGAGAGGATTTCAGTATAAATCTTGCTCAGGAACTTAGAGAAACATTCGGTATGGATGCAAGACATCTTGTTGTTGGAGCATCAGATGCCGATAAAGACCTTATAAGTTCAAGGACAATTGTAGCTGATTATGGCGGTACAACATTTAATATACCTGTTAATCAGGAGAAGGATCTTTATTACAGTTATAATATGACATTTACTGCACCTTCTGCTTCATCGAAGATATATATTTATGCTATGTCTAAGATGCCGACTCCGGCACAAGAAGGAAGTGATTCAGTTTATAACTTGAGTGATTGGACTATAAAGATGATCAGCCCATCCGGTGGGTATGCTGCAAATACAAGTTCAATCACAGGTACTATAGCATTTGATGGAAATAATGTATATTCATCCGATCATTCTTCTATGACGACAGCTACTGCGAACGGAGCTTCTACATTAAACGTAAATCTTAATGTATTAAAGCAGGATTATAATGCTGGATGGCTTCCAACAGAAGATACATATTATCTGGTTGTATGTTGTAGTACAAATGAACCGTACTTAAGTCAAAATAAGGTTCTTGTAAATAATAGTAAGGTAATACCTATTAAGAGCGGTGTTGCAACTTCTGCAATTACCGGAAAAGCTACACTTACCAGTGGATCACATACCTCAGAAGGTGGTAATCTTAGTGGATTTACTTCAGAATCTAACAAGCAGAAGCTTAATATCTGTATTAATGCTGCTGATTTAAGTTCGGTGCTTGGATCAAGAATTAATTTCACAGATTCTAATGGTCTGTCAGATTCTGCATCATTTATAACAGGTACTTATCCTGGAAGTTCAACCCCATGTGCGGTTGCAACATTAGAATTTGATAACTGGAAACTTAAGAGTGGAGTTGGTCAATCATTTGTTCCGAAGGGATCATATGATCCTAATAAATACTTCTTAAGTACACTTACAACAGACGGTAAGCCTTTAAGTAATGGCAAGCCTATTGTTACTACAGCTGTTTCGACGAGAACAATGGCAAGTTATACAGGCTATATTGATCATATGATGAATAAGTCAATGTATAAGTTTGGTATGTATGATGCTAATGCGGAAGATTATTATAATGAATCAGCTCAGAATAGACAGAATTGTTTACATTCTTTTAAAACAACAGGAAAAAGAGCTGTTACTGATGAAGTAGGAATTAACAATTCCGGTCTTCTGACGAACTTCCCATTCAAATTACCGGATAAGTTCAGAGTTACTTCAACACACCCACAGGCATTTGACCTTGATGTAGAAGATCCTAATATGGTAGTATACTTTACTACTCAGGGTGGAACGAAGGGAACAATGTCGCATCTTCTTGCGGCAGATCCGTATGATGGTACTGAGAATTACTTTATTTATCAGTATAATTCAGTTTACTATTGTGGCGCTGGTCATATGAATGTTACAGGTTTTGGTACTGATAACGTTGAAGAGAGAAAACTTTACATTAATGTAATTGTAAATTCACTTCATAAGTCAGCTATTGGACCTCAGCTTAAGTTGTATGATGAGAATGCAACTAATGATGACATTAAGAATGGTACAGCAAATGCTATTATCAAGCCGGATGGCTTAGGTAATTATGTACTTGAGGTTAAGGATTCGAATGTAACTCCTGCATTTTCTATTAAAGATACAATCGACTCTACTGAAACAATTAAGAGAGTAAGATGTTGGTATGATCTTGATCTTGAAAATGAGCAGGTAAATCATCCATATGAAGAACCTTCAAAGTTAGCTGCAGATCATGTATTATTCTATGATACGAATGGTAACGGCGATGATATCGCACCGGCTACGAGTGATGAACTTCAGGATTTCCTTAAGCGTCCGGTAACTGTTAATCAGACAGCTAAATTCACTGTAGGTGATATGAAGCTTAAACAGTCATACTTTGATGCTTATGACGGAATGCATACTTATATCGTAGTTTGTGTAACAACAGAGAGAAAGGGTAAGACTTATAATACTTATAGAAAGATTAGAATTAATCTTAAGCCTTTCATGTATGATCTCACGTAATTTATCAGCTTTATAAGAGCTTTAGCCCCGGCAGAAATGCCGGGGCTATTTTTTGGATTTTTAAATTAATTATTTCAATAAGATTTGATATTTCAGTAAGATTTGAAAATTCAATAAGATATATTATTTAAATTAGGTTTGATAATAGATTTGTAGAATATAAATATAAGAGAGATAAAAAAGGAGTGATCAGATTATTCTGATCACTCCAAATTGGAATTATTATATTATTGGAAAATTAAAATTAAACTCTTGATACATACTCGCCTGTACGTGTATCAATCTTTATTGAATCTCCCTGGTTAACGAAGAGTGGTACATTAAGTGTAGCACCTGTCTCAACTGTACAAGGCTTTGTAGCGTTTGTAGCTGTGTTTCCTGCAACACCAGGCTCACATTCTGTAACCTCAAGTACAACGTTGATAGGAGGCTCAATAGCAAATACATCTCCATTATGTGACATGAGCTTGCAAACCTCATTTTCCTTAACAAACTTCATATCATCTTCAATAACATGTCCGTTTACAGGAACCATATCATAGCTTTCCGGATCCATGAAGTAGTAGAGATCTCCATCCTTATATGAATATGTCATATCTCTCTTATCAATATGAGCTGTTTCAAACTTCTCTGTAGGTCTGAATGTACGCTCAACCACACCACCGTTAATAATGTTCTTAAGCTTAGCTCTTACGAATGCAGCGCCTTTACCGGGCTTTACATGCATGAATTCGATTATCTGATAGATGTTACCCTCTATCTCAACTGTTACGCCATTTCTGAAATCACCTGCTGATATCATTGGTATTCCTCCTAAGATTTTTATTGGTAACTAAGTTACCGTATATAACAATATAATGATATGCGATGTCTGCTTTTAATGTTCATATAGTAGAATACTTCTATGACACCGCAAGGCTCTAAATATTGTAATATATCATACGATTTTTTTCAACAATTAAATTAATTGTATTCATATTAATTGAATAATTTCATTTATAGTTACTGTTAATTGTATTTATATATCTATACAATTGCCGGTTATTTATATGAGATTTATTCATCTGCTTTTGTATCGGATTCCTTATCAATGATTGTTTGCCCATCAGTATGTGAGGAATCAGTAACATTATCCTCGGATTCAATATCATTAGTTATTTCAGATTTTTCATCACCAAACTCTGAATCATCAAATATTTTAGAATCATCAACAACAGCCTCAGAATCATCAGAAATATTCTCATCAGTCTCTGAATCCTTAGTTTCAGGCTTATTGGAATGACGTTTTTTCTTTGATATAAAGATATATCCGAGAAGAATCAATATCGATACACCTGAAATTATCATACCTTCCTTAAGGCCGAGAGTATGATAAACAAGCTTGATGGAATGGTTTCCACTTTCTACGGGTATTCCGATTCCTGCCATATAAGTAAACCATTCGGTCTTTTGTCCGTCAACATATACTTCCCATGTAGGGTAGGCCGGTAGTGAGAAGTATACCGTACCATTAGACGGAGCGTTTATATTTCCGGTTATTGTATTAAATCCATATTTAAGATCTGTAGCAGTGTTTTGAGCAAGAGTATCATGTAATTCTGCAAGATTATCTATGTCTAATACACCGACGGTGAGTTCTTTGAATTCAGTATCTGAT
The DNA here is from genome assembly GCA_946405625.1 of uncultured Lachnospiraceae bacterium. Taxonomy (GTDB): domain Bacteria; phylum Bacillota; class Clostridia; order Lachnospirales; family Lachnospiraceae; genus Eubacterium_Q. Next base: position 33,305 of record CAMJHQ010000024.1, on the reverse strand, counting down.
TTGTTGAAAAGATGACCAAGATCCATATCATATTCATCTACTTCACCGAGTTTTGAAATACCTAAGTAGAAAATTGCTGTATGATATGAGATGTATGTATATCCTTCGATATCTTCGGATACTTTAATATTTACATTTGTAACGCCGTCAAGAGATTCTTCTTCATCGATTTCATATGTTACTTCACCTTTATCTTTGTCAAGTATCTTATAGATATCTTTTGAGAATATATTGTTAGTTATATCATTTTGAAATTTAAGAGTATCAAAGGTATCCTGATCCAGATTTTGATAAGGTACATATTCACCGTTGCCAGGTATAAAGATTCCCGGATCAAGGCTATATTTGTTTTCGTATAATGTTACATCCCCTTCCTTGACAACCTTATCATAATATGAAGGTAATTCAATATAATCATTATAATCAGATGTCATTAAGTACTTAACAGAAAGCATCAGATTTGCAAGTGGATTTCCCTGCTTGAATTCAATCATATTTGAGCCTGTATTTAAGCTATAGTATAACGATAAGTCGGTTTGGTATCTTGTGGTAATTGAACTGAAATATGTAATTGAATTTACATCAGTCATACAAGAACCATTAACTAACAAGTAGTTGAGCAATTCGGTCTTCATCAACTTATCATTGCCGCAGCCATATTCCGCAGCCAGCTTCTTTGTCTGTTCCATACTTGAATCGGCAAATGATGCTACCTGTCCTATAGATATGAAACTGATGAGATAAGCATTGGCCATAACTTCGGCAATAGTCAGATACAAGAGTGCCTTCTTTACCAAAGGTGTCTTCTTTATCAGATAAAAAATAATTAATGCAAGATAAAGAGATAAAATCATAATAGTTGAAATAGCAGACATATCATAATGAGATTTGTTAAGAACTAAAAATCCCACAGTGAGTATAGCATACCATGTGGACACAGATATTATAGCCTTCTTTGTATTGAGAGTTTTGAAATTTTCAATTACTTCTATAAAGATAAGTATCAGAAGCACAATAAAATATAATGAAAATCTGTTCGGAACCATTACCTGCTTATGGAACCCATGCAGTATAAAGTTCATAAGGCTGTTACCATAAGAGAAGTACAGGAGTAATACCAGAAGGATTGTACGGATTCTAACAGATGGTTTAATTTTCTTAATACATATATAAAGAGCTAAAACAAGAAGCAGAAGAAGTCCGCAATATGTATTTGCTCTGTAATCATTATCTGTAACAGGTTCTATGACATGTAAAAACTCAAAATCATATAAAGATTTAAGAATTGTCTGATCAAATGAAAATGTTAATTTTGCATCGTTTGCAGCATATGCCGACTGTCTTGTAAAGAAGTAGAAAGGAAGAAGTCCGACTGCGGCAATTCCGGCAGCCAGTATGGATGAAAGGGCAAAACGGAAGCCCTTCATGAAGAAATCCTTAATGCTCTCAAAATCACTAATAAAGAAGAAGAGAACGAGGAATTCACATACGAGGAATGCACTGTAATTTTGTTGCATCATTAAGTATGCCATTACCAAAATATATGGTAACACCTTTTTTCTATATAATAGATTCTCTGTTACCAGAAGAACTAAAGGAAGAAGATAAGGTATTCCCTGGAATAGAGGGAAATAGGCAATAATATATGTTGATAATGAATAAGCAATAACGCAAGTATATATAGTCAGTCTGCTTAATGGACGCGTCTTGGCAGATGGCCTTTTGGTAAGGTATAAATACATAAATAAAAATACCAGTATAAAGTTTGAATAGATACAGAGATTCATTGTGAAAATATTAATCGGTATTTTGAATATATACATTATCCAAGTAAAAGGCTGAACGAGAGATGAGAAGAAAAGCACAAAATTATCGATTCCGAATCCGATTTGATAATTAAGTAATGATAAATCATTATTATAAAGCTTTCCGAATAGGTACGTGTTCAAGGGATATCCCTGAACAAATCCATCGGATGAGACAAAGGATTTCTGACCGAAAGGAACACAGCATGTGTACATAAGTATTGCAATAAATCCCACTGATGAAATAATAAATACTAATATAGGATCTTTATGTCGGTCAACGAATTTATATAATTTATTATCAGTCTGCTCTGTGTTTTTTGTTTTCTTTGTTACAAGCGTAACAGCCACAAAAATGAGCAGCGAAATAAGACTTACGATAGCACCCACATATAGGTGGTTAGGAGCAAAGGTAAGATTGAAAGCAGAATTATTGTCAGTTTTAAGGCATACAAGGTCATCTCCCGATATATTTACTCGAGAGATGGTGCCGTTATCGGTACTCCATTTTGTGAAGTCGGAGATTGGAAGGATTCTAAATACAGTTGAATCATTGAAAGAATATGCATCTTTATTCTTATATTCATTGTAGATTGAATCCAGGGAGTCAATATTTAGCTTCTTTATTTCTCCCGAAAAATATCTTTCGCGTTTGGTGAGTAGGGATTCGTCGAGAGGAATTATATAACTTTCGTCAGTTGAATCAGCCGTAAAGTGAAGAGTTTTCCTGATTAAGTTGGAATATATCTCACCGGTTTCATCGACATTGAAAACCAGTATTGTTTTTCCGGTATACGGATCTATACTTTTAGCAACTCCTCCGGAAATCTCTGAAAAAAGAGTACCTGAACCAAAAACATCCTCTGCAAGAATGTTAGCACTTGTATAAGGATAGGATGGATTATATGTATAGTCGTCGGGATTTTTACTTATACATACACCCTTGGAAAAACTATATGGGTTTTTATATATAGAGTAGTCATTGATATTGTCCATTAGTTGAAGATATGAATCCATATCCACATCCTTCTGAGCAATTATATAATCATAACCATTTATCATATTAGACATAGGAGTAGAAGTCGAATTGATATGATCATATACAAATACACGTGATTCAGGATCTACAGTATGAATATAGTCAATTCCTCTGTTGATTGTGCAGGTGGTTGACTGTTCATATGCTTCGGATCGGTTACCAAGTGCTTTCAATGATATAAAAGAATTTGATATCAGCTCGAATACAAGAAGAAGACATATAAGTATATGAAATATCTCTCCGGAGATATTCTTCTGTTTATAAACAAGTATTGCTAAAAGGTAGAACAGCAGAAATTCAAGTGAGGTAATAAATGGTGTCATAGTGTCATAACCTGTACAGAAAAGCATGGACATTATGACAATTGCAGCGGAAATGATGAAAGAAATACCTATATAGCGCTGTCTTACATAATCTATCTTGGCAAGTGTATCAAAGCATATACTTATAAGAAGGAAGCATATTATAAACCCAAAGAAGGCCTTATCTTCAATGTTAAGGTAGAAAAAATTAAAGAAATAATTTGATGTAATTGAATAGCAGGCGATAATCAGTAAACTTAAGAGTAGAAGATTTTTAACTCTATAGGATAATTTCAGGCCTTTGTTCATTAAGAATGGTAGTATGACCATAAGTCCCAGGGTTCCGACAAATATATTTACACCGTTGGAATCAACAGTCAATTGATATGGAAGAGAACGGGTAAGTCCCATTTTTACAGTGTTCCAGAAACTCGAGTACATACCATGACCATAGAAACCGGTATTTATATCGGCCTTAAAGAATGAGCTTGTTACGGTATTATATATGATTATAAATGACGCGCCAAAGGCGAGAACGTCACTAAGTAATTTATGTAATAAAGTAGAAATACAGTGAGACGTATCCTTATATTCGAGAATAAAGAGATAGATTATTGAAAATGTAAATATGATCATAGATATATAGAAATTGAAATATATTGCAAGAGTAATACTTACAGCATAGGTAATCCACTTTTTTTCATAGAATATCTTATCTATTCCCATCATAATAAGAGGGAATAGAGCTATGGCAGAGGTATAAGAAAGATTTATTCCGTAACTCATCATATATGATGAAAGTGCATAAGCTGACGATAATGCAATGATCATAAAAGGATTGGATTCTATTTTTCTTATCTTTGAACGATAAGAGAAGAAGAGCACCATAAAAAGGCCTGAAGCGCCGACTTTAACGGCAAAGATCAGGTTGAGTACGGCAAGCATAGCAGTTTTTGGGAAAAGAAGTACGATAAAGTTGGTCGGATCTGATAAGTAATAGGTAATTACAGTTGTAAAATCATAACCGAGACCGACTCTTGTACTATACTGAAATAATGTTCCTGAATGGAATCTGTCGTAAAACTCATGAAAGAAAGGGACTATCTTGTCATAGCCGCCGGCTGTCAGAAGATTTTTGGAACCGAAGGGGGCAAAGCCGCCGGCAATCAGGCCGACTATAACAGTAATGAACGGAATTATAAAAGATAAAATGTATATTAATCTTTTTGGAATATTGATTTTTTTAATGTTTAGCATGTGTTTTACCTCTTAGACAAAAATATCTTTGATTATATCACAATTTATTCTCAAATCACAGATGGGTAAATGTTTATTTTTATGTGAATATGTGTTAAAATCTAGAGTAGTCTTGAGGTATAGTAATCAGTGGGGCTTGTATGGTATACGATAAGGTTATTGTTGGAAAATTTGTAGATCTCAGAAGTATCACTCCGGAAGATGCAGAGTTTTCATATAATATCAGAGCAGATAAGAGAAATAAGGATACGGTTGGTCAGCTTGCAGAGTCTGTAGATGCTCAGAGAAGATATATTGAAAATCAGATGCAGAAGCCGGATGATTATTATTTTGTGGTACTTAATAAGAAGGGTGAGAGAATCGGCCTTATAGGTGTTTATGATATTAGGACGGATATAGCAGAGGTCGGAAGAGAGGTCAACATAGGCGAACCTATGGAAACTTTGGAAGTCGGCTTTCTGATGAATAAGTTTTGTATTGAAGTGCTTGGCATAAGCAGGACATGCTATGTAATATATGATAATAATCCCAAGCATATAAGTGATGCGATTAAAAGAGGCGGTATATATATGAGGGATGAGATGAGAGGAACCCATAGAGCTCTCTACTTTGAGCAGAATATCGCCGAAGAGAACGGTACTGTGCAGAAGATCAGGAAAATGATCGATAAAATGTACGACATGAAGATGAAAACTCAGGGAGAATAGATACGGATGGCAGAGTTCAGACTGGAAAATATAGCAATAAACGGTATATCATGTGCAGTTCCGGATAATAAGGTTCTGACGAAGGATTTTTATGATAAGTTTGGACAGGAGTATGTTGACAGCTTTATAGAGACTACAGGAGTTGAATCTTCATACAGAACTCCTGAAGAGCAGACAGCATCGGATCTCTGTTATGTGGCAGCTGAAGATGTCATTCAGAAGAAGGGGATAGATAAGTCCTCGATAGGACTTCTGGTTTTTGTTTCGCAGACGCCTGATTACAGGCTTCCTGCTACAGCATGCGTTCTTCATAAAAGACTCGGCCTTGAGAAGAATTGTCTTGCATTTGATGTTAATCTGGGATGCTCGGCATTTGTATATGGTATAAATATTGCAGGTGCGATGATGAACAGCCTGAATATAGAAAAGGCACTCCTACTCAATGGTGATACCTGTACTAAGACAAATTCACCGGAGGATAAATCCGAGCATATGCTGTTTGGTGATGCGGGCTCAGCCACTCTTTTGGTCAAGAGTGAAGGTGCATCGATCATCGGTGAATTGATGACTGACGGAGAAGGATTTAAGTCAATAATCATGCCTTCGGGTGGATACAGGAACAGAAACGGCAGTCATGAGAGAACGGTGTGGGGAGACGGAAATATCAGATCTGATTATGATGGATATATAAACGGAACAGATGTTTTTGTGTTCTCTATTTCTCAGGTTCCGAAGCTTATTAAGAAGTTTGTTGCCGATAATGGTATCGAAGAATTTGATCATCTTGTACTTCATCAGGCAAACCGTATGATGTTTAAGCAGATATCCAAGAAGACCAAGATTCCGATGGATAAGATTCCGGAAACAATAGATAGATTCGGCAATACAAGCGGTGCATCTATTCCGCTTACATTATGTGATATATACGGAAATGATGAAACTGAAGGCACCTCAAGGGAATTGATGTGCGGATTCGGTATCGGACTATCATGGGGAGTTGTTTATACTGAGATACAGAAGAAGGATATCTTCCCGATAATATATACCGATGATTATTTTAAAGATGGGGGAGTAAGCCATGATTAATCCTATGGATTTATCGGGAAAACATATACTTATTACAGGCGGCTCGGCAGGAATAGGAAGGTCGGCTGCAGTTCAGACAAGCAAACTTGGAGCTAAGATCAGTCTTATAGCAAGAAGTGAAGATAAGCTTAAGGAAACCATCGGACTTCTCGAGGGAGATGGACATAGCTTCTATATATATGATCTGAATGATACAGAAGGTATTCAGGATCTGGTGAAGGAAATTGTTCTGAAGGACGGACCACTTGACGGTCTTGTTCATGCTGCGGGAATCGGACTTAACAGACCGGTCAAGCTTACAAAGCCGGACTTTCTGATGGATAATCTGAAGATACATTTTCTTGCATTTTCAGAACTGATAAGAGCTGCATCTGCAAGAAAAAATTCCAATGAAGGAGCAAGCTATCTGGGAATATCCTCAGTAGCCTCAATACATGGTAATAAGACACAGGGAGCATATTCCGCTGCAAAGAGTGCTATGAATGCGGTTGTACATCCTTATGCAAAGGAGCTGGCAGCAAAGAATATAAGAGTTAACACTATTGCATTCGGAATGGTTGAGACAGATATGTATAAGGGCTTCCTGGAGTCCGGAGGAAATAACGAAGAACTGCTCAGAGAGCAGTATCTCGGAGTAATTCCGGTAGATTATGCAGGTAATGCAATCTGTTATATGCTTTCCGATGCGGCAAAGTTTATAACAGGCAGTACATTTATATATGACGGCGGCGCGCTGTCATAATAATGAGAGAGGAGATTTACACTATGACAACAGAGGAAAAATTAGCGCTTCTTGAGGAGACATTTGATATGGATGAGGGTTCACTTGAGCCTGATATGGAGCTTGCAGATATAGATGAGTTTGATTCGATTGCAAAGCTTTCACTTATCGTACTCATGGATGATGAGTTCGGAAAGACTATTAAGAGCGATGATATCAAGGCTCTTGAGACTGTTCAGGACATTCTTGATATGATGGAATAAAAGTATATTTATTCGAATTTAATTAAGGAGATTTTTATCATGACAAACCTTGAATTATATATTAATGCATTTGTTGAAGGCCTCGGAATCGATGAGGATCAGGTTGAAGGACTTGCATTCCAGGGAGTTCCGGAGTGGGATTCAGTAGGTCATATGACGCTTGTTGCAGCTATCGAGGATGCATTCGACATAGTCCTTGATACTGATGATATCATTACCTTTGATTCTTTCGAGAAGGGTAAGGAAATACTGAAGAAGTATGAAGTAGAAATCTAGTAAAGATTGTGAATCTGATAACAGGAGTCTGAATGCAGGAAGAGATTAAAGTATATAATAATACTGATTTTTTATATATTTCAGCTGAAACGCCTGATGAGATAAAAGGTGACATGGGAAAAAATGTCAGAGCCGAGCTTCAGTCGGATGTAGCATTCGCTAAAGTGATGACAGAGCGAGGATATATTCTCGGAGACAGAACAATCGGCGTTACGATCAATCTGACGAAAGTGCAGACTGATATGGAAAAGCTTATCAGATTTGATGTTGAAGATGGAAGTTCTGAAAAGAGCAGAATTCTCGAAATAGCGGTTGCTGCATTTGGTTATGACAGACGATTTAATATCCTGTGTCTTCCTGATGAGCAGCTCGCACGTACGATACTCAGTGAATGGGTGGATAAACTCAGCAATGTTTTTATATGCAGATATAAGGGCGATGTGCTCGGTTTTATAGATATTGAGGATATAGATGATAAGACAGCTGATATACATCTTGCTGCGATAGACCAGTCGGTCAGGCTTCCGGGAGTCGCAATGTCTTTATATGCATTTGCTGTAAAGAAGGCGGTGGAAATGGGAAAGAGACGTCTGACGGGACGAATCAGTTCAAGGAATATGGCAGTTATGAATATATATTCGGGACTCGGTGCGATTTTTTCAGAGCCGAGGGATATATATATCAAAGAAGCTTGAGAAGATAACTAATTTGATGTTTTGAGTGCACTAGTGCTTAGCTTAGAGGGCGAATATGACACTTGATGAATTATATGACATAGATCCATATGGTCTAAAAAAAGAAGAGAAGGAAAAACTTCTTCTTGATGGACTTAAAGCTCTTACTCGTAAACATGCCGAGAATTGTGACGAGTATAGTGCTATTCTTCGTGTGCTCGGAACTGATATAGACGGTATTAAGAGTACTTCGGATGTTCCGTATATTCCGGTAAGACTTTTTAAGGAATATGAACTTAGGAGTGTTCCTAAGGAAGAGATAGTTAAAACGATGACCTCTTCGGGAACCTCCGGACAGAAGGTTTCGAAGATATTTCTTGATAAGGAAAATGTGAGAAGTCAGACAAAGACTCTGGCAGCTATCATTTCTTCTTATATCGGAAAACAGAGACTTCCACTCCTTCTGCTTGATACAGAGATGGTCAAGAAGGACAGGTCAATGTTTTCTGCACGTGGAGCGGGTATAATAGGTTTTACGACATTTGGTCGAGGAACCGAATATGCGCTGGATGAAAATATGGATATAGATATAGATAAGGTTTCCGCATTTTGTGATAAGCATAAGGGGGAGGCCGTTCTTATGTTTGGCTATACCTATATGATATGGCAGTATGTAATACGTGTACTTGAGGATAAGGGGATCTCATTTCCTTTTGAAAAAGCAATAGTTTTCCATATAGGTGGATGGAAGAAACTTAAGGATCAGGCTGTGGATACTCTGGAATATAATGAGAGACTGAGTAAGGTCCTGGGTGGTAATGTTGAAGTCCATAATTATTATGGTATGGCAGAGCAGCTCGGCTCTGTTTTCGTTGAGTGTGAATATGGACATATGCACTGCTCGAATTATTCAGATGTCCACATTAGACGTTCTTATGACTTTTCTGATGCTGAAATAGGTGAAAAGGGACTTATAGAGCTTATATCACTTCTTCCGACCAGCTATCCGGGGCATGCACTACTTACAGAAGATGAGGGTGTCGTCCTTGGAGAGGATGATTGTCCATGCGGAAGATGCGGAAAGTATTTTAAGATATTCGGAAGAATTAAGGGAGCAGAACTTAGGGGGTGCAGCGATACCTATGAAAAACGTTAGTTACATAATAGGAAATGAAAATATCGTAAATGCGCCTATGAAGGTTTATTCGGATGAGGCACTGTCATTTGCCAATGACTTGTCTCAAGCTATCCTTAAGACACCCGGAATAAGGCAGTTTCCTGATGCAGTGGCCTTTGCGTTCTGGTGCAGACGGGGAAATATAGAGAAGCTTAAGGAAAGCTTCGGAGATGTAAGTAAGAGACTCGGACGAGGTCTGGTATTTCATGTGTCTCCGGGAAATATACCTGTGAATTTTGCGTTTACATATATGTTCGGAGTTCTGGCCGGGTGTGCAAATATCGTAAGACTTCCGAGCAGGAGCTTCCCTCAGACAGACCTTATACTTGATGTTATAAGAGCGGTTCTGGAAAAGCATCCTGAGATAGAGAAGAGGACTGCATTTATAAGATATTCGGCAGATGATGAGATTACATCAGAGTATTCAAAGCTCGCCGATGCCAGAATGATCTGGGGCGGTGACAGAACAGTCGAGAATATAAAGAAGCTTGGGGCAAAACCGAGATGTGTGGATATAACCTTTGCTGACAGATATTCGATATGCATGATCGACGCAGAGGCAGTTCTGAAGGCTGACGAAACAGTGATAAAGAAGCTTGCGGAAGACTTCTATAATGATACATATCTTATGGATCAGAATGCCTGTTCAAGTCCACAGATGATATTCTGGGTTAATGACAATGCAGAAGCGCGAGAACGATTCTGGAATGCTGTTTATGATCTGGCAAAGGACAGATATTATCTTCAGGATGCAGTCGCTGTTGATAAGTATACCAATCTTTGTCAGGAAGCTATTGAGAATAAGGAAAGAATAGCGGATTATAAGAATAAGGATAATCTGCTTTACAGGATAGAAATTAAGAATACTAAGGAAGATATCACAGAGCTTCGTGGTAAGAGCGGATATTTTCATGAGATGGCTATAAATGATATATCGGATATCAATGATATTATTACCGAGAAGTATCAGACGCTTATATATTTTGGCCTTGACGCGGAAGAGTTAAGAAAAAATGTGATCGATAATAATCTGAGAGGTATCGACAGAATAGTACCTGTCGGAAAATCGCTGGATATAGGTGTTATATGGGATGGCTATGATCTGGTGAGAAGCTTATCAAGAATTGTAAGTCTGAGCTAGTCATATTAATTAAATGCTACGGCAAATGAGAAGGTAAGTATAAATGGGAAGAACAGTACTGATCACCGGCACAAACAGAGGAATAGGAAAAGCGATTCTTGAAAGATTTGCGAAGGAAGATTCCGTAACAATCCTTGCACATGCAAGGAAAGAAAGTGAAGATTTCTTGCGGGATATCGAAAATCTGAAGAGTGAAAATCCATCTATTGAGGTAGTTCCGGTATATTTTGATCTGAAAAATTCCGAAGAGATGAAGGCGGCTCTGAAGGAAGCGTTATCTGTTCATAAGAAGATTGATGTGCTGGTCAATAATGCGGGAGTGGTACTTCCGAGTAAGGCATTTCTTATGACGGATATGAATCAGGTGAGAGAGTCATTTGATGTCAATTTCTTTGCACAGACTGAGATTACACAGATTGTCTGCAGAGCGATGATTAGAAACAGAAAAGGTTCGATTGTAAATATGGCATCAATTGCCGCATTTACAGGGATAGAAGGACAATTCGAATATGTTTCGGGAAAGTCCGCAATAGTCGGAATGACGAAGAAACTCTCAAAGGAGCTGGCGGCCTACGGAATTCGTGTAAATGCAGTGGCTCCGGGTATGATCAATACTGAAATGATCATGCAGATGGAAGACTCGATGAGAGAAGGTCTCAAAGAAAGACTGGTTGCTAGGAGAATGGGTGAACCATCGGAAATTGCAAATACGGTTTACTTCCTTGGGAGCGAAGAGGCAAGCTATATCAGCGGACAGACGCTGATAGTTGATGGCGGAGGATATAGTTCGAAGTATGGATGTGAAAGAACTTGCATATAATATAAGAAAAGATGTGCTTGATATGACTCTTCATGCAGGTGCAAACGGAGGACATATCGGCGGGGCGTTTTCGGCAGCGGATATCCTTGCGGTTTTGTATGGAAAGGTCATGAAAGATGGAGATAGATTTATTTTAAGTAAGGGCCATGTTGCACTTGCTCATTATGCTGTTTTGGCTGAATGCGGTTACTTTCCTAAGGAAAAACTACTCACCTTTGAAGATTCCGGCAGTTCGCTTACAACTCATGAAATAAAGGATAGTGAGAACGGCATAGATATATCCGGAGGAAGTCTCGGATATGGAATATCTATTGCATCGGGGATTGCATTGATAAGAAAACAGAATGGTGCTGATTCTCATATATATGTTCTTGTCGGAGACGGGGAGTGTAACGAGGGAAGTATATGGGAAGGAGCTATGACGGCATCAAAACTTGGTTTAGATAATATTACAGTCATAGTTGATGTTAATGGTCAACAGCTGGACGGATATACGAATGACATAATGCCTATAAAAGATATCGGAAAGGTTTTTGAGGATTTTGGTTGGCATGTAAAGCATGTAGATGGACATGATTACACTGAAATAGAAGATGCTTTGAATGGTTTTTTGGAGGGGCATCCTACAGCAATAATAGCTCATACTGTAAAAGGTAAAGGAATAGCATCAATAGAAGGAAAATCAGGCATTCATCACATGAGAATAACTGAGGATGAGTATAACGGATATATTCAGGAACTAAAATAATATGATTGAATATGAAAAGAAAAAATTAATACAGTGGTCGAGACTTGGCCAGAGAAAACTGTTTGGAAATATACTTAATGAAGTGGCAGATGATTCTAAGGATTTTTATATGATTGCAGCCGATGTCGGAAGCTCTGCGGGATTAGAGGATTATATGAAGAATCATAGTGACAGATTCTTTAATGCAGGAATATCCGAACAGAATATGGTTGCGATGGCATCGGGTATGGCGCTTGAAGGAAAGAACGTATTCGTTACATCTTTTGCTCCATTTGCTTCACTTCGACCGTTTGAAGCTATCAGAACTCTTGTCGGATATATGCATTTAAATGTGAAGGTAGTTGCACTTGCAAGTGGCTTCTCGTTAGGCTCACAGGGAAATACTCATTATGCGTTGGAGGATATAGCGCTTATGAGAACTATACCTGGGATGACTATCCTTTCACCGGCTGATTGCGTGGAAACAGCCAAGTGTATAGAGCATCTGGTGGATTATAACGGACCGGCATATCTTAGGCTTACAGGAACACCGGGAATACCGAATATTTATAAAGATGATTATGATTTTAAACTCGGAAAGTTTAATAAGATAAAAGAAGGATATGATATATGTATAGTTGCCACAGGAGCTGTTATTAACGAAGCTGTCCGTGCAGCAAGACTTATTGAAAAGGAAGGTTTATCCTGTGAGGTCTATGATGCACATACGTTAAAGCCTCTGGATGTGGAATGTTTGAATGAAATAGCAGACAGATTCAAGTTTGTTGCATCTGTAGAAGAACATTATATATCCGGTGGATTGGGAAGTGCAATCAGTGAATACTATTCCAATAGATTGAAGAGACCGGTTCATAGTATTATCGGCGTTGAAGATAAATACTTTAAAGATGGTGATTATTCTTATATGTTAGATCAGGCCGGACTATCGGCTGCGAAGATTAAAGAGAGGGTTCTGAATGATTTCGGCAGAATTTAATAACATAAAAATATCAGGAATCGCAGCAGCTGTTCCAACTAAAGTAGTAAATGCTCATGAGTATGATGAACTCTTCGGAGAGGATACTGTTTCAAAAAATATAGCAACGACCGGAGTGAAGGAATCTCATCATGCATCTAAAGAGCAGACATCATCAGACCTTGCATATGTTGCTGCAAAACGTTTGATGGATGAGATGAATATAGATCCGGAATCTATTGATATACTAATTTTCACAGCGGCTTATCTGGATTATCAGGTTCCGCCTACTGCATGTGTTCTACAAAAGAGATTGGGACTTTCTACTGACTGTATCGTATTTGATAATAATCTTGGTTGTTCAGGATATATATATGGATTACAGACTATGGGGTCTATCCTTAATTCGTCAAGTGCGAAGAGAGGATTACTTCTAACAGGAGATATAACCAGTAAGGTCGTTTCTCCTTTTGATAAATCCAGAATGATATTTGGTGATGGAGGAACGGCAACTCTTATTGAGAAGCTTGATTCTCCGTCTGGCGATGAGACGAATCTGATACGGATTGGAATGAAATCCGATGGTTCCAGATTTAAATCGATTATAGTTCCTGCAGGAGCATACAGGAATGTGGATGCTTCAAGAGAAAGAACTGAATGGTCAGATGGTAATACAAGATCGGATTATGACTTGTATATGAATGGTATGGATGTTTTCAGCTTTTCTATGACAGATGTTCCGAAACTAGCCAAGGAATTTATGGATAAGTATGAATATGATCCGAATGAATTTGATGCATATATATTCCATCAACCGAATCTTTTTATTCTTAAACATTTGATCAAAAAGATTGGTGCAGATAAAGAAAAAATGAAAATATCGCTTGATAGATACGGAAATACGAGTGTTTGCTCTATTCCGCTTACACTTTGTGATGCATTTCACGACGAGTCGGGAGAACAAAAACTCTTCCTTTACGGATTTGGTGTGGGACTGTCATGGGCATGTGCTTCAGTGACTATAGATACGACGAATATATACTCTGTCGAATGTACAGATGATTATTATAAGGAAGGATTCGTGGAACACTAATGGCAAAATATTCTTTTGTAATTCCTTGTTATAGATCGGAAAATACGCTTCCCAAGGTTGTTGCAGAGATTAAATCCGAAATGTCTCGCAGAAAAGGGGATACCTACGAGATTGTTATGGTGAATGACTGTTCGCCTGACAATGTTTGGAGTGTAATCAAAAAGCTTGTTTCCGAGGAAGATAACAGAATTGGAATTAATCTTGCAAGAAACTTCGGACAGCATTCAGCGCTCTTGGCAGGTTATGCCAGATGTTCGGGTGATTTTGTTGTTTCATTGGATGATGACGGACAGACGCCGCTTGATTCACTTGGCGAACTGATAGCCAAGATAGAAGAAGGATATGATGTTGTATATGCTTATTACAGAGTTATTAAGCAGACAGCATTTCGAAAATTCGGTACCTGGATGGCTAAAAGAATGGCGGAGATTATGCTCCATGAACCAAAAGATGTAAAGGGAAGCAGTTTCTTTATAGCCAGAAAATATATAATTGATGAGATAGTAAAATATAAGAATGCATTCCCTTATATGGGAGGTCTTATTCTCAGAACAACCAGGAATATAGCCAGCGTTCCCACAAATCATAGAAAGAGATTGGAAGGAGTTTCGGGTTATTCTCCGTTTAAGCTGCTTTCTTTATGGATCAACGGATTTACGGCATTTTCGGTAAAACCGCTTGAGTTTAGTGCATTCCTTGGATTTATCCTGGCTTTGGCCGGTTTTATATATGCTATTGTTACGATAGTCAGAAGAGTATCGGGAATCACTCAGGTCGAAGGTTGGAGTACTATTATTTCATTACTCTTAATAATTGGCGGAATGATTCTGATCATGCTTGGATTGATTGGTGAATATATCGGAAGGATATATATTAGTATAAACAATTCACCACAATATGTGGTTAAAGATTATATAATTAATAATAAAGAATACGATGAGTGATTCATAGATTCATATTATAACGGAAATATTATTTTTCATATCATATAGGAGAATTATGGGAGAGAATAAAGCTTGTTTTTTTTGTGGAACACCATTCCATATTTTTAATAGTGTTTTGATTTTACAAAACAAGAAGTTGAAGGCAGATATATATATTGATGATGTTTTTTCGACTGCAAAACAGATTGCTGCTAATTTAATAGCAATAGATATGTTTGAAAATGTTTATTTAATTGACAGAAATAAAGATTGGGGTTTTCCGAATAATAAAATATCACAATATATATATGCTTTAAAGGGATATGGGCAATTTAATAAATTAGTTCCCAAAGTGATTCGAGATATTTCACAATATTCTGATTATTTTTTTGCAAATGATCCAAGAACGGATGTATTTGGAAGGTTTATAAAATTCTATATTGTTAAGAACTGCTCAAACTATAATATTCATTATTATGATGATGGATTAGGTTCATATAATGAACATATGGATGATATAACTAAGATAGATTATTATGCCAGAAAACTATTTTTTGGGAGGGATTTATTATTATTCAATTGCGATTATTATCTAACTTCTCCAGATTTTTTTCGTCAAGTTAATCCTAATAGTGATAAAACAATTATTCCGATTGGGGGCATAAATAGTGAAGTCAATAAATTGTTAAAAAGAGTGTTTTACATAGATAAAACTAACACAACAGTATCAAAGAATGTTTTTTTTGATACTGTAAGAAATGAAGAATTTGATAAGTCTGGTAATATTATATTTTCAAGAATAATTGATAAAGTATTGAGAACCGGCAAATTTATGATTAAGAGTCATCCAAGAGAAATAAAAGCAAAATATGATGGAAATCAGTCTATAGAATTTGGTTTGCCATTTGAAATGTTATGTTTATATAATGATTTTTCGGATAAGGTATTTATTAATTCGTTTTCAACAGTTGTTTTTTCACCGAAGATTATATTCAATCAAGAACCTAAGGTGGTTTTTCTATATAAGATGATGAAAAAACACATGAAGGTTAATGATAGTATATATGATAAGTGTATAGAGGCGTTAAAAAGTATTTATTCTCAGAAAGATAAAATAATTGTATGTGAGAGCGAGGATGCATTGAATGAGATTTTAAATAAATGTGCAATATAACGTTAATTATGTAACGATTGATTGTATTATGAGCAAATTTAATTAGAGAGAGGGGGTATATTGTATTTCTTGTGAAATACATTATAAAAAATATGAATATAAATGAATATATTGTATCTACGGAGATGACAATCATTCAGATAATGAAACAGATTGAGAAAAACGGACAAGGTATTGTTTACGTATGTGATGATGAAAAACATTTACTGGGGACAATAACTGATGGAGACGTTAGACGATCAATTATTAAGTCTCATAACCTAGATGCTAAAGCAAAAGATATAATGAAAAGAAATCCTATAAAGTTATATTTTTTTGAAAAGAATAATGCATTTAGTATTATGCGTGAGAAAATGGTACGGTCAGTACCAATTATTTCTGAAGATAATGTTATTATAGATATATGTTTTCAGGAGAATAGACGTACTCCAATGTTTCATGAAGTTAATGCGCCAGTTGTTATTATGGCAGGTGGAAAAGGAACACGTCTAGCACCTTATACAAATGTATTACCCAAGCCGCTTATTCCTATTGGCGAAAAGACTATAACAGAACATATTATGGATAGGTTTAAAAAAGCGGGATGTAGTCATTTTGATATGATTGTAAACTACAAAAAGCATTTTATTAAATCATATTTTAAAGAATTAGAATATGATGCTGAAATTGAGTTTTATGATGAAACAGATTTTTTAGGAACTGCTGGTGGCTTGAAATTGCTTTCAGGTAAATATGACAAGCCATTCTTTATGACTAATTGCGATATTTTGGTTGAAGCTGATTATGCTGATATCATGGATTTTCATATAAAAAATTGTAATATTGCAACTATTGTAGGGGCTATTAAAAATACTACCTTATCATATGGGGTGATAGAGACAAATGAAGAGGGGAGAGTATCTTCAATTGTTGAAAAACCCGATATTTCGGCAATTGTAAATACTGGATTTTATGTTCTTAGTCCAGAATTTTTAAATCTGATTCCAGATGGGGAAATATGTCAAATTACAGATTTATTTAAAGTATGCATAGAAAAAAGATATAATTTAGGAATGTTTCCAATATCTGAAGATAGATGGATGGATATGGGACAAAGAGATGAGCTGCAAAATATGATACGTAGATTAGAAGTTATGTGATATGGCAAAAAAATACTTTTTAGATAATTAAATGGGGATAAATTGATTATGAGTAAAAAAGTTATGAAAGAACATATGAAAGAAAGATTTGGTATAGTTAATCATTATTGCAGAATACCTCCATTACCACAGTCATTAAATATTGAATTAAACAATACATGTAATCAAAAATGTGTGTTTTGTCCATATCATGGTGAATATGCAATTAATAAGGTAGAACCTGCTGCTTTATCGATTGAGTTTGTGAAAAAAATACTCAGAGTAGCATGGGAGAAAGGAATCGGAAAAAAGGAAATAGGGTTTTATTTGGCAGGCGAAGTGTTCTTGTATAAGGATTTAATTGAAGTGATTAAGTATTCTAAGCAATTAGGCTTTAGCTATACATTTATTACAACAAATGGAACACTTGCAAATTATGATAAAATTGATGCTTTAATTGATGCAGGCTTAGATAGTATAAGGTTTTCCGTTAATGCTGGTGATTCTGAAACCTATCGAATGATTCATAAGACAGATGATTTTGAAATAGTTAAAAAGAATATTGAATATATAGTTAATCAAAGAAATATAAGAAATAGTGATTTGGCGATATCATTATCATGTGTAGTTACTAAAAAAACGCAATATGTTATAGAAGATGTAAAAAAAGTTTTTGGAGATTTGGTAGATGATATCCTTTTTATACCTATTATTTTATCAGGATTAAAAGATATAGAAGAAATGAAAAGAGAATATCAAATTTATGAAGATTCAGATACTATTGATGAATCATTTGTTTGTCCTATGTTATTTGATACAATGTATATCAATGCATTTGGTAAGGTGGTTCCTTGTTGTGATGCCTATCACGATGATGTGGAGTTTTATGATTTGAAAAAGGAATTAGATCTGGTTAAGGCGTGGGAATGCGATAAGTATAAACTATATAGATCGTTTTTTTTAGATGGAGTATCAGATGAAGGAACCATATGTGAAAAGTGTATATTAAGAAGAAAAGGAATAAAACGATTTTCTATAGATTCAGACTTTTAGATATTGAAGATTATGTGATATTGAAAAGGAGCATGTTATGAATATTGTATTAATAGGAGTGGGAGGAATTGGTTTTAGACATTTTCAATCATTGATGAATTTAGAACATGATAAGATAAATCTTTTTTTGATAGATGTAAATGCAGAGGCATTGAATAAAGCAAAAGAATTTGAAAAAAGCAAACATAATAAGTTTATAAATATTGTATGTTATGAAAATATAAATCATCTTAAAGAGGCAATTGATATCGCTATTATTGCAACGTCATCGCTTGTTAGAAAGAAAATCTTTGAACAATTGATAAGTACTGTAAGTATAAAATATGTGATTTTTGAAAAGTTTTTATTTCCACAAATCTGTGATTATGATGAGGTGAATCAGATAATTGAAAAAAATGGTATTAAAGCCTATGTAAATTGTCCATGTAGAATGTATCCGGGGTATATTGAATTAAAGAAACGAATTAATCCCAATGATAGATTAGATGTATTGCTCTATGGATCCAATTGGGGGCTTGCGTGTAATGTGATTCATACTATTGACGTTATGGGATTTTTATTAGATACATATGATGAGTTGACAGTAGATACTAGTTTGTTGGATGAAGAGATTATAGAATCTAAAAGAAATGGATATGTAGAGTTTACCGGAAAACTCATTTGTGAAATTGGTGAAAAGGTTAGAATACTATTTGATTCGGAAAAAACGGGAGAATCTGATTATTGTCTTACATTATTTTGTAAAAACAGTATAATAACGATATCGGAAATGAACCAAACGATGAAGATTTCACAAAATGGTAGTACGCAAGTTTATGAGTTTCCTATATTTTATCAGAGTCAGTTGACTGACAAAATAGTATTAGAGATTATTAAAGAGGGGAAATGTGGATTAACGAAGTATAAAGATACTGTACAATGGCATAAAACGCTATTAGAGGCATTTTCGTTAAAATATAGTATTAAAGATAGCAGTAAAACAGGTTACTGTCCAATAACATAATTTTGAGGTGTAAAAAGATGGAAGAGAATAATATATGGATTATTGGCGCTGGCGGAATGGCGCGTGAATATATTAAAGTTTTGAAGGCGATGGATAAAAGGTTTTCAGTAATAGGAAGGGGCGAAGAATCAGCTTCCGAATGTGAAAAAGAAACGGGAGTAAGTGTATTTCGAGGAGGAATAGATAAAAATAAAAGTATTCAAATTCCAGAATATGCAATTGTTGCTGTTAATCCCTTGAATCTAGCTAGTGTTTCAAAAAGATTACTTGAAATAGGAGTAAAAAAATTATTGATAGAAAAACCAGGAGGAATGTCACAATGTGAAATGAAAGAATTATCACTTTTGGCAAAAGAAAAAAAAGCAGATGTATATGTTGCGTACAATCGAAGATGCTATGCATCTGTACTGAAAGCTCAAGAATTGATAAAAGAAGATGGAGGAGTTACATCTTTTAATTTTGAGTTTACAGAATGGGGACATGTTATTTCTCAGTATAACTTTCCGTCAGGAGAATTAGAAGAATGGTTTTTGGCAAATTCTACACATGTTGTTGATCTTGCATTTTATCTTGGTGGGATCCCCAATATGATATGCAGTTTTTGTGAGGGTAGTTTACCATGGCATTCTAAAGCGAGTAAATATGCGGGAGCGGGAAAAACGACAAAAGGTGTGTTGTTTTCATATAAAGCAAATTGGGAAAGTGCAGGTCGTTGGTCATTAGAAGTTTTAACGAAAAAGCGTAAACTTATTTTTGAACCATTAGAACGGTTAAAAGTTCAAGAAAAAGGAACGGTTAGTATAGTAGATTATAATATAGATGATAAGTTGGATAAAGAGTTTAAACCTGGATTGTTTTACCAGACACGGTTGTTTTTTGATGATGATAAAACAATTCTTATTGATATAGAAAAACAAGCTCAAATGGCTAATTTATATGCCATTATGGATAAAGGTGGTGTGTTTAGTAGCGAAGATGGCTGGAACACGTATCATGAAGTATAAGGAGAGTAAAATGGATAAAAAAAATGTTGAAAAAATGTATAATCTTCCAAAGGAAATTAGATATTGTAAAAAATGTACAATGTCAAATCAAAGACCGCGTATAACATTTGATGAAGAAGGTGTATGTAGTGCATGCAGATTTGCAGAAAGAAAACAATCATTTATAGATTGGGAACAACGAGAAAGAGAATTAAAAGAATTATGTGAGCGTTTTAGGAAGGAAGATGGCTCATATGATGTAATAGTACCATGCTCAGGTGGAAAAGATGGTAGTTTTGTAGCTCATCAGTTAAAAGAAAAATATGGTATGCATCCATTAACGGTTACATGGGCATCATTAGTTGATTCTCCAGTTGGGAAGAGGAATCTTGCAAATTTTATAGAAGCTGGTTTCGATAATATTTTGGGTTCACCAAATCAAAAAGTTAAAAGATTGTTAACAAAGCTTTCTTTTGAATTGATGGGGGATCCGTTTCAACCATTCATATATGGACAGACTAATTTTCCATTAAAAATTAGTGTTGCATATAATATTCCGCTTATTATGTATGGAGAAAACGGAGAAGTTGAATATGGCGGTGATATGAAGAATGCAGATTCGCCAACAAGAGAGATAACCGATCACAATAAACACTATTTTTCCAATATCCCACCTGAAAAATTTATGGAATATGGTATTAATATAAAAGATTTATATCCTTATATGGCTCCTGAGTTTGAAAAAATTAAGGAAAATGGTACAGAGATTCATTTTATGTCATATTACACAAAGTGGAATCCTAGAAACAATTATGAGTATTGTTGTAAAAATACGGGATTTAAACCTTCTGAAGAAAGATCAATTGGTACATATACTAATTTTGCATCTTTAGATGATGAGATTGATGGATTTCATTATTGGCTTGGATTTATTAAATTTGGAATTGGTCGCGCTACAGCTGATACTGCACATGAAATTAGAGATGGATATATTAGTAGAGAAGAGGGGATAGAATTAGTTAAGAAATACGATGGGGAATTTCCTGAAAAGTATTTTAAAACATTCTTAGATTATTGTGATATTGATGAGGACAAATTCTGGGAAGTTGTAGATTCTTGGAGATCAGATCATATATGGACAAAGAATAATGGTGTATGGGAATTGCGTAATCCAATCTGGAAAGGATAAATTATGGGGAATATAGCGATTATTCCAGCAAGAAGTGGATCTAAAGGCGTAAGGAATAAGAATATTAAAAATTTATGTGGGAAACCTTTAATTGCGTACACTATAGAAGCTGCTATAAACTCTATGCAATTTGATGAGATTATGGTTTCAACAGATTCACAACAATATGCAGAAATTGCAAAACAATATGGGGCTAAAGTGCCATTTTTACGTTGTTTAGAAAACGCCAGTGATTCAGCAGATACATGGGATGTTGTGGAAGAGGTGTTAAATTTTTATTCGAATAAAGGTCAGATGTTTGAGTCATTCTGTTTGTTACAGCCTACATCACCGTTAAGAAATAAAGATGATATTGTAAATGCTTACGATATATATAGTAAAAAGGCATCATTTGCAGTTGTATCTGTTTGTGAAGCAGAACATTCACCGATGTGGATAGGCCGTTTATCAGATAATATGGAATTATCTGGTTTTATTCCCCGAAATCAGATGAAACAACGCCAAACAAATGGTAAGTTTTATAGATTGAATGGAGCAATATATATTGTGAATTGTGAAAGATTCAAAAATGATAAGTATTTATACCAATCGGGGAGTTTCGCTTATGTAATGCCTATTAATAGGAGCATTGATATTGATTCAGAATATGATTTTATGCTTGCAGAATGTATTGTTGATAATCACGATCTGTTTTTATGAGGTGAATGTAACGATGATAGACATAAGTGAGTTTATATGCAAAATTGTTATTAAAAGAGATAGTTCTTTGTTTGTCAATGATATCTGGGATAATAAAGATAAATTGCAGAAAAAAATACAAAACAAGACAATTTGCGTTATTGGTGGAGCTGGTACTATAGGTTCATCATTTATAAAAGCGTTATTACCTTTCAAACCTAAATCATTGGTTGTTGTTGACACAAATGAAAATGCACTGACGGAATTAACACGAGACATCAGATCATCTATGAATACATATATTCCGGATGAGTTTATTACATATCCTATGGGATTTGAATCAAATGTATTTAGAAAAATGTTTATAAGTCGTAAGGGCTTTGATATTGTAGGCAATTTTTCAGCGCATAAGCATGTAAGATCCGAAAAAGATATATTTTCTGTAGAAGCTCTTATAAGAAATAATGTACTCAACGCAAAAGGATTACTTGATTTGTTGTCTGATTTTCCGCCAGAGGTATATTTTTGTGTATCTACCGATAAGGCGGCAAATCCGGTAAATATTATGGGGGCATCTAAAAGAATAATGGAAGATGTTATTTTCAGTTACTCTGATAGATTTCCTGTAAAGACAGCAAGGTTTGCAAATGTTGCTTTTTCAAATGGATCTTTACCAGCTGGTTTTTTGGAGAGAATTCAGAAGCTTCAGCCTTTATCAGGCCCATCGGATGTTAGAAGATATTTTGTTTCTCCTGAAGAAAGTGGGCAGATATGTATGTTGGCTTGTATGTTAGGTGAAAACAGAGAGGTTTTTTATCCGAAACTAAAAGAGTCTCAAATGATGACGTTTGATGAAATAGGGAGAAATCTTTTAAAAGAAAATGGATATAGTGTTTTTGAGTGCGAATCTGAGGATGAGGCTATTGCTAAATCATCAGGATTGAAACAGGGCGGAAAAGAATATCCAGTATTTTTTCAAAAATCAGATACTTCAGGTGAGAAACCATATGAAGAGTTCTATACAGAAAACGAGCTTATTGATGAAGATAGGTTTTATTCGCTTGGAGTTATCACTGGAAAGGAG
Organism: uncultured Lachnospiraceae bacterium; assembly: GCA_946405625.1. GTDB lineage: Bacteria > Bacillota > Clostridia > Lachnospirales > Lachnospiraceae > Eubacterium_Q. Next base: position 10,036 of record CAMJHQ010000024.1, on the reverse strand, counting down.
ATTCCAGACAAAACAAAAATCAATACATTATTTGATTCATTAAATGAAGCGTTTGATAAATTGACTGTTTCAAAAGAAGATATAGTCAGGATATTGAGTAATTATCTTCCGAATTTTGAACATATAGAAACAGGGAAATCTTTAGATGGAAAAATGTGATTTGGATTTTTATAGTAGGATTAGAAGATGAGTAAGTTTATTCCTTTATCAATTCCCAATTTTGAAGGAAATGAAAGAAAGTATGTAGATGATGCAATTGAGCAGGGATGGGTTTCTACAGGAGGAGCATATATCTCACAGTTGGAGAGTGATTTAGCTAATTTTCTTTGTGTAGAAAACGTTGCGGCTTGTCAATCAGGAACTTCTGCAATACATCTTTCCTTAGTGGAAGCGGGGGTGAAACCTGGAGATGTTGTGATAGTTCCAACATTGACATTTATAGCAGCAGTAAATCCGGTAAGATATCAATTTGCAGAACCGGTTTTTATGGATTGCGATGAAAGTTTATGTATGGATCCGGTGAAATTACAAAAGTTCTGTCGGGAAGAATGTGATTATTCTGATGGCGTTCTGAAATATAAAGGTAAACCAGTAAAAGCAATGGTTGTAGTTCATGTTTTTGGAAATATGGCAGACATGGAGGCCATAACTGAAATTGCCGAGAAATACAATATTATTGTGATAGAGGATGCAACAGAGGCGTTAGGTACATATTATACTTCAGGGAAGTATAAAGGAAAATATGCAGGAACAATAGGAGATTTTGGAGCATATAGTTTTAATGGAAACAAGATTATAACTACTGGCGGAGGAGGAGCAGTAACATCCTTGAAAAAAGATGTTGTTGACCATATGAGATATTTGTCGACACAAGCAAAGGATGATCCGCATTTTTATATGCATGAAGAAATTGGATACAATTATCGGATGACTAATATTCAAGCAGCGCTTGGAGTTGCTCAGATGGAAGAACTTCAGATGTTTATTGATAGAAAACAGAGCAATTATGAAACTTATAAGAAAGAGTTTGATAATTTTGATCTTGCACGATTAATGCAATTCAGAGATGGGACGTTATCAAATAAATGGTTTTATTCTCTCAAGATTAATAGAGAAAAAATAAAAACACCGATGAAGGAAATCATTTTAGAACTTGAAAAGTGTGGAATACAGACGAGAGCTATATGGGGATTGATAAATGAGCAGAAGCCTTATAGGCATTGTGATGCATTTGAAATTGATAAAGCAGTAACTTATAGGGATTGTATTTTAAATATTCCTTCTAGTACAAATATTACAAAAGAAGAAATTATTTTTGTATCGAATGAGATTAAAACACTTTTAAACAGTTTGACTTAAATGGTTAGGAGTGATTATGAGACGATTACTATTAATTGGAGGGGGCGGACATTGCCGTTCAATTGTTGATAGTATAATTTCCATGAATTTATATGATGAGATAGGTATTATTGATAATAATGATTCTTCAATGTCAGCGGTTCCTGTTATTGGTACTGATGATGATATAGAGGCATTATATAAAAAAGGGTGGAATGAAGCGTTTATATCAGTCGGTAGTGTCGGTGATGTAAGAATAAGAAAAAAACTATATGAGATGGTTAAATCATATGGAATTAGTATTGCTACGATTATAGATCCTACAGCTATTGTTGCTAATAATTGTGAGATAAAAGAGGGTGTATATATCGGAAAGAAAGCTGTTGTTAATACAAATTCATTGGTTAAGGAATGTGCTATATTAAATACTGGATCGATTATAGAACACGATTGTGTAGTCGGATCCTTTTCACATATAAGTCCCGGGACAACAATATGTGGTAATGTATCAATAGGTGATGAAACTCACATTGGGGCAGGGACTGTCGTGATACAAGGTATTTCAGTTGGAAGTCAATCTATCGTTGGTGCCGGAAGTGTTGTTGTTAAGGATATTCCTACCAAAGTTAAGGCTTATGGTAATCCATGTAAGGTGGTGCAATAATGAGCGTATATATAATTGCAGAAGCAGGAGTGAACCATAACGGCAGTTTTGAAATGGCATGTCAATTGGTTGATGCTGCTAAAGAAGCTGGAGTTGACTGTGTCAAATTTCAAACATTTGATTCTTCGGCACTAGTATCAAAAAATGCAAAAAAAGCTAAGTATCAGCAGGGTACTACTGGTGATGGATTTCAGATAGATATGCTTCGGAAACTGGAATTATCTTATGATGAGTTTATAAAAATTAAAGAATATTGCGACAAAGTTGGGATATGTTTTTTATCAACTCCTTTTGATCAAGCAAGTATTGAATTTCTGGATAGTATTGATATGCCATTTTGGAAGATTCCATCAGGAGAAGTAACAAATCTTCCATATCTTAGAGCTATTGCCCAAACTCACAAACCTGTAGTTATGTCGACAGGCATGTGTAATATTTCTGAGATAAAAGATGCAATTGATGTATTAACTAATTATGGTGTAGGAAGTATTAAGCTGCTTCATTGTAATACCGAATATCCGACCCCATATGAAGATGTAAATCTGAAGGCAATGAATACGCTAAAGGATATATTTGGATACGAAGTAGGGTATTCTGATCATACAAAAGGAATAGAAGTTCCTATTGCAGCTGTAGCTATGGGAGCAACAATTATTGAAAAACACTTTACATTAGATAACAATCTCGAAGGTCCGGATCATAAGGCGAGCCTTGAACCTCATGAAATGGAGATGATGGTAAAGGGCATTAGAAACATTGAGAAAGCAATTGGATCAGGAGATAAAACGCCATCGCCGTCGGAAATAAAGAATATTTCGGTCGCAAGAAAAAGTGTTGTGGCATGTAAAAATATTAAATGCGGTGAAGTGTTTACTGAAGAAAACTTGACTGTTAAACGACCAGGTACGGGAATAAGCCCAATGAGATGGTTTGATGTGGTTGGAAAAGTTGCAAAAAGAGATTTTGAAGAGGATGAATTAATCGAACTATGAAAAGAATTGCAATAGTAACAGCAACCAGAGCGGAATATGGCCTATTAGCACCGATTATAAAAGAACTTCGAAAAAATGAAAATGATAATTTTAAAGTGGATCTCATAGTAACTGGAACTCATCTGAGTGACGCATATGGTTCAACTATAAATGAAATATTAGAAGATGGAGTAAGGATTGATCATAAGATCCAGATACCTGTCAGATCTGAAACGGAATGGGACATTTCTAACAATCAGGCAAATACGTTATCAAAGTTTACTGAACTGTTTATTAAAAACAGATACTATGCGGTTGTTTTATTGGGTGATAGATATGAAACTTTGGCTATTGCAATTGCTGCGGGAAATACGAAAACACCTATATTTCATCTTTGTGGTGGAGATATTACAGAAGGTGCTATTGACGAATGGATTAGACATGCAATAACGAAAATTAGTTATCTTCATTTTGTTACAAATGAGGATAGTAAAAAAAGAGTTATTCAATTGGGAGAATCTCCGGATAGAGTATTTAACTATGGATCAACAAGTTTAGATAATATTCTGTCTATTGCAGATATGAGTAAGGAACAGGCACTAAATAGTATTGGAATATCTGTTCATAAATATGCATTATGTACATATCATCCTGTTACTATGGATAATGGCTTAGTTGACGATAAAATTAATGCTTTTATTGAGGCTATTAATTGTTTTCCGGACATTTCATTTATTGTTACAAAATCAAATGCTGATCAGGGTGGGGCTAGAATTAATGAACTACTGGATCAGGCGGCTGATAGAATAGATAATCTTTATGTTTTTTCTTCATTAGGTGTCCGAAAGTATTTATCTCTTATGCGATTTGCAGAATTTGTTTTAGGAAATTCATCTAGTGGAATTATTGAAACACCTGCATTTGGTATTCCAACAGTTAATATAGGTGATAGACAAAGAGGAAGATTACAATGTGATAGTATTATTAATTGTAATGATGATGCGGAGAGTATAAAGCGAGGAATAGATACTGCACTTAGTGATGCACATAAAGAATTATGTAGAAAGGTAGTGAGTCCTTATGGCGACGGACATGCTTCTGAAAGGATTGCAGAAAAGATTCTTTATATGGTAAATAATGAATCTATCGATTTGAAAAAGTCATTTTATGATTTAAAATAATATTCAATAAATAAAACTGTGCAATTTTGTAAATTAGTTTCCTGATGAGTTGGGTATGCTGTAAGCTGACTTACAGGAAACTATTTATTGTAATTGGTGAAGGTTAAATTTGATTTTATAGATTTTTGGATATTGTTGTGAAACTTATTTATATTTAAAGAGGAATATAGGGATTATATCGAAGGGTACACCTGATTGTGAATAAACTTAAAAACTTCCTAATGACAAGTAAAAATATAACTCACAGCGGTGCTTTCTGGAACATGGTCAGCGGTATGACTTCGGCTTTTCAGTCCGTTATTATGCTTATAGTTATTTCACATGTTTTAGGCATGGATATGAGGGGAATATATCTTTTAGGTAATACAAGCTCCAATTTGTTCCTTTTTATCGGTAAATTTGGAATGCGTCCGTATCAGGTTTCGGATCTGAAGGATGAATTTTCGTTCAGAGATTATCATATGTCGAGAGTTATATCATGCGCAGCAATGATAATGGTCTCTGTAGTATATACACTTTATTCGGCATTTACGGTGGGATATTCAGCGTTCAAGACCGGTGTAGTCATATGGATGTGTATGATGCGCGTTGCGGAAGCTTATGAAGATGTTTACTACGGTGATTATCAGAAGAAGGGAAGGCTTGATATTGGAGCGAAATGCATGGCATTACGTGTTATATCAACTATAATTCTCTTTATTGTACTTGTGATAGTTTCTCGTAATCTTTTGTTTTCGGTTACGATTTCTACTATATATACTTTTGCGGTTATGACCTTGTTTCTTATTATGACGCGTGAAACATTGGATACAGTAAATGGTAAGGGAAAGCTGATAGCTTCAAAAGTGGTGAAATTGTTTTTGGCAGTTATGCCTCTTTTCCTTGCAAACTTTTTCTCCAGTTATATTGGCTCTGCTCCGAAATATTCAATTGACAGATTTATGGATGATAAGGGACAGGCTATATATGGATATGTTACCATGCCTGTCTTTGTGGTAGGCCTTCTGTCGAGTTTCATTTTTAATCCGATCATGGTAAAAATATCCCGTATGTGGGCAGAAAGGGAAAAGAAGCAGTTTATAAGACTTTTTTTGAAGCAGTTGTTCTATGTTCTTGTGATCACAGTAGTGTGTCTGATAGGAGCGTATGCAATCGGAGTTCCGGTTATGTCGCTTTTATATAACACGGATCTCGCACCTTATAAGGCCGATATACTTTTGATAGTTGTAGCCAGTGGATTTATGGGATTGGCAGGCATCTTTGTCAATGCACTTACTATTATGAGACATCAGAAGCTTGTTTGTTCAGGTTATATCTTATGTGCTGCTGTGGCATTTATCCTTTCTGACATGATTGTAAGAAAGCATGAGCTTAGAGGTGCGGTACTGTTCTATCTGGCATTACTTACCTTGCTCAGCCTGTATTATGCTATAGTATTTATGATCGTATATAAAAAAGATGACAAAACTCACTGAGTATGAGAAAACTTAGTGGGTTTTTGTCTTGTTTATGGTATAATTTTATATGACTTACTAAAGATTAAGACTATTACGTGAAGGGTTAAGAAATGGACGACAACAAGAACATTACGGAAAACGAAGAATATGAGAAGACAGGGCAGGAAGATGAATCCGAATCAAAGAAGCCGAAAATGGCTAAGAAGAAGCAGGATGAGATCACGCTTTCCAAGAATGAAACCATGGGTGTTTTTATATATCTTATCATAGCGGAAATTGCCATTCTTGGAATCAATGCATTGTTCTTCTCAAAGGCTAAGGAAAGTGCACTTGTTCCGGGTGACGAATATGAATTGGTTTATCCTGCAAAGGAAGAAAAAACAACGCAGGTTATTTCGATTCCGACTGATGATACATACGGAGTAAGGATTTACATGACTCCTGATCCGGATAAGAACAGCTTTATCATTATCGATATGCTGGAACCTTATGGCTTGCCGGTTAATCAGTGGGAAGTACATTCTGATGATATCGTTGACGGATACTATTTCCTGTCATTCGAGGGACTTGGCCTGATGCAGAATGCAAATTATTATCTGGATGCATGGGCAGAGGAAGATAGTAATATTGGAATTATAACAGGTAAATCTTCGGATTACGGTTATGGTTCGATTGGCCTTAATGGCAGGAACTGGGTACATACAACAGTTTACAGCTCATTTGCAAGTTATATCTATTCTATTGAGCTTTCGCTCGTTCTTTTGGGGCTTATCGCATTCCTGTTTTACAAGAAAGGCAAGAAGGAATCATTTGTTTTTTCTATGATTTTTGCTGCGGCAGCAGTAGTATTCTTCCTTATCACACCTTACAACAGCGTATTTGATGAAGAAGGACATTTCCTTCGAGCTTTCGAAATATCTGAAGGGAAGTTTTTTTCTGATAAGTCTGAAAATGCTGTGGGAACTGCTACCATATCCCAGGAGCTATATAATGGCATAAAAAATGTAACCAAATCAGTTAAGTCGGATACTGGGGCAAGTTTCCTTTATACCCGTCAGGAAAATCTGATGGAGCATAATTTTGCAACGGATTATATTACAGTAGATAATCCTGTTCAGGCACTTAATTCTCCGACTGCATATATTCCACAGGCCATTGGTCTTAAGCTTGGAAGTATGTTTACGCAGAATGTATTCCTGTTCTACGGATTCGGTCGGTTCTTTGCACTGCTTATCAATATGCTACTTGTTATAGGAGCTATCTGCCTGATACCTGACAGACGCCTGCTCATGCTTGCGGTAGCAATGAATCCTGTATCTCTGGCGCTTATGGTTTCATATTCTGCAGAGGGCACACTTCTTGCTATGACGCTTTTCTATATAGCATATATCTGTAGAACAATGAGTAAGGATAAGGTAAAACTTATAGATAAGGCAGTTCTGCTTCTGATGAGTATTCTTATCGCATTTTCGGGACTTAGATTCTTGCCGCTCGTACTCCTTATATTCCTTGTAAAGGATGAAGGATTTGCATCGAAGATAGGCGCGAAAGCATATAAATGTATCACGCTTCTTACTTCAGTGGCAGCGGGAATCGGCTGGTACATAGTTGCAAGCGGTTATTCTGTTCCGGCTGATGCTGACATCGCAAATGCAGCAACCGGTTCAAACTGGATAGGTCAGTTGTTCGGAGGAGTATTCGGTAAGGGACTGTTCGGATATAGCAGTATCATTTGGATCATTGTCGGATTGGTTATCATAGTCGAGATGATCATATGCAGTAAGAAGGATTCTGAAAATGTAATCTCTGCTAAGGGACGTATTCTTGCAGTGCTTGCAGTGATTCTTACAGCAGGCATTATGGCAGCAGGTCATTTTGCTATGAATAATAGAATGAGTGGATTATTCGGTGGAATTCAGGGCTGGTATTTTATTCCGCTTATTCTTCCACTCGGATTAGCATTTAAGAGAAAATGTATCGAAGGAAAGACGGAGAGCAGAATCTTCATTGAAGTTGCATGTCTTCTCCTTGCGGTAATAATGGCAGCTGTAAGTACAGTGCAGGCATATTTATAGAAAATCAGATAGCTGCAGGGGTATCGTAAAGCGGCTGTCGGAAAGGACTTGTTATGTGGGATTTTAGCAGATTTGGGGATGCTCCTGCCGTTAAGGATGAGTTTGGAAGCATCGTTACATATGAGGGACTTTGTAAGGAAAAGGCAGCTATATACGAGAAGATAGGAGAGAGATGCCTTGTCTTTTCGTTATGCCGAAATACAGTAGGTTCGGTTGTCGGATATGCATCATTTATTGAAAAAAGAGTTGTTCCGGTACTTCTTAGTGCTGCTCTCGAGAGAGAACTTCTGGATAACCTTCTTAGCATATATAAGCCTTCTTTTATCTGGGGTCCGGAAGATATGGAAGAAGATTTCAAGGATTTCGAGAATGTATATTCATTTATGGATTATGTTCTCCTTAAGACAAACTATGATGAGTCATATACTCTGAATGATGAACTGTGCCTTCTTCTTACAACATCGGGATCGACGGGAAGTCCGAAGTTTGTCCGTCAGAGCTATAGCAATGTTCTTGCAAATGCAAAGTCCATTGCGGAGTATCTGGAGCTTGATTCAAGTGAGAAGCCGATCACAACGCTTCCGATGAATTATACATACGGACTTTCGATAATTAACAGTCATTTTCTTGTGGGAGCGGAGCTCCTGGTTACAGATAAAGGCTTGATGCAGAAGGATTTCTGGACATTTTTCAAGTCTGAGGGAGCAACATCCTTCGGTGGTGTTCCATACACATATGAAATGCTCGATAAGCTCAGATTTACAAGAATGGATCTACCGTCGCTCAGATACATGACTCAGGCGGGTGGAAAGCTTATAGTAGAGCTTCACAGTAAGTTTGCTGATTATGCTGAAAAGAATGGTAAGAAATTTATCATTATGTATGGTCAGTGTGAGGCCACCGCAAGAATGGGATATCTTCCTGCAGAGTATGCCGTAAGCAAATGCGGTTCTATGGGAATTGCCATACCGGGCGGTACATTTCATCTGATAGATACTGATGGTAAGAATATAACTACACCTCGCGTAACGGGCGAGCTTGTATATGAAGGTCCGAATGTAACCCTGGGTTATGCCGAGAAGGGTGAAGACCTTGCTCTCGGTGATGAGAGAGGCGGAATTCTTCAGACCGGTGATATGGCAGAGTTTGATGAGGAAGGCTTCTACTATATCGTTGGACGAAAGAAGAGATTTCTTAAGGTTTACGGCAACAGGGTAAATCTTGATGAGGTTGAGCGTATGATCAAGGGACACTTCGAAGGGATAGGAGTAGCCTGCGGAGGAATTGACGATCATATGTATATCTTTGTAACGGATGAAAGCCTTAAGGATGAGGTAAAGAGTTTTGTTGCAATGAAGACAGGACTTAATCAGGTTGCATTTAATCCTGTTGTGATAGATGAAATCCCGAAGAATGATTCGGGTAAAGTGCTATACAGTGCACTGGAAAAGTATTACAAGAAGTAAAGAAAAAATAAGTATTATATTTATCAGGGGGAAAGATAAATGGCATTACAGATAAAGCATGATGATTCGGGAGATGAACCGGCAAGAGGTTATTACGGCAGCTCCTGGACTGAGAGTACTACGGCACGGGAGCCGAAGGAAGGCGGAAACGGCGAACCGGAGTTTAATCCGGAACTTGAGTTTGATGTTGTAAATCCGCAGGGAAGCAGTATAAGACCGCCGGCTTCTCCGCCGATAATACCCGACAGGAGATATGCGACAGTACCGAAAGATTCAGGTGCTAAATTCCTGTTTGATGTTAAGTTGATAAAGTTTATCATTGCGGTGATAATTCTTTTGATTTTACCGGTAATACTTTATAAAACGGTAATTCATCCCAAAACGAAGGATCTTACGCCTTTTATGCATTCATCTTATGATGAGCTGGACGCCCAGATCGACGGAGAATTTACCAGAGATACGAAAATGGATAAGTATATACCGAAACTGGCTGACAATATCACTATAGAGGCTTATTCCGGCGGGGATATATATCCTTTCATGGTTGATGGAGAGTTTGGAGGAATACATCTTGCCGAAAGAAAATGGGAAATGTACGGCGTAAGCGTAGGTATGACGGAAGCCGAAGCAGTTAAGAAGACAACCTATGTATATGAAAAGTGTATGGTTACAATCCTTGATCTGGCAGGCGGACAATCAAATGCGTACTATTATTATAATAAAAAGAACAATGACTGTCTTGTTATGACGGTAAACGGAACAAGCAACAAAGTTGTGGCTGTTACATATTACAGAGATTACAAAAAGCTGACGCAGAATCTGATCGGTATAGATGATGATTGATCCGGAGATGATGAGCAATCTGCTAGATGATGATTGATCCG
>CAMJHQ010000023.1 GCA_946405625.1 uncultured Lachnospiraceae bacterium | reverse complement strand
CAGCCACAGCAGGGTGCACCGCAGAGTACGCCGCAGCAGTACAGTCAGCCACAGCCGAGTGCAATGCAGAGTACGCCGCAGCAGTACAGTCAGCCGCAGCCAAGTGCACCACAGGGAGCATCCCAGTACGGAAGCCAGCCACAGCAGAGCACACCGCAGTACAGCCAGCAGCAGTCAGGTTCATCACAGAACAGACCGCAGCAGTACAGTCAGCCGCAGCCAAGCACACCGCAGGGGGCATCACAGTACGGAAGCCAGCCGCAGCAGAGTGCACCGCAGTACAGCCAGCAACAGTCAGGTTCATCACAGAACAGACCGCAGCAGTACAGCCAGCAGCCAAGTGCATCGCAGGGAGCATCCCAGTACGGAAGTCAGCCACAGCCGAGTGCACCGCAGAACAGACCGCAGCAGTATAGTTCACCTCAGCCTCCGGCACCGGGTGGATCATCAGGTTCGGCTGAATTTAAGAAGCCTGTAAACAAGGGGCTTGTAATAGGACTTATATCCGGTGCGGCAGTTCTTATAGCAGCCGTTCTGCTTATCTTTGTATTTGATGTATTCGGACTCAAGGGCGGAAAACCTGAGAAAGCAGCAGAAGCGTTTATTAATGCATATACTGAGATGGATGCTCAGAAGATGATCGATACATTGGCACCGGAAGTTAAGAATAATATTGATGAACTCGGGATGGGCGGATCGGTTGAAGAAGTTCAGAGTTCCTTTGATATGCTCAAGGGCTTCGGTGTTAAATTTACTGATATAAAGATCGGAGAGCCTGAAATGCTTGATGCAGAAAAGGCTAAACAGGATTTAAAGACACAGACGGGACTGGATATAGTTGTCAAGGATGCAGCAAAGATAAGATGCTCATTCAATATGCATATGGATTTCATGGGTGAAACCATGGATGAAGTAACTGAATTAGATCTTATCGTAGTTAAACAGGGCAGTAAGTGGTACGTTGCCAATATGGAAGAAATAGGACAGGATGATGGTGGAGAAGATCCGATAGGAATAGGCGGAGAAGATCCTGAAATCGGTGGTTCTGATTCTGATTCCGAAGAGGCAATTAAGGAAGTTGCAAAGAACTTCATGGATAGTTATGCTGGCTTGGATGCGGGCAAAATGAAAGAGTGTCTGGCACCTGAAGTTGCAGCTACTGATGATGGCTCAATGGAAGAACTTCAGGCTGCATTAGACCAGTTTAAAGATTACGGAGTTGAATTCCGTAATATCAGTGTAGGTGATGTTGAAAAAGCAGATATCGATACAGTTAAGCAGAGCCTGAAAGAGCAGTTTGGTGCTGATGTTGCAGCTGATGATGCGGCAACAATAAAGTGTTCCATGGATATGCATATGGATCTGGACGGCGAACCTTTTGATGAGCCTATTGTTTATATTGTGACTCTTGTAAAGCAAGGCGACAAATGGTATGTAGCTGATTTTAATGAAGAAGATATTTACGGCGGAGATCCTGAAGATCCTACGACCGAAGCTACAACTGAATCTACAACTGAATCTACAACCGAAGTGACAGGTGGATTATCGGGAGGTGATGAACAGCCGGGATTTGAGAAGTATGGAATTAAGACAGATATGAAGCTTAATGAGTATTATGACTTCTCGACTGCTGCATATGATGATAATACACTTTATGGAACAGCAAGTGTTGCACTTGTAGAGTATACGACGGAAGAACTTACTGATGATGTTATTCAGTTTGGCACAGAAAATGATATGGACCTTACCGGCTATGTTAAGAAATATCTTCATTTTGATATTAAATTCGAAGATCAGGTATTTGATGATAACGGATTCCATTATAGCTTGTGGGTTGATGATTATTTCCATCCTGAAATTGTTGATTCTACATATGACTCGGGCACAGACTCTTACGGAGAAGATTACTCTACATTTGATGTAATAGTTAACGGTGAACAGAAACCTGTATATTACTGGGTAGAGTGGAATCATAGTCAGGAGGATCACTGGTATTCAAGACCTGAAGTTATGATACTTTGTCCTAGCGGATATAATGGTCTTGTTTCGGGAGTTTCCACGAATGCCGGTGAGGATGTAGATTATGCGATATATGAAAAATATGATTCTGAAAATTATCATCTTTTCAGGCTTGACTGATAAATTATATTGTGATAATATAGCACAGTATGATTTTAGATAGTCGCTGAATGGCGCTTTTTTGGAGGGATTAGATTTGAAAATCGCATTAACGATCGCATTTATAATAGTTGCAGTTGCACTTACAATAATAGTTCTTTCACAGGAAGGAAAGGACAACGGATTTGGTTCCGCTATGACAGGAACAGTTGATACATATTGGAGCAAGAACAAGAAGCATTCTAAGGAAGCTGTTATCAAGAGACTTACAGCAGTTCTGGGTGTTCTCTTTATTATACTTGCCGCTGCTCTTGGTTCAAAGTGGTTACGATGAAATAACTGATAATACGGGTGCTCTGTTAATTCAGAGCACCTTATTTTTTATGCATTTAAGGTAAACTTAGTCTGCTGCGAAAAAATGATCAGGAACAGCCGATGGTGCATACCCGTGAATAGCGTGATTTGAACACAGTGGAAATTGAGCACAGTGGAAATTGAGCGTAGTGGAATTTGAACGTATTTGTGTGATATAATCTATATGTTGCATGATGGAGGTATTTGCACATCGTTGGGGGTATTTATGGATAGAGAATTTAAAGAAATAGAATATTCGGAAGAAGAACAGCAGTTTCGTGATGAAATGCATGAGAAGCTGCTTGACGCTATGGCGTTGAAGGATTACAGACCATTAAGGTTCAAAGACCTTAAAAGCCTTTTTGATATAAGAGCCGAGGAAGAGGATTTTTTCCTGAGGCTTCTTAATGATATGGAAGATGAAGTAAGTATAGTTAAGACAAAGAATAACAGATACATGCTTCCACCGGATAATGTTCTTGTCGGAACTTATATGAGTACAAGAAGAGGCTTCGGATTTGTAAGAGTTGATGGATATAAGGATGATTTCTTTGTTTCCGAAAGAGATTCGCTGAATGCATTTCATGATGATAAGGTTCTTATCCAGATAACTAAGAGTGCACGATACGGTGATATGAAAACCGAGGCACGTGTTGTAAGAATACTTAACAGAGGCATAACAGGGCTGATCGGTGTATACGAAGCATGTGACGGATATGGTTTTGTCATTCCGAACAATAAGAAGATAGCTGATGATATCTTCATACCTGAGAAGGCCAGCCTCGGAGCGGTAACAGGAAGTCTTGTTATAGTAGAACTTCAGGATTACGGTTCGGGAAAGAAATCTCCGACAGGAGTAGTTACAGAGGTTATTGGGCATATAGATGATCCGGCGACGGACATTTTATCTGTTATAAAAAGCTATAACATTCCGGTAGAATTTCCGGATGATGTTGAATATGAGCTGAAGAGTATTCCTGACAGCGTACTTCCCGAACAGAAGGAAGGACGCCGTGATTTCCGCGACCTTGATACTGTTACGATAGACGGTGAGGATGCGAAGGATCTTGATGATGCGATATCGCTCAGTTATGAGGACGGAATCTATCATCTCGGAGTTCATATTGCAGATGTTTCGGAGTATGTTAAGGAAAATTCTCCGCTTGATAAGGAGGCTCTTAGACGTGGTACCAGCAATTATCTTATTGACAGCGTGATTCCGATGCTGCCTCATCAGCTTTCAAACGGTATCTGCTCGCTGAATCATGATGAGGACAGACTTACGCTTTCTGTCATGATGGATATCGATGACAAGGGCAGAGTTGTATCACATGAGATATGTGAGGGCCTTATAAATGTTAACGAGAGAATGAACTATACGGATGTTGCAGCGATTCTTGAAGATAGAGAAGGAGCACCTGTCGAAAGATATGAGAAGCTGATCCCTATGTTCAGACTTATGCTTGAACTTTCTCTAAAGCTAAGAGAAAACAGACGTAGACGTGGTTCTATAGATTTTGATGTTTCCGAAACGAAGATCATAGTTGATGAAGAGCATAAGCCTATCGAAGTAAAGCCGTATGAGAGAAATGATGCAACCAGGATCATTGAAGACTTTATGCTAATAGCGAACGAAACGGTTGCTGAAGAGTATTTCTGGGCAGATATTCCTTTCGAGTATAGAATCCATGAGGTTCCGAATGAAGAGAAGGTTGATGCACTCAGGGCTGTGATCAGAAGCTTCGGACTTTACTTCAAGGTCAGCCGTGATAAGATGCATCCTATGGAATTTCAGAAGCTTCTGGATAACATTTCCGGAAAACCGTATGAGGCGCTCGTTACAAGACTTACACTCAGAAGCATGCAGCAGGCAAGATACAGTACGGATTGTTCGGGACATTTTGGCCTGGGTTGTAAGTATTATTGTCATTTTACTTCACCTATAAGAAGATATCCCGATCTTCAGATTCACAGGATCATCAAGGAGAATCTTCACGGAAAGCTTGATGAGAAGAGGCTTCGTCATTATAAGAAGCTTTTACCGAAGGTTGCAGAGGATAATTCTTTCAAGGAGAGAAGAGCTGAAAATGCGGAGCGTGATGTTGAAAAGCTCAAGGAAATCGAGTATATGTCACTTCATCTGGGCGAGGAATTTGACGGAATGATTTCAGGCTTTACATCACAGAATATATTTGTTGAACTTGATAATACCATTGAGGGTGCAGTTAGTGTTGCAACTCTTAATGATGATTTCTATAATTACAACGAAAGCAAAATGGAAATGGTCGGAGCGGCTACGGGTAGAAAGTTCAGACTCGGTGACAGAGTCAGAGTATCTGTTGTACGCTGCGACAAGATAGACAGAGTAATAGACTTTGAATTTACGGAGACAAGTAATGGCTAAAGAGAAGGGCATCAGGCTCATAGCGAACAACAAGAAAGCATATCATGATTTCTTTATAGACGAATCCTTTGAAGCGGGAATCGAACTTTTCGGTACAGAGGTTAAGTCCCTGAGACAGGGAAACTGTTCCATAAAGGAGTCATATGTGGGAATAGAGAATGGTGAGATATTTATCTATAAAATGAATATCAATCCATATGAGAAGGGAAATATATTCAACAAGGATCCGCTCAGAAAAAGAAAACTCCTGCTTCACAAGTATGAGATAAACCGACTTGCCGGAAAGATCAAAGAGAAAGGCTATACTATCATGCCGCTCAAGGTTTACTGGAACGGAAGCAATGTCAAGGTTGAGATCGGACTGGCAAGAGGTAAGAAGCTATATGATAAGAGAGCGGATATTGCAAAGAAAGATCAGCAAAGGGAAGCTGCAAGAGAGTTTAAGGTAAGAAATCTGAAATAAGTTTTGAACTTATATAAAATCTGAAATGCGCTTTTTGACTTGATTTTCGTTTGTATTATATGTAAAATAACTAATTGGTGCCAATCATAAACAGTTATATGATTGATACACAAAAATAAGGATATTAGTCCTGCAGATAACTTAAGCTGCATGGGATTATAAAAGGTGATCGTTATGAGTCAGGCAAAGGTTGATAAGCATAAGAAAGAGAAGAAGAACAGAGCGAAAGAAATAAGAAAACAGAAGCTTAAGACAGCACTCTGGGTTGTAGTTCTTTCCGTTGGCTTAGGTGCTTTGGTAGGTATACCTCTCGGAAGAGGTATATATAAGTATCAGAAGAGGAAAGCGGAACAGAACAAGACAGTTTCATCTCTTCAGTATAATACATGGTTTGATAATATGTGGGCAGAAGAGTATTCAGACCTTTATGCAGGTATGGATTTTGTCGGAGCTGATGATGCATCTGCAACGGATGCAGACGGCTCAACAACAGATGCCGCTGAATAATGCGTAACCGGGGTAGTACTGGTTTCGACAGGGATTTGGAAATTAGGGCAGCCATCCGAGGTGAGGGACCTCGTAAAAACCTTTAAAAAAAATAAACGCTAACGATAGAGTAGCACTCGCTGCCTAATGGCAGCTGTCCGCCACGTGTCATCCGATGCATGTGATACGGGCATCGAAGAGTCGGAGCACTTCCTCCCAAAGCTTTGAGGGCAGGGAAGAATCATGAAGCTACTGAAATCATAAGCCTGGCAGACGGCGTATGACGTAGGGAATGTTAATTGACTGCCTGTGATGGGAGATACCGTAATGGATGGGTCTTTGGACCGGGGTTCGATTCCCCGCTACTCCATAAAAAACGGAAGGGAGTTTTTCCCTTCCGTTTTTTTTGGTATAAAGGGAATCGAACGGCGAGACCTCGGTGCTTGCACCGAGAGAACAGTACGGTGTACTGTTCGAGTCGAAGCCCGGCCTGAAAGGCGGCCGAGCCGCCGGTGGGATTCCCCGCTACTCCATGAAAAAAGGATGGTAGAAACTTTTATGTTTCTCCCATCCTTTTTTCGTGGATTATACATCGAGGAATCGAACGGCGAGACCTCGGTGCTTGCACCGAGAGAACAGTACGGTGTACTGTTCGGGTCGAAGCCCGGCCTGAAAGGCGGCCGAGCCGTCGGTGGGATTCCCCGCTACCATTTTTCATGGAGTAGCGGAAAATAGGGATTGACAACCTGTCGGTATGATGATATATTTATCTTAACCGACAACCTGTCGGTTGAGCCGGCTTAAATTTGAAAGGTAAATATCATGAGAATTGTTAAATCAGCTGATGAAAGAAAGGGCGAAATCCTTGATGTTGCGGAACAACTGTTCGCTGAGAAGGGGTTTGATAATGCAAGTACAAATGACATTATCAAGAAAATAGGTATAGCTAGAGGTACGTTATATCATCATTTTAAGTCTAAAGAAGAGATACTGGATGCGATAGTTGAAAGGATGATGAATGATAGTATCGCTCGTGCACGAGCAATAATCAAAGATAAAACTATTCCAATATTTGAAAGACTTACAGGATCGATGCTTGTGCTCAATATCAACAACGGTGTTGGTGCTGAAGTTCTTGAGCAGATGCATAAACCTCAGAATGCTCTTCTTCATCAGAAAATGCAGGAAGGACTGCTTTCGGGTGTTGTTCCTCTTATAGCTGAGCTTATAGAAGAGGGGAATAAGGAGAAGATATTTAATACTAAATATCCTCTTGATGCTGCTGAAATGATAATGATCTATTCAAGCAGTGCATTTGATGATCTGCTTGAACTGTCTCCCGAAGAAAAAGAGAGGAAGACAAAAGCTTTTATTTATCATACTGAACGTCTTCTCGGTGCAAAGGAAAACAGTCTTGCTAAAACTATCATGAATATAATATTAAAGTAACTGAATTGATTAAATAAATATTTTGTATGTGAGGTCTTAGGGACCTCATATATTTTAAATCATGACCGACAATCTGTCGGTATTTAAAAGGATGGAATAATGGAACAAAGATCAAATTATAAAAAATTTTTACTTATGTGGAGTGGTGAGTTTATTTCCTCAATCGGTGGAGGACTCACAAGTTTTGGACTTAGTGTATACGTACTTCAGAAAACAGGAAGTGCGGCAAGTGCATCGCTTGTTGCACTGCTTGCATTTCTTCCGGTACTTCTTCTGAGTCCCATAGCAGGAGTTCTTGCTGACAGATATGACAGATGTCTTCTCATGATGATAGGAGACGGTATGTCGGGAATCGGACTTATTTTTATTCTGGTATGTATGTTTATCGGTGAAGCCCAAGTTTATCAGATATGCATCGGAGTTTTTATAAGTTCTGTATTTTCGTCATTACTTGATCCGGCGTATAGGGCAATCGTTACCGATATGCTTACAAAGGATGAATATTCAAAAGCCAGCGGAATGATGAGTATTGCGGGTAGTGCAAGATACCTGATCTCGCCTTTGATTGCGGGAATGCTTCTTTCAATCAGTGATGTTAAGCTTTTGATCATCATTGATATCTGTACTTTTATTCTGACTGTAATATGCACCGCAGTTGTAAGAAAAAGCCGTATACCGAACCATACAAGCTCAGAAAAATCCTTTAAGAAAAGCTTTAAAGAAGGCTGGGCTGCGATAACAGAGAAGCGCGGAATATTCATTCTCATAATCGTTTCATCGGTTATTACCTGCTTTATGGGTGCGATTCAGATACTTGTTGAACCGATGATCCTGGACTTTCAAACACCTAAGGTGCTTGGAATCGCAGAAACAGTCTGTGCAAGCGGAATGCTTGTTTCAAGCGTAATTATCGGAATAGCGGGCCTGAAGAAGAATTTCACAAGGATTCTCAGTATGTCGCTTACATTTTGCGGACTGGCTATGATCGGTTTCGGATTCAAAGAAAATATAATTATTATATGTTTATTCGGCTTCCTCTTTTTCTTCATGCTTCCTTTCGCAAATAACTGCCTGGATTATCTTACGAGAACCAATATTGATGCAGATAAGCAGGGAAGAGCATGGGGACTGATAAGTTTCCTGTCACAGATCGGTTATGTGTTTGCATACGGAGTTGCGGGAATTCTTGCAGATAAGATTGCTGAAATCAGAAATGTAGGAGTGGGACGCGGTGCAGCGATGGTGATCATGATATCCGGCGTTCTGATGATGATATTTGCAGTTTCTATATCAGGATTTAAATCCGTCAGAGAACTCGAAAATGGAGTGGAAAATGCTAAAACGATTGATAATAAATGATTTTAAGGCAAATAAAATAATAACGATATCAACCTCTGCATTTATGGCTGTAACGGCGATGCTGCTGGGACTGGCTATACTTCTTTTTGCACGGCTTTATGCATCGATTGATTCGTTGATGAAAAAAGCAGAAACACCGAGCTTTCTGCAGATGCATACAGGTGAATTGGATGAAGAGAAGCTGAATGATTTTACTCGGGCTCGAAGTGATGTGGAAAAAATGCAGGTCTGCAATTTCCTTAATCTGCAGAACAGTCAGATATCGATCGGTGGCAGATCGTTTGAAGGAAATATGCAGGACAACGGTTTATGCTGCCAGAGCGAGTCATTTGATTATTTACTGGACGCAGATGGTGCTGTTATAGAGGTTTTGCCCGGAGAAGTCTATGTACCGGTCTGCTATAAGAACGAATATGACATAAAAATATCAGATGAAATGAGGATAGGTACGGAGACTCTTACTGTTGCCGGATTTCTGAGGGATTCACAGATGAATTCAATGATGGCTTCATCCAAGAGGTTTCTGGTATGTGAATCGGACTATGAAAGAATCAGATCTCTGGGAAGTGAAGAATATCTGATAGAATTCCGCCTTAAGGATGGCAGTGATGTAAATGCATTCGCAACAGCGTATAAGGATTCGGGCCTTCCGGATAACGGACCGACCATAACATATCCGCTGATCAAAACTATGAATGCTCTGTCTGACGGAATAATGATCCTGGTCATACTGCTTGTCAGTGTAGTGGTTCTCTTTATTTCAATACTCTGTATCAGATATATAATTCTTACGCAGATGGAGAAGGACAGACGCGAAATCGGTATGCTTAAGGCGGTCGGCATTTCAAGAAAAGATATCAGGAATCTGTATATGTCAAAATATCTTATTCTTTCAGCAATCGGATGTCTTGTGGGAATAGTTACAGCACTATTCATTGCTAAACCGCTCGGAGAAGGTATGAGAGAACTGTACGGAGAAACGGAGAATGCGGCTCTCGTTTATATACTGATGTTTATCGGGGCAATACTTGCGGAAGTGATAATTCTTCTTTCTGTTCGCCGTACGCTTCGTAAGACAGAGAAGGAATCAGCTGTTTCGGCATTATGCGGACGAGATGGTTCAGGGAAAAAGAAGAATCTGTGGGTATCGGTAATGATAGTTGTTGCTGCGGCTGCATTTATGATCATAGTACCCCAGAGTATGAAGACTACACTTGGAAATCCCGAATTTGTTACATATATGGGAATCGGAAACAGTCAGATACGTATGGATGTAAGACAGACCGAGGATATAGATAAAGTAACTGAGAATCTGGCATCTGCGATAGAACAGGATGAGAGAGTTGATAGTTATTCTGTAATGCAGACCGGTTCATATAAGGTTATGCTGGAAAATAGAAATTCATATAACCTGATGATCGAATGCGGTGATCATGGCAGATTCCCTGTGAATTATATCAAAGGCAGTTATCCGAAAAGTGAGAATGATATTGCTCTTTCGATACTCAATGCTGAAGATATGGGTCTGGATGTCGGGGATATGCTTGTTGTTAGTAAAGATACAGGGAACGGTAGTTCGGAACAGTATACTTGTACGGTATGCGGCATTTATTCGGATATAACCAACGGCGGAAAAACAGCTAAAGGTTGTATAAGGGATGAAAATGACAGAACGCCGATCATGTGGAGTGTTATATATATATCACTAAAGGATGCGGAACTCGCAGGAGACTGGGTTAATGAATATCGGAGCAGATATTCATCCTTTGATGAAGGCATAAAGGCTACTGAGATATCGGATTATCTTAAGGGAGTATACGGTCAGACGATAGAGAATATATCAAATGCATACGTAGTTGCTTTGATCTTAGCAAACTTCATCATAATTATTGTAGTCGTACTTCTGGTACGTCTGATTATATGGAGGGAAAGGAAGGACAGTTCGTTAAAGAAAGCACTTGGGTTAAAAACCTCAGATATACGAAAGGAATATTTAAAGAAAGCATTTCTTTATATAATTCCGGGTATAGTAATAGGGGTAGTATTCGGAGTGATTCCCGGGCAGAAAATGACAGGGGTGCTGCTTGGCTCCTTCGGAGCCCAAGGCTTTCAGTTTGTTATAAATCCATTACTTACATTTGTTTTTGTACCGGTCCTCACGATTGCTTCCGCAGGTTTTGCGGCAGCATTAAGCCTTGTGGAGATTAAGAGGATTAAGTCCTGTGAATGCTTGAATTCGGGAACGGAGTAGATGTTTCGATTGATCATTATATGAAATGGAGATTATTATGAGTGCTTTGTTAAGAGTTAAGGATCTTAAAAAGGAAAATATTCTGAAGGGGATAATGTTTGAGATGACGGCCGGAGAAATGGTTGCTGTTGTCGGACCTTCGGGTTCAGGAAAGTCAACGCTGCTTTATAATGTATCAGGTATGGACAAGGCTGATGGCGGAGAGGTATGGCTTGGTGATACGGAGATCACAAGTCTGAATGAAGATGAAAAGGCAAGTCTGCGATTAAACAGGATGGGATTCGTATTCCAGCAGATGAATATGCTCTCTAATCTGAATATCATAGATAATATTACATTTCCTGCAGTCCATGCAGATAAAAAGCATCGTAAGGATTATTATGATCGTGCGAAAAAACTGATGGAGGATTTTCATATATCGCATATAGCGGATAGGAGAATTAAGGATGTGTCAGGTGGTGAGCTTCAGAGAGCCTGTATATGCAGAAGCATGATTTTGGAGCCAGAGATCATTTTTGCGGATGAGCCTACAGGCGCACTTAATCAGTCTGCGGTTTCGGATGTAATGGAAGTTTTTCTCAGCATCAACAGAAGCGGGGCAAGCATTTTGATGGTAACGCATGACAGCAGGATTGCAAGTATGTGCGAAAGGATCATCTATATTCTGGACGGACAGATAAAAGGCGAGATGAAACTCGGAAAGTTCATGCATGATGAAGAAAGAGAGCGTGAACTGAAAACATTAAGATGGCTTGAATCAATGGGATGGTAAACGGGCAGGGAGCCTGACTGTAATGAAACAAGAGGATTCACCCCCATATCACTTACAAAGGTTTTTCAGTATCAGTCTGCACATTTCTGATGCATAGTTAATAAGGCTTTCTTCACTGCTGAGGAAGCTGTCGCACATTTCTATATAGGTCATCTTATCCTTATATTCTTTCTTGTATTGCGGAACTGACATAAGGATTGACGTGAGAGCAGGTATGAAGTAGCCGGTCTTCTCGTCTGCGGTTTTTCCGGCACCGGGATAGAAGTAGCTCAGGGTACCGCTTGTTATCGGAGCTTTGATAGTCGCTGTATAAGCTTCCCCGTCAAAAGAAACCCCGTTAGATGAAGAAAAGATCCTTCGGGGAAGCCGGGCTTCGAGCTCTAACTCCAAAATGAACTTAAGAACACCGGAATCCGCTGCGGTTCCGATGTTTTTAATTTTAAAATGTCCCATAGTCAGTGCTTCGATTGCGAAAATGTTCAGAAGATAGAGCATTCCCTCCATATCGTCTCTGTTGTGCTGAAGCACAAGCTTCTTTGAATAATCACTTTTGTCAGTCAGAAAGCTGAGGTAAACATCTATCAGCTGCCCGCCGTTATATTTATCTTCTCTGTCAACACCGAGATAGCGTTCAATGGTTTTCTGCTTTATGTTTGGGAGCCCGAGAGCGAATTTATATGGCCTGATAAGCTTCATCAGATCGATCGGTTTTACTTCGTCGAAGTGATTTTCTATGTGGATATCCAGTTTAGAAGCTATTACAGCCATTCTTTTCTTGACGAAGTTGATATCAAATGTATCACCATTAAATTCTACAAGGATATCATGCATAGAGAGCTCCTTCTGAAATGCACTTATAATATCAGGCTCCGAGCGGCCGTCATCGTTGAAGAGAAGGACGATGTGCCATTCATTTTTTATTTTCAGATTCATTCCGATGAGATAAATAAACGACCTGTCAGGACTCAGACCGGTAGTTTCTATATCAAACATCATAATTTGCTTGCCAGGATAGAGATTATCGAGTATATTGATGTATGGTATAAGTGTTTCATTTATTTTTTCTTTAATAATCTGCATTTGTGTTTTCACTCCGGATACTGTCAAAATCGTTGTAATTATAACATTATTTCGGGGTTGAAACTAATATTTTTTATGCTATAATTGAGTTAGATTATATTGTACTGGAGGGTAGAGCGACTATGATGCAACCAGTTGATGTCAGATCGACAAATTTCGGAAAAGGCCTTTTCGGATACAAAAAAATTGATGTCGATACATATGTTGAAACAGTATACAGATCTTATGAAGAGGCATATAACGAAGTAACAAAGCTTCGTGAAGAGAATGCCAGATTAAGTAAGGTAGTAGAAGAGAATAGCATTAAAATCTTAGAACTGGAAAAGCAGGTTAAAGAATCTGAGGATTCCGGTTTTGGTGCATCTTCGAAGAAGGATAATACTGCAAAGCCTTCACCTGCAAAGGACGTTAAGAGTGTAGAGTCTGAAGCTTCCAAGTTCTTCAAACAGACAGAAGAGGAAGAAGTTCAGGTGGTTGGCGGTGATGATGATGAGGTTTTCGTTGGAGAGATCGAAGATAACAGAAAGCCTAACAAAGTCATGATCGGAGATGGCGAAGAAGAGGGATCAGACGATTTCGAATTCCTTTAAGATTTACCAAGGTGCCACAGTTTCTGTGGCGCCTTTTTTCATGTTACCTGTTATGATAAAATGTTGAATTACGGGTGCTATATTATAGCTGTTGGTGATTATTATGATTTCATATATTAAGGGTATTCTTACCGAAAAATCAGATGGATATGTGGTTGTAGAAACTTCAGGTATTGGCTTTGAAATAAGAGTAAACAGTGATACTATGTCCAGGCTTCCGGCGGTTGATTCGGAAGTGAAAATTCTCACACATTTGCAGGTTACTGAGAATGAAAGGGTTCTGTATGGATTCCTTTCCTCGATGGAGAAGGATACCTTCAGACATCTTATAGGAGTTAACAGCGTAGGGCCAAAGGGTGCACTTGCTGTTATGAATACATTAAATCTCACAGAGCTTACCGATGCCGTAATGTCGAATGATGTTAAGTCTATCAGTAAGGCTCCGGGAATCGGGGCAAAGACTGCTCAGAAGATTATTATAGAGCTTAAGGATAAGCTCACATATACAGGTGAAATGCTCTTTGGTGAGACTGTTTTCGGAGAAACGGGAACGGACAGTGTTTCCGAAACTGCCGAAGCGTTGGAAGCTCTCGGTTTTTCAAGGACCGAAGCTCTTAAGGCAATAAGGAAGATCAACGGTGCAGAGGCAATGGATACAGAGGATCTGCTTAAGGCGGCTCTTAAAGCTATGAAAGGCTGACGGTAATGGCGAAGAGAATTATTCAGACAGAAGCGACAATTGAAGATGAAGTGCTTGAGAAGAATCTCAGACCGACAAGTCTGAATGAATATATCGGTCAGGATAAGCTTAAGAAGAACCTGAAGGTATTTATCGAAGCCGCGAAGAAGAGGCATGAACCGCTTGATCATGTTCTGCTGTATGGCCCTCCGGGACTCGGTAAAACTACTCTTGCCGGAATTGTTGCGGAGGAAATGGGTGTTAATATTAAGGTTACATCTGGACCGGCTATCGAAAAGCCGGGAGAGATTGCGGCAATCCTGAATAATCTTTCGGAGAATGATGTTCTTTTCATAGATGAAATCCATAGACTTAATCGTCAGGTTGAGGAGGTTCTCTATCCTGCTATGGAGGATTATGCAATAGATGTTGTTATCGGTAAGGGAGAGGGAGCAAGATCCATAAGACTTGATCTTCCGAAGTTCACACTGATCGGAGCGACAACCAGAGCAGGAATGCTTTCGGCACCGCTCAGAGACAGATTTGGAGTCGTGAGCCGTCTCGAGTTCTATAATGTCAGCGAGCTTATGATGATAGTTATGAGATCTGCTTCTGTGCTCGGAATTGATATAGATGATGAGGGCGCTCTCGAGATAGCTAAGAGATCAAGAGGTACACCAAGACTTGCAAACAGACTTCTAAAGAGAGTCAGAGACTTTGCAGAGGTTGAACATGCCGGCAAAATTGATTATAATGTAGCAGAGAATGCACTTAATAAGCTGGATGTGGATGTTTATGGTCTGGATGATACAGACAGAAATCTGCTCCTTACGATAATTAAGAATTATAATGGCGGTCCTGTAGGACTTGAGGTTCTTGCAGCATCCATCGGAGAAGATACAGGTACGATAGAGGATGTATATGAACCATATCTTATAAAGAACGGCTTCCTTAACAGAACGCCGAAGGGCAGAACGGTAACTGCCATGACCTACAGACATTTCGGAATTGAGAATAAAGATAGCTGAAGAGGTGAATGATATGTCACAGTCAAAGATTGATATTCCTGTTGTTATTAACGGTAAGGTATACACTCTCAGTGGATATGAGGGTGAGGATTATCTTCAGAACATAGCTACATATATAAATAATAAGATAGCAGAATGTAAAGCATCCGAAGATTACAGAAGGATGAATTCTGAATATCAGGGAGTGCTTCTTGCACTTAATATTGCCGATGACTATTTTAAGGCAAAATCAAGAGCCGATGAAGCAGGAAATGATAATACAGACAAAGAACAACAGCTTTATGAATTGAGACATGAGGTTATTGAATCTCAGATTAAGCATGAAGCTGCACTCAAGCTGGTCGAGGAATATAAGGAGCAGGTTGCGGCTCTTCAGAGAAAGGTTGTTCAGCTTGAGGCCGAGAGGGACAGAAAGAATGACTAAACCGGAAATCCTTGCACCATGTGGTACGCCCGAAGCTTTTGAGGCGGCAATAATAGCTGGTGCGGATGCAGTATATCTGGCGGGTGATAAATACGGAGCCAGAGCATATGCGGGTAATTTCAGTAAAGATGTGCTGCTTTCCACTTTGGAGAGGGCGCATCTTTTTGGCGTTAAGGTATATCTGACGGTTAATACGCTCTTGAAGAATGAAGAGATAGAAGAGCTGACAGATTATCTTGAGGCATATTATGAGGCAGGACTGGATGCGGTCCTGGTTCAGGATTTTGGCGTGCTTTCTCTTATAAGAAGAAGGTTCCCTGATCTTCCGATTCATATCAGTACGCAGATGAATGTGACTTCCTATGAAGGCGCGATTCTGATGAAAGAGCTTGGAGCTGAAAGAGTGGTTCTCGACAGGGAGATCACACTCGATGAAGTAAAGGAAATCAGAGACAAGGTGCCTGTGGAGACAGAAGTGTTTGTCCATGGTGCTATGTGTTTTTCATACAGCGGCAGATGTCTGCTCAGCTCGTATGCGGGTGGAAGAAGCGGAAACAGAGGCAGATGTGCACAGCCTTGCAGGAAGCTGTATAAGGGAAAAGAAAATGAAGGATATATCATGTCCATGAAGGATATGTGTACCCTGAATCATTTACCTGAACTGATAGAAGCCGGAGTGGATTCCCTCAAGATAGAAGGAAGAATGAAAAATGCAGCTTATGTGGCTGCAGTAGTCAGCTGTTATAAAGAAGTAAGAGATGATTGTCTGGCAGGTAAATATGATGCAAGAAAGACCGAAGCTTTAGAAGAAAGGCTTAAAGAGGTTTTCAGCAGAGGCGAGTTTACTGAGGGCTATATTAATCTGAATTCCAGAAAACCGGAAGAGGTGTCTCGTGCCGGGCTGCTGTTTCCGGGAAGGCAGGGGCATTCGGGTGTTGCTGTCGGAGAGATAATTTCCGCAGGTAAAGGAAGCATTACGGTTGCTTTGAAGAAAGATCTTAATGTCGGTGATGAGCTTATAATAAATGCAGCAACGGATATCAGGCTTACTTCGAATGTTTCGGCTAAGGCAGGAAAAACGGTAAGACTTAATGCACCTATGACGAAGCATATCAGATTGGGAAACGAAGTAAGAAGACTCAGAAACAGTATAATATCCGAAGAATTGGACAGTATGCTGGCTGAAAAAAGAACAGTGCCTGTTGAGGGCTTTATTGAGCTGAAGACCGGAAAGCCTGTAAGAATAGCATATATATTTACGGCGGATGACGGAACAAGAATTGAAGCAGAGGCAACCGGTCCTATAGCAGAAGTGGCTTCCAAGTCACCCGTATCGGATGAGGTTCTTCTGAAAGCCTTGTCACGCCTCGGAGATACGGATTTTTCTCTCGGAAAGAGCAGGATATATAATGACGGAAACAGCTTTGTGCCTGTATCGGTACTGAATAATCTGAGAAGAGAAGCCGTTGACGAGCTTTATGTAAAAATCAGGGAAATGTACAGACGGCCGAAGTTATCCTCAGAAGAAAGAGTTACCGTATCTGGGGAAAAAGCTGATAATTCAGGCGGCATAAGCATGTTGGGACACCGATCTAAAGAGACTTCAGGCGGAATAAGTATGTCAGGACACCAATCTGAAGAGACTTCTGTTGCTGTTTCGAATATAGATCAGCTTGAAAGAATTTTGGGATCCGGATTTGAAGCAGACAGCATATTTATCGATACAGGGTTTGGAATGGATGATTCCGAGCTTTTGAAGTGTCTTAATATGGTTAAGGAGGGAGAGAATAAAGCAGTTCTGATGCTCCCGCATCTTTATTCGTTAAGACATAAATCTTTCTACAGAAGGATGATAACATCTTTTGATAGCATATATATTAGGAATGTAGACGACCTTGCAGCGATAATTCATTTATGCAGAGAGGACAGCGTACATTTTGAAAGAATATATCTGGCGGCATCACTATATGCATATAATGATGAGGCCATACATTTTCTATATGAACTGATGTATGCTTATGCGGATAAGATTATCTTTGAAGCACCATATGAGCTGAACAAGAAGGAAGCAATGGGTCTGAGATATCCTGAAGAATCCGGTGTTATCCGCCTTATCTACGGTAAGACAGCGCTTATGATCACGGCTGCCTATGCCATGAGACGCGGAGAACATGAGATAAGAGATGATAAGCTTAATTCATTCTTCATAATTCCGAATTCGATTTTGGATTATAATTTAATTCTGAACGGTACGGCTGAGTGCCTCTTTGCCGAGAAGGCAGATATCAGGAGTGCGCTTTTATGCTTTACTGATGAGAAGCCAGATGAGATCGTCCGGATTCTCGGGGAATACGGGAAGGGCGCTTATAAGCCTGACTTCCCTTATACAAGAGGACATTATTATAGAGGCATTGAATAAATAATGGTAAATATTATCAGTATAATTTCAAAATACCTTATACTTATTTTCATGGGACTATATGTGTGGAAATGCTTTTCTTATTTTACTGCACATACGGCAGCAAAGAGAAAGTCAAATCTTAATCATCAGATAGTCTATATCTTTATAATTCATGCGCTTTGCCATGTGTGTATGTATTTTAATACTATGAATAAAGATATAGTGCTGTATTATCTGGTCGAGATTCTGATAGCCATCCTATATATTCTGATATTTCATGAGGTTTATAAAGAAGCGTCGAGACTGATAACGAATAATATCGCATTCCTGATGCTTATAGGTTATACGATCCTGTTCAGACTTTCTCCGGCGCTTGCGAGAAAGCAGTTTATACTTGCAACAGTGGCGCTTGTGATAACAAGCTTTCTGCCTGCAGTGATGAAACGTCTTCCGAAGCTGAAGGAATGGGGCGTTGGGTATGCTATAGCAGGTATAGCATTTCTGCTTATGGTATTCCTTCCTCATGTCGGTGTTGAAGTTAACGGTTCAAGAAACTGGATCAATCTCTTTGGACTCGGAATTCAGCCGATGGAGATCGTGAAGATACTTTTCATTCTTTTCATAGCATCTTCACTTGTTAAACTCGAGACGGTGAAAGAGCTCTTTATAAATGCAATCGTGGCAGCGGTATTCTGTCTGATACTCGTAGCGGAGAAGGACTTCGGTGCGATGTTTATATTCTATGTATGCTATGTCCTTATGGTCTATCTCGCAACATCGAGAACAACCATTCTGATTCTTGGAATAGGACTTATAGTCGGTGGTGTGTTCGGAATGTATGCACTATTTAAGGATACATCGTTTTTCTCTCATATTCTTGTCAGAGTTGAGGCGTGGAAGGATCCTTTTAAATTTCAGTCAACAGGAGGATATCAGGTTTGTGAGTCGCTTTTTGCCATCGGTACAGGAGGACTTACGGGTACCGGCCTCGGGAAGGGAATGCCATACCTTATTCCGGTTGCCGAAAGTGACTTTATTTTCGCGGCTATCTGCGAAGAAATGGGAGTTATCTTCGGACTTGCGCTGCTGCTTATATATGTGAGCAGTTTTATCGCAATCATCAATATAGCAATGAGATGCAAGGAGCCGTTCTATAAATATATGACCTTCGGAATGGCAATGTGCTATATAATTCAGGTTTTCCTGAATGTCGGCGGAACTGTGAAGTTTATTCCTTCAACCGGAGTTACACTGCCACTGGTCAGCTACGGACTCAGCAGTGTATTCAGTACACTTATCATGTTTTCAATGATCCAATATACATACATACTTGTTAGCAAAGAGGCGTCAGAAGCAGAAGATGAAAAAGAAAGCATCCTCCAATACTACGAACGAAAAGCTGCCGAAAAAGCTGGCGGAGTTCCTGGAGAAGGAGAATATTAAAGAAGAGAAAAACAGAAAAAAGAACAAGCCTATGGTATTCATAGCATATGTGATCGTGCTTACGTTCATGAGTATGTTCGCGTATATTCTTTACTATACGATCCATGATGCTGAGAAGGTTATTTCCAATACGGCAAACAGAAGACAGGATGCAATGGCTCAGTTTGTTGTTAGAGGTGATATAGTTACATCCGATGATGAGGTTATAGCAACGTCCGAAGTGGATGAAGAGGGTAATGAAACGAGAAGATATCCTCACGGAGAATTGTTCTGCCATGTAGTGGGTTATAATTCATACGGAAGATCCGGACTTGAGCTTGAACAGAATTTTAATCTGCTCAGATCGCATGTAAACATTTTCGAGAAGGTTGGAAATGACCTTTCGGGAAACAAGCAGCCGGGCGACAGGATTGTAACAAGTCTCAGATATGATCTTCAGAGTGCGGCATCCGATGCGCTTTACGGTGCAAGGGGAGCGGTGATAGCTATTGAACCTTCAACAGGCCGTATACTTGCTATGGTTTCCAGTCCTTCATTTAATCCTGAGGATATAGATGAGGTTTGGGAAACGGTTCATAGTGATGAGAACAGCGATGAAGAAGCACTGCTTCTCAACCGTGCCACACAGGGTCTCTATACGCCGGGATCTACATTTAAGATAGTTACCGCATTGGAGTATATGAGGGAAAATCCGAACTATGACAGCTATTCATATGAATGTTATGGTGAGGATGACTTTAATAATATAGAAATAAGATGTATTAACGGTACCGAGCATGGTGAGGTAGGGCTTGAAGAGTCTTTTGCATATTCCTGTAACACAAGCTTCTCCAACATGGGAGTTACGCTTGATATGGATAAAATGTATGCTTTAACAGGCGAGCTTCTTTTCAATAAGCCGCTGCCGTATGACGGTCGTTATTCGAAATCACAGTATGTACTTAATTCTTCAAGGGATGATATTGAGATTCCGGGAACTGTTATCGGACAGGGAGATACGTTGATATCACCTCTTCACAATGCGCTTATTATGTGTGCCATAACAAACGGCGGTGTTCTGATGAAGCCTTATATGGTCGACAGGATAGAAAATGTCGACGGTGCTGAGATCCGAAGCTTTGGTCCGAAAACTTACGGAAATATTATGACAGGGGATGATGTGAGGCATATAATGCCGCTTCTTAAGGCTGTCTGCGAGTATGGAACTGCTTCCGGTTATCTGTCAGGCCAGTCATATTACTGTGGTGGAAAGACAGGAACCGCGGAGGTTGATGATGAAGGAAGAACCAATTCATGGTTTGTGGGTTACGCCGGTTCAAAGGAAGACGGTGCAGATATAGTTGTAAGCATAGTTGTTGAGGATTACAGTGAAAACGGAATAAGCGCAACATCAGTTGCGAGAGAGATATTTGATGAGTTTTATGACTGACCGGATTAATTGTTATAATTGATTTATCAATGTCAAAAGTCTATAATATTAAATTGAGAGGACTGTTCAGAGTGTAATAGAACAGCAACAAAAAAAATTCTCCGCCAGAGATAAAGGAGGGATTGCAATTGACCGAAGCAACCAGCTGTGGTGGTGTAGTAATATTCAGAGGCAAGATACTTCTGCTTTATAAGAATTACAAGAACAGGTATGAAGGATGGGTTTTGCCTAAGGGAACCGTGGAAAAGGGAGAGGAGTATAATGAGACAGCTCTCCGGGAGGTACACGAGGAGACAGGTGTTAAGGCGACTATTGTTAAATATGTCGGAAAGAGCAGCTATACATTTACTACATATAATGATGTTATCAACAAGGATGTCCATTGGTATCTTATGATGTCGGACAGCTTTTACAGCAAGCCTCAGAGAGAGGAATACTTCTGTGATTCCGGTTATTACAAATATCATGAGGCTTATCATCTGCTTAAATTCCCGAACGAGAAGCAGATATTAGAACAGGCTTACGAAGAATACCTTGCTATCAAGAAGGCTAATCTGTGGGGGCATGGTAAATACTTTTAAAGTCGAGGAAAGATATGAAGGAAGATACAACGAAACATACTAAGGGCAGGAAGAAAAAGAAGACTGTCAAAGACAGGCTTCTCGATGTCCTGCTCATATTTTTTATCCTGGTATTTGTCGGATGCGGAGGATATCTGGGATATTACTATTATATGATCCATAAGGGACAGGCGAGAGCAGAGGAACTGTCTGAAATGATCCCCGAGGATGATGAATATGTTGATGAGGAATTCTACTATGCAACGGCAGGTGATGCAGAGTCGGGAACTCCGGCGGTTGCGATGTTTACCGAGATTGACGGTAAGATGATCCTCACAAAGTATTCAAAGCTGTATGAAATGAATAAGGATATGGTGGGATGGCTGTATATTCCGGGAACGCTTATCAGCTATCCGGTAGTTCAGACACCTGAAGATGAAGAATATTATCTGCGCCGTGACTTTGATAAGAAGGACAGTATGTCGGGAACTCTGTTTGTCAGCAAGTACAGCGATGTAGTGAAACCGACTGACAATGTAGTAATTTACGGACATAATATGAAGGCCGGAACCATGTTCCATGCACTTCTTGAATATGAGAATGAGGATTTCTATAAAGAGCATAAGACAGTCATCTTCAATACCATTTACGGAAATGCCGAATATGAAGTTATAGCGGCATTTAAGACTAATATCAAGGAAGTGGATGATACGGGATTTAAGTATTATCAGTTTTTTGATGCTGATGTACCTGAGGAGTTTGATGATTATGTTCTTAATTGTAAGAACCTCACACCATATGATATTCCGGTAACGGCGTCCTACGGAGATAAGCTGATCACACTTTCAACCTGTTCATATCATACCGATGAAGGAAGATATGTTGTAGTTGCAAAGAGAGTTAAATAAATAATAAGAGTTATTCACAGTCAGCTTCAATACATTCAAAACGTCGACACTTCGTGTCTTGCTGTCTCCTTCGGAGACGCGTTATTTCATGTATTGAAGCTGATGCTACGCATACATAAAAGAACCGCAGACAAGTTAATGCTTACAAGTAAGCAAACTGTCCGCGGTTCTTTTATACTGTGAATAACAGTATAGCAACAATTAATTAACAATGAGAGTGTCCTACGCTCTCTCAACCTTGCCTGATCTGAGGCATGATGTACATACATAGATAGTCTTTGGTGTTCCGTCGACCTTAGCCTTAACTCTCTTAATGTTTGAATTCCAGATTCTGTTTGATCTTCTATGAGAATGGCTCACCTGATTTCCGAAGTGAACTGACTTATCACAAAAATAACACTTTGCCATGGCTTAACACCTCCTTCGACACTATAAACTAACGCCCATAGGCGTACAACATGTGGTATTGTATCAGAATTAAAAATCAAATGCAAGCGGTTTTTAAAACATTTGTCAAATAGAGTAAATTTATATATAATGACATAAGTGTCAAAAGACAGATAACAATATCGCTTGAGAGTATGTCATTAGATTTATATAGCAATATACAGCATATAGGATAAATAATAAAGGAGGTTTTTCATGACAGGGAATGTAGAAAACAGCAATGGAAGCATATCTGTTGATGAAGAAGTCATTTCTCAGTTTGCCGGACATGCGGCTCTTGACTGCTTCGGTATAGTGGGAATGGCATCGCTCAGTATGAGAGACGGACTTGCAAAGCTCCTTAAAGGAGATAATGTAAGCAGAGGTGTGACCGTCGAAATCGGAGAGAATAACGCTCTTACTATAGATTTTCATATAATCGTTGCTTACGGAGTTAATATTAAGACAGTAGTAAATAATCTTGTTTCTACTGTTAAATATCAGATAGAGGATTATACGTCCATGCCGGTGGAGGCCATTAACGTTTATGTTGAAGGCGTCCGGGTCATTGACTGATTTTGGAGGTAACCTATTAATGTCGCTTACAAGTATTGATGCAGAGCTTCTCAGAAATGCATTTCTTGCGGGAGCTCATAATATCAGTAATAATAAGGAATATATTAATGAATTAAATGTTTTCCCTGTACCTGATGGTGATACGGGAACAAATATGACTCTTACGATAATGTCAGCGGCTTCTGAAATAGAAGCTGTGGAAAAGCCGACGATCGATCTTCTGGCAAAGGCTATTTCCGGAGGATCTCTAAGAGGTGCCAGAGGAAATTCGGGAGTTATACTTTCACAGCTTTTCAGAGGTTTCTGTAAGGATGTCAGAGGCAAGGAAACTCTTGATGTTAACGATCTTACTGCAGGCTTTGCAAGAGCCGTAGAGACAGCATATAAAGCCGTAATGAAGCCGAAGGAAGGAACAATCCTTACGGTTGCAAGAGGTATGTTTGAAAAGGCAGAAGAGATCTGCGATTTCGAAGATGATGTTATAGCATTTATAGAACAGGTGCTTGATTACGGAAATGAGGTTCTGGCTCAGACTCCGGATCTGCTTCCGGTACTTAAAGAAGCGGGAGTTGTTGATTCGGGTGGACAGGGACTCGTTGAGTTTATGCGTGGTGCCCTTGCAGGATTAAAGGGTGAGAAGATTGAGCTTATTGAGACAATGCCGTCTGCCCCTATGCGAGGAGCAGGACTTCTTGAGGAGATTCCTACTGCTAGACCTAAATATCCTATGGGAAGCGGTAATGATAATATATCAACAGCCGATATTAAGTTCGGCTATTGTACAGAATTTATCATAATGCTTGAAAAGGAGCTCAGCGATAAGGAAGTTGAGGATTTTAAGGAATACCTTCTTTCAATCGGTGATTCGCTGGTATGTGTTGCGGATGAAGAGCTTGTAAAGGTTCATGTTCATACAAATCATCCGGGACTTGCTTTTGAGAAGGCACTTACCTTCGGTGCGCTTACACGAATGAAGATAGATAACATGCGTGAGGAGCACTCCGAGAGAGTTCTGATAGAAGCTGAAAAGCAGCGCGCAGAGGAGCAGGAAGCTGCCTTCAAGCAGATGAAGCTCGAGAGAAAGGGTGAAACCGCAAAGAAGGAACCTGTGGCTGAAACTCCTAAGAAGAAGTACGGATTTATAGCTGTTTCCGTAGGTGACGGAATGTGTGAGATCCTGAAGGGCATGGGCATTGATCATGTTCTTTCGGGCGGACAGACCATGAACCCGAGCACTGAGGATATCCTTTTTGCTGTCGGCGCTGTAAATGCGGAAAATGTATTTGTTTTCCCGAATAATAAGAATATAATACTTGCTGCAAATCAGGCAGCATCTATATGCGATGATAAAAATGTTATAGTAATTCCTTCGAAATCTGTTCCTCAGGGAATCAGTGCGATGCTTAATTTTATGGAAGGCGCATCCGTTGAAGATAATACAGCTAACATGAAGGAAGCTATGGAAACTGTAAAATCCGGCGAAGTTACCTATGCTGTAAGAGATACATCGATCGACGGCAAGGAAATCAAGAACGGAGATATCATGGGAATCAGCGATAAGGGAATCGATGCGGTCGGAAGTGATATTGTAGCGGTTACCACAGAGCTGATCGGTGGTATGGTTGATGAAGATTCGGCGCTCTGTACACTTTATTACGGAGCTGATATTACCGAAGAGGCGGCTGAAACACTGTCAGCACAGCTGTCGGAGAAGTATCCGGATATGGAATTCGAGATCCATAACGGTGGACAGCCGATTTATTACTATTTGTTATCAGTTGAATGATTCAATAGAAGAGATAATATGAGACTTGAGGATAATATAACCGAGGTAAAGGGAATAGGAGATAAGACTGCGGCTACATTTCATAAGGTAGGCGTAGACTGTATCGGTGACCTTATCAGGTATTATCCTCGAAGTTACAAGGTATATGAGCAGCCTGTTTCCGTAAACTCATTGGCAGAAGGAGACAGAGCTGCTGTATTTTGTAAGATAGTAAGTGGTGTTGCTGTAAACAGAGGCAGAAGATTTACGATAGTAACGCTTTCTGCTGCGGATGACACAGGATCGATCAAGATGCTGTGGTTTAATATGCCGTTTCTGAGAAATGTACTCCATAAGGGTGAATCATATATCTTCGTAGGAAGTATCAAGATAGTCGGTTCATCCCGTGTTATGGAAATGCCCGAATATTATACTCAGTTCAATTATCAGAAAATGCTCAGTACGATGCAGCCTGTATATCCTCTGGTCAGCGGGCTTACCAACAATATGGTAATGAAAGCTCTCAGGGAAGTGTCCTGGATGATCGGTTCAATTCCCGACTGGCTTAACGATGATATCAGACGTGAGTATGGAGTTATAGGACTTGGAGAAGCTCTGAACAGAGTACATTTTCCAAAGAATAAAGAAGAACTTCGAGATGCTATAGAGAGACTCGCTTTTGATGAGTTTCTTCATTTTATTATCGATGTAAGTAAGATTAAAGAGAAGACTATAATGCTTTCGAATGGCCATAAGGTCACAGAGGAAGCAATTTCGAGAAGAGCGGGCTTCGAAGCGGGGCTTGGCTTTACGCTTACGGACGGTCAGAGAGCTGCTGTGGATGATATCGCAGCAGATATGAGTTCTGACCACGTTATGAACAGGCTTATTCAGGGTGATGTAGGTTCCGGAAAAACTGTGGTTGCTGCAGAAGCACTTTATATGGCAGCTGTATCCGGTTATCAGGGAGCACTGATGGTTCCGACCGAAGTGCTGGCAGAACAGCATTTTAACGAACTTACAAAGCTTTTTAAACCATATAAGTTGCGCGTCGGACTTCTGACCGGCTCACTTGCAGCTAAGGAAAGAAGACTGATCTATGAGAGACTTAAGAACGGCGAGATAGATATAATCGTCGGAACACATGCTCTTATTACGGAAAAGGTTGAGTATAAGAATCTTGGACTTGTCATAACCGATGAGCAGCACAGATTCGGAGTGAAGCAACGCGAAAGACTCGGGCTGAAGGGCGATATGCCGCATGTGCTTATCATGAGTGCTACACCGATTCCGAGAACTCTTGCTATTATTCTTTATGCTGATATGGATATATCGGTTATCAAAGAATTGCCGGCAGGAAGAAAACGTATCAAGAACTGCGTTGTAGGCACGGACTACAGACCTTCTGCTTATAAGTTTATAAGAAATGAGGTTGCAAACGGTCATCAGGCGTATGTCATATGCCCGATGGTTGAGGAGAGTGAAGCGGTTGATGCCGAAAATGTTGTAAATTATGCGGATGAACTTGCAGCTGCGCTCGGAGGATCGGTTCGTGTAAAGTTTCTTCATGGAAGAATGAAGGAGCAGGAAAAGCTTGAAGTAATGGAGAGTTTCCTCAAACATGAGACGGATGTTCTTGTTTCTACTACAGTAATAGAAGTCGGAATCAATAATCCGAATGCTACTGTAATGATGATAGAAAATGCCGAGCGTTTCGGTCTTGCGCAGCTTCATCAGCTGAGAGGACGCGTGGGAAGAGGAGATGCTCAGAGCTATTGTATATTTATAAATGTTAAAAAGTCGGATGAATCAGTTAAGAGACTTAAGGTTCTTGAGGATTCAAATGACGGCTTTTATATAGCGGCGGAGGATCTGAAACTGAGAGGACCGGGAGAGTTCTTTGGAATCAGACAGAGCGGAGATATTGCGTTCAGAGTTGCTGATATTTACAGCCATGCCGATATTCTGAGACGGGCACAGGAGGCTGCGATTAAATACGGAGGAATACTGGGAAATGAACAGTGACAACAAAAAGATAAAAACTTCGATTTTATTGATACTGATTGCGACAGCGATGCTTATCGGAGTATTAGGATATATATTCGGTCTTAAGAGAGGCAGAGCGGAAAATACAGATGAAGCTTCTACCGAAAAGACTACTACAGAAAGTGTGACGACAGCAGACTCAGAGGAAGAGACCGAGGAAATTACCGAAGAGAAGACAACCGAGGAGAAAACTACTGAAGCGAAAAAAGAAGACGGCAAGGAAGATAAGGAAGAAAAAGAAGATAAAGAGGAATCCAAGGCCGGTGAAGGTGCCAT
Organism: uncultured Lachnospiraceae bacterium; assembly: GCA_946405625.1. GTDB lineage: Bacteria > Bacillota > Clostridia > Lachnospirales > Lachnospiraceae > Eubacterium_Q. The sequence continues at coordinate 25,662 of CAMJHQ010000023.1, read as the reverse complement.
TTATGTTAAGGTTACCAGCGGTGCTCCGTGGGAAAAGGACGGTGGATACGGTTTTCAGTGTGATGTGATGATCAAGAATGATTCATCATCGGAATACGAGAACTGGGAGATCAGGGTTGCCGGTTTTAAGGACGCTGAGATTGAAAATATATGGAATGCAGAGTATAAGATCGAAGGAGATGAGATAATACTCACTCCGGTTGAGTTTAATAAGCGTATAGCTGCCAAGAGTGAATACAAGGATGTGGGAATGATAGTTAATGTAAAGACTAAAGAAGACTGCAAGAATATAGCCAAGGGCGGTACACTTCTTGTAGGCGGTGAAGTTGTCGCCGAAGCAGATGCGGCAGAAAAAATACGTGAAGAGAAGAAGCAGGAACGTGAAGCTAAGAGAGAGCCGAGACCTGTGGAAGAGGGTACACCTCTTGATAATCACGGAAAGCTCTCAGTTAAAGGAACGGATATAGTTGATAAGAACGGTGAGAAATACCAGCTCAGAGGTGTAAGTACTCACGGTATTGCATGGTTCCCAGATTATGTAAACAAGGATGCTTTTCAGACACTCAGAGATGACTGGGGAGCAAACATGATCAGACTTGCAATGTATACTGATGAAGGCGGCGGATATTGTACTGACGGAGACAAGGATAAGCTTAAGTCACTTGTATCCGACGGAGTAGATTATGCGACCGAGCTTGGAATGTATGTTATAATCGACTGGCATGTACTTCATGATCTTAATCCTATGAAGAATGTGGATGAAGCAAAGAAGTTCTTTGAAGAAATGTCATCCAAGTATGCGGATAATGATAATGTGATCTATGAGATCTGTAATGAGCCAAACGGAAGTACAACATGGGAAGATATAAAGGAATATGCTGATATCATTATCCCGATCATCAGAAAGAATGATAAGGATGCGATTATTATAGTAGGTACACCGACCTGGTCACAGGATGTAGATACTGTAATTTCCGATCCTGTAACAGGTCAGGAAAATATAATGTATGCGGTACATTTCTATGCCGCAACTCATAAGGAAAATATAAGAAGCAAGGCAAAGGCAGCGCTTGATGCCGGTATCCCTGTATTTATTTCGGAATTCAGTATATGTGATGCATCGGGAAATGGCGGAATAGATTATGATTCTGCAGATGAATGGATGGATTTCATCAATGAAAATAATCTGTCATATTCCAGCTGGAGCCTTTGTAATAAGAATGAAACATCAGCTCTGATCGCACCTGAATGCAGCAAGACTTCGGGCTGGACAGATGATGAGCTTTCAGAGACAGGACAGTGGCTTAAGGATACTATTTCCTCGAAGTAAAATGCCATATGGAAAATATGTCGGAGGATGAAATATGAGAGTTATAGCAGGAACGAGAAGGAGTCTTCCACTTAAATCGGTTGAAGGAATGGATACGAGACCGACGGCGGACAGATATAAAGAAACACTTTTTAATGTAATCCAGGACTATGTTCCGGGAAGCAGATTTCTTGATCTTTTCTCCGGGAGCGGTGCTATCGGAATCGAGGCGCTTTCGAGAGGAGCAAAGCATGCAGTTCTTGTAGAGAACGGAAGAGAAGCGCTTAAATGCATAAAGGAAAATGTACATTTTACAAAATTTGAGGATGAAGCTGATATCCTGAGAAGCGATGCAGTCGGTTATGTCAGAAGCCTTCCTAAGGTTGATTTCGATGTAATATTCATCGATCCGCCTTATAGCAAAGGCCTTGAGAGGGATGTTCTTCTTGCACTCGACAAGAAAGAATTCAAGAATCCCGATGCCATAATCATAGTTGAAGCAATCGGGGATGAAGATTTTGAATATCTGGATGATACAAAGTTTTATATTTTTAAGGAAAAGAATTACAGAACAAACAAACATGTCTTTATGAGAATCAAGGAGGATGAGAAATGATAAGGGCAATATATCCGGGGAGTTTCGACCCTATAACTCTGGGGCATATGGACCTTATCGAGAGGTCGGCAAGGGTGTTTGATGAGCTTATAGTATGTGTATTAAATAATGCCGGAAAAAAATCTCCATTGTTTTCTCTTGAAGAACGTGTTAAGATGTTAGGTGATGTTACGTCCGGTTTTTCGAATGTAACAGTTGCCAGTTCGGATGGACTTCTGGTTGATTTTGCGAAGGAGAATGATGTAAGCATCATCGTTCGCGGACTCAGAGGAGTTAATGATTTCGATTTTGAGCTTTCGATGGCTCAGGCCAATAAAACTATTTCTTCAAAAATTGAAACAGTTTTCATGGCTACGGATCCGGGGCTTTCTTATATCAGTTCATCTATGGTAAAGGAAATTGCCAGCTACGGAAAGTCGGTTAAGGATCTGGTTCCGGAATTAGTTCTACACAAGGTAGAGGAAAAGTATAACATCTTATGATTACAAATCACAGGAGGATTTAAAAATGGGTAAAAAGGGCGTAGAAGAGATGATCGATGAGATCGAGGTATTTATCGGTAATTGCAAATACCAGCCTCTTTCTTCTAACAAGATTGTTGTTCCTAAGGAAGAACTTGAAAGGATGCTCAGCGAATTAAAGCTTAAGCTTCCAAGTGAGATCGAGAGATGCAAGAAGATAATGAGGAACAAGGAAGCTATACTTGCTTCGGCAAGAACCCGTTCAGACGCTATAATTTCAGAGTCTGTAAATGAGGCAAATCGTCTTGTTGATACGAATCATATTACAGAGCTTGCAAATATTCGTGCAGATGAGATCGTTACAGCGGCACGCAATCAGGCACAGCAGATACTTGACGATGCAAATGCAGAGGCTAAGGAAGTAAGACTCGGAGCAATGGCTTATACAAAGCAGAAGCTTTCGGAAATGAGAGACTTCATGTCAACAACACTTGAGGCAGAGAATGAGCATTATAAGACTCTCTGTGACAGTCTTGAGAATAATCTTTATACACTCGAGAATAATCTCGGTGAGATTGATACAAGTATCGATCTTATTAACGGAAATGATATTCAGGTTCCACAGCAGCCGCAGCAGCAGTATAGCCAGCCACAGCAGCCATCATATGACGAAGAAGACGAGGATGAATATGAAGACGATGAAGACTTCGACGATGATGACTATGATGATGACGACGATTACGATGATGATGACGACTTCCTTGATGAGTAAATAGACTATTAAACCCCGCATATGTTGCGGGGTTTTCTTTATATCAACGGTATATTGTCTGTTTGACGAACTGGATGTTTATATTGTCTGTAAGATAGATCAGATATTTTATTGGAACCTTATGTTTGACCTGAGTTCGGTTGGGAGAGTTATTCCTGTCTTATCGTATACGATCTGATCATAGACATCTGTAGTTCTGCAATCAATCTGCCATGAATCCCGTGACAGGCTGTCCTCCGCTTTATAAGCGGATTTTTTGTTTATTACAGTCAGGTCGTTTGAGTTCGATATTTCCTCAAGTATCTTGGATGCACTTTTCCGCATTGCAAGGAGATTTGCATATTTAATAGGAGCAAACTGAACAGGAGGCTCCTTTATTCCAAGGGCTGTATGCAGTAGCAGTCTGCAGACTCTTGTCATTGTGAGATTTCTCGTTTTCATATAATCCTTTAAAGAATCGTAGTCTGTCGGATAGTTAAGCTTCATAAGTCTGTTGCAGAGCTCTTCGTTCATTCCGTATATGGTTTGAAGCTCTTCCGGATCGGAAGTCCTAATTTTACCGATAATGTAAGGCAGTATATCGGAATCCGTTACAGATGGAGCATGAAGATACTTATCTATAGCGGAAAGAGCCTGAGCCGGCATATTGTCTGAGAGAAGACTTATAAGCGCTGTGTCCTCTATACTGCCGCCTTCGGATGCACATTTAGTAATATTCATATATTCTCTGATAGCTGTAGCAGAGGAATAGTTCCCGGCCATTTCGCTGCTTCCGTAATCTGCGCCTTTTCTTGGTATGAAAACAGGCTTCAGAGCTAAGTTATATTTCTTTATTGATATAAGATATTCGAGAGCAAGTATGTTGTTTGAGGTTGAAAGGTATTTACCGTCCGAACCTGTAAAATCCTTAAATGCATTTATCCGTGCAAGAGGATAAGCCTGTCCGTCTGAAAGATATTGGGACAGGAGGCTTTTATACTCTTCAGGCTCATCAAAAAGGATATCTGCTGTTTTCTGAAGCTCGGCTGATACAGATCCGTGTTCTGTGGAGTTTTCTTCTATCCCGAATGCTATATAGTCGCAATTAAGCTGTGAAAGCATGTTTACTCCGCATGCCGCAAAACGACCTGCATCAGAGGTTGCCCATATCACAGGCATTTCAAATACAATATCGGCGGAGCAGAGGGAAGACTCTGCACGTGTATATTTATCGAATACAGCAAGAGATCCTCGTTGTACGTAGTTTCCGCTCATGCAGATGATGACGCCGGTTTCTTCACCGGTTTCTTCAGTGACCTTACGTCTGGCTTCTTCAATAAGATATGCATGTCCGTTATGAAATGGATTGAATTCCGCGATTACTCCGATAAGCTTCATTATGCTCTCCAAAAAATATATATCATTCTACAATATTTAGTAAAAAAATCTAAAAATGCTCGAAATTCGAGCTTATTTTGTTATTAAAAGAATAGCATTTTTTTATCTGCTATGCTATACTGATTTTTGTCTTATGGAGATAAAAAACTGTAATTTACATTTTTGCGGAAATATTATCCGCGTATTTATGAGGAGGCAAGATGGCTAACGAAGAGAAAATTAAGGCACTTGATGCCGCACTTGCACAGATTGAAAAGCAGTATGGCAAGGGCTCGGTTATGAAGCTTGGTGACAATACCAAGAATATGAATATAGAGGTTGTTCCGACAGGATCGCTCAGTCTTGATATCGCACTTGGTGTAGGTGGTATGCCGAGAGGAAGAATCATCGAGATTTACGGACCTGAATCAAGTGGTAAGACCACAGTTGCACTTCATGTTGTATCTGAGGTTCAGAAAATGGGCGGAATTGCAGGATTCATCGATGCTGAGCATGCACTCGATCCAGTATATGCAAAGAATATAGGCGTAGATATAGATAATCTTTATATCTCACAGCCGGATAACGGTGAGCAGGCACTTGAGATCACGGAAACTATGGTAAGGTCCGGTGCGGTTGATGTTATCATCGTTGACTCGGTTGCTGCACTTGTTCCGAAGGCAGAAATCGACGGTGAGATGGGAGACAGCCATGTAGGTCTTCATGCAAGACTAATGTCTCAGGCACTCAGAAAGCTTACAGCAGTTATCAGCAAGACGAACTGTGTAGTTATCTTTATCAATCAGCTTCGAGAGAAGGTTGGTGTAATGTTCGGAAATCCTGAGACAACAACAGGTGGACGAGCACTTAAGTTCTATTCTTCTGTAAGACTTGATGTTCGTCGTATCGAATCTCTCAAGGCTCAGGGCGAGGTTGTAGGTAACAGAACAAGAGTTAAGGTAGTAAAGAATAAGGTTGCTCCTCCTTTCAAGGAAGCTGAATTCGATATTATGTTCGGTAAGGGTATCTCAAAGGTCGGTGACATCGTAGATCTCGCATCTGCATGCGACATCATCGTTAAGTCAGGTGCATGGTATTCATATCAGGGCAATAAGATCGGACAGGGAAGAGAAAATACAAAAGCATATCTTCTTGAAAATCCGGAGATAATGAATGAAATCGATGGACTCGTAAGAGCACATTACGGAATAGGAGCAGGATCTGATGCAGCTGAGACTGATACAGAGTAACAGATTCAAATATTACAGGGCATATATAGATGAGGTCTATATAGGCCCTGTTTATTCTAATGATCTGAAGAAGGCGGAAATAGATCAGGATGAGATGTCTCAGGCTCAGGAGGGCTCTGAAACCATACTCACAGCAGAGATTGAAGATGCTGAAGGTGAGAGACTATATTCCGTTGTATACAGCAAGGCATTTGAAAAATATGCGGCGCTTCTCGCGGGAGCAGAATATTCGGCTTTCGATATCAGATTTAAAATGAAGCAGAAGAATTACAGTGAAAGGATAATCGATGAGGTTATCGATACGCTCTACAGAGAAAGATATCTCGACGATAAAAGATATGCTGAAAGCTATATAAGAAGCTATTCGAAGTCGAAAAGCAGAACACTCATTATTAAAGAGCTTGAGTATAAGGGGATTGAAGGTGACTGGCTGTACGATATTTTAGATGAGGTCTATGAGGATGAGGGAATAGATAAAGAAGAGGTTATAAGAACCCTTATCGAGAAGAATTATCGCGGGCAGGACCTGAAGGATGAGAAGGTAAAAAGAAGGGTTGCAGCATTTCTTATGAGGAAGGGCTTCAGCTTCAGCGACATTAATTCGTACTTGACATAATGTGGTTTAGCATTTAATATATAAATGTTGTACATAAGGGTATGAATATATGTACATTTTGTACAATAAAAACTAAATAAAGGAGGTGCTCCTGTGGAAACAGTTGCTATTATCATCTGTGCTGTCGTAGTTATCGTAGCTGCTGTCGCTGCCTGGTTTGCCGGTATTGCTTACAGAAAAAATATCGCTGAAGCAAAGATCGGAAAGGCTGAAGACAAGGCTCGTGATATTATAGATGAAGCTCTCAGGGATGCCGAATCCAAGAAGAGAGATATACTTCTTACTGCAAAGGAAGAAGCTCTCAAGACGAAGAATGACATCGAGAAGGAAGTTAAGGATCGTCGTTCAGAGATTCAGCATATGGAGAAAAGGGTTCTGCAGCGTGAGGAGAATCTTGACAAGAAGAGTGATGCTATGGAAAAGAAAGAGCAGTCACTTGCTTCTAAGGAAGCTAATCTTGCAAAGAAACTTGCTGCCGCTGATGAGCTTATGGCAAAGAGAGAACAGGAACTGGAAAGAATATCCGGACTCACCTCTGAACAAGCAAAGGAATACTTGCTTAAGTCTGTTGAAGACGATGTAAAACACGAAACAGCGATAATGATCAAGGAAATGGAATCCAGAGCGAAGGAAGAAGCCGATAAAAAGGCTAAGGAGTATGTCGTTGGTGCTATACAGAAATGTGCCGCTGATGTTGTATCAGAATCGACAATCTCGCTTGTACAGCTTCCTTCAGATGAAATGAAAGGAAGGATCATAGGTCGAGAGGGCCGTAACATCAGAGCTCTCGAGACGCTTACCGGTGTCGATCTTATCATAGACGATACTCCGGAAGCAGTAGTTCTTTCAAGCTTCGATCCTGTAAGGCGTGAAGTTGCACGTATTGCACTTGAAAAGCTTATCGTTGACGGAAGAATTCATCCTGCCAGAATCGAGGAAATGGTTGAGAAGGCTAAGAAAGAAGTCGAGACCATGATGCGTGAGGAAGGTGAAGCTGCCGCACTTGAGGTAGGTGTTCACGGACTTCATCCGGAGCTTATAAAGCTTCTCGGAAGAATGAAGTTCAGAACAAGCTATGGTCAGAATGCACTGAAGCATTCTGTAGAAGTTGCTCAGCTCAGCGGACTTATTGCAGGCGAGATAGGTGAAGATGTAAAACTTGCTAAACGTGCAGGACTTCTGCATGATATCGGTAAGTCAATTGATCATGAGATGGAAGGATCTCACGTTTCTATCGGTGTTGATCTTTGTAGAAAATACAAAGAGAATAGTGTTGTCATTAATTCAGTTGCTTCACATCACGGGGATTGTGAGGCAGAAAGTCTTATAGCATGTATAGTACAGGCGGCTGATACAATTTCAGCAGCAAGACCTGGTGCAAGACGAGAGACACTTGAGACATATTCTACAAGACTTACAAAGCTTGAGGATATTGCTAACGAATTTAATGGTGTCGATAAATCCTTTGCTATTCAGGCAGGAAGAGAGATCAGGGTAATGGTAGTTCCTGAACAGGTTAGTGATGCTGATATGGTAATCCTTGCACGTGATATTTCGAAGAAAATCGAAGATGAACTCGAATATCCGGGACAGATCAAGGTTAGTCTTATCAGGGAATCAAGAATCACTGATTATGCTAAATAGTATTTTAGGCTGTCGCTTATGCGGCAGCCTTTTTTCTATTTATTTTTTTACAATATTTTATTCAATTGATCCGGTAATATTGTATTTTGAAGGTGGATATGTTAGTATCTTTTCTACATTGAAATCTTATAGTTTATGGTGAATTTCATGAATAAATCAACAATAAAAAAATCATATTTTCTGATAGTGTTATTTTTTTCTATCATGATGATAACAGTTATTGTTCATGCTGATGAATATGAGTATGATCCGGAGGGACGTCTGACTAAAGTTATTCATGATGATGGCAGTTATACAGAGTATGAATATGATGCGAATGGAAACATTATTTCAATAAAGGATGTTCAAAGTAAGGATTCAGAGACATCACAGGAACAAACAAGTGAAACTGTATCTGAAAGTAATACTGAAACTCCGAAAAAGGATGACAGTAGTAATACTGAAGAAAAAAATACAAGTGAACAAAGTACAAATGAACAGAATACAAGAGATAATGTTACGACAGAAAAATCAACTGTTACGGAAATGAGTACTGAAGCAAATACTGAAGATTATACCGAAGGAAAAAATGCAGATAATTCAGAGACCATCACAGAGAATAATACGGAAGGTAATTCGGATAGTATTATTACGGAGAAGAAGACAGAAGATTTAAAAAACAATACAGATTCTGATAATAGAAATAAATCTGATACAAACACATCGACAGGTGATATCAATCAACCTGTCTTGTTGTTAATGTTAATGGTAATATCAATAGTTTTAGTATTATTGATCATAAATAAAAAAAGTAAAAATTGGGTAGACAGGGATAAGCAGAAGAAATGAATCTATGGAGTGTTAATCAGAGAATTATTGCGATGACTATGGCGTTTATTATGCTGCCATGGTCTTCTTTTAATGACTTGAGACTTGATTTTGGAAGTGTTGAATTTAATATTGTCAGTGATGAAACTACGGCATCTAACACCGATGCCATAGAAATCAATGATAACGAAACGACAGATACGCTCTATCCGGATTATGGTAATGATATTTACGATGATGTGGATGATATTATCAAAAAATACAATACGGATAAATCATTAGGTACAGATAATACAGTTATTGGAATTGAGGGGGATGACAATAAAGACAATAATGAGGAATATAAAGAATTTAATCCATTTGAAGAGTCTTATGAAATAATTAATCAGAATTATACACTTGAAGATGACATTACGATAGATGGAAGTCTTGTTGTCGAATCCGGTGAATTAAATCTTAATGGGCATGAGCTGAACATATCAGGTGATTTAATACACAAGTCAGGAAGAATAAACATAAATGGAGGAGTGCTTACAGTTAATGGATCGTACAGGATGCAGAGTTATGAAATACTTAGCTCTAAAGAACAAACCTTCAGGTATAAAAATGGAAGTTCATATCTTATTATGAACAATCCTAACGACATCGTTAATGTCAAAAAGGATATGATCATTTGGATTCAGAACAGTAATAAGAAAAACCTGACAGCTGGAGTTTTTAATATTGGCGGTAATCTTGAGTTTAATAAAGGATGTGGAACAGAAGCATTTTTAAGTTGGACTGATTTTAAACTCTGCATGAACGGAAAAGAAGATCAGAGAATTATATCAAATGGATATAATTATATAACAATAGCCAATCTTAAATTGGATTCTGCAGGTAAAATAATCTCTGACGGAGATATTACTATTCTTAATACCCTAGAATCAGATATTGAAGATGTATATGAAGGTCAACTTACCATAAAATCAAGTAGATATGGTTCTTTTAAAGGATCGGGTTTTAGCGGTGATTTGATTATTGAAAATGCCATTTTTGATTCGGATTATATTATTGGTGGAAATATTACATGTAATTGTAATATCGTTATTAACCGCGACAAATCATTAACAGTACAAGGTGATATTGAAAATAATGCTCAGTTATCAGTATATGGAAATTTAGCAGTTGAAGGAAATTATAATGGATATTACAAACATAGTGATATAAAAGATGGTTCTATAACTATTGGTATAAATGGAAAAGTTGAAATAAATGGAAATGCATCATTTAATGATTACGCTTCTTTATATTTTTTGGATGATACATCTGAAGCAACTATATATGGTGATTTATCTTTTAAGGATTCTAAATACGGAGATTATTCTAGAGGAACTCTATATTTAGGCGGTGATTTTAAGGCCGACTATTTCAAAGCCAGATCATTAAATACAATTGTATTTAATGGTGACAGGCTACAGACAATAATGGTTAAAGATGTTTGTGAATTTGGTAAGATCAGACTGGAAAATCACAGTGAAGAGGGTATTGTTTCAAAAAATATTTTTAATAAAAATGAAATTGAAATAATTGACTGCAATTTTAGATATGATGGATTTACCGGTGTTGAAGGATATGTTCTTGATGAAAATGAGTCTATAGATGGAGATTTAATCATTGTAGGTGGAGAGATGGATTTGAACGGTCACACTTTAGACGTAAAGGGTGATCTTATTCTGATGGCAGGAACATTAAAAATAAATAAAGGAAAACTGTTGGTTGAAAAGGATTTCAGACAACAGAACAGAATCGATAATAACGGTGAGTATTCATATGGATTATGTGAAAGCAAAATCATAATGAATAATCCGGAAGATATTATTGATATAAGTGGGGATTGTTTTAATTCGATTAATAAAGGAATGAGCAATAACATAACGGATGGAACGATAAAACTTGGTGGTGATTATACTGAATGCCAGGGAGCGTCAGATTATTTCTTTTATCCATTTACCAATGCACGCTTAGTATTGACAAGAAATGATCATAGTTTGAAAAATTTCAGTTCATATAATATCAATACTATTTCCATAACAAATCTATATGTAGAAGAGAATAAAGAAGTTGAAGACGATGATGATGAGTTTTTTGTGTCCGGAAACAAATTAATCATCAAATCATTTATATATCCCGGTGATGCGGTCTTTAAGAATGCAATAACAATTGATAAAAATGCACATATTATCGGGAATAAGATTAATGGAAACATAACTTTCAATGCAGATTTTAACGGAGTTTATAATAAAAATGAAGTATCTGCTCCTGATGAAATACTTACTGTGACCGGAGAAGTATACGGAGAAAATATTAATATTAATAATAGAATTGTTGTAAATGGAATTCTTTCAGGATTTTGTAAAATTAATAAGAATACCATAGTAAACGGTACTTTAAAGGGTACTCAATATATTTATGAAGATGTAACAGTAAACGGAGATGCGGATATTAGTAACGCCAAAATCGGCAAAGCTAAACTTACTGTTTCAAATAACGTAAAAATGTTTTCACCGGATATATTAGATGAAGATGCATATATTTATGTAGGTGGTGATTTTACAGGTTACGGAAGCTATACGAAATTATCAAAGGGTACTATTGAAATAAAAGGTGATGCAAACTTAAATGGTTATCACTCAGATGGACAGAATAAGATTATTCTATCAGGAAATACAAAACAGGTAGTAATTACAGACAATAACGCTGATCTTTCGATTCTTGAACTTGCAAATACAAGCAAAGAAGGAATTTATAGTGAAGGAATTCTGGGTTATCGGCAGCTTATCAAAAACAATACAAAACTTGAGTATTCTTATGGAAATATTATCGAAGAAGGTATTCTGTCAAAAGATACCACATATGAAGGTGAATGCTTTTTTGTTGAAGGTGTACTTGATCTGAATGGACATACACTGACAATAGATGGTGACCTTAATCACTTAAACGGAACAATCAAGATTAACGGCGGAAAGCTCTTAGTAAAGGGTAGTTTAAGAGAAATACTGGATTTGAAATATTTAGGCTCTTACAATGATGAATTTCGAAAAGGTAAGGGCGTAATTGTCATGCAAGATTCCGATGATGTTTTGGACATAGATGGTGATCTGATTCTTTATAATGATAGTACGATAAACCAGATAAACTCCGGTAAAGTATATGTTGGTGGTGAATTTTTATCATATTCGACCTATTACCTAATTGGTGATACACAGTTCATATTTGATGGAACTACAGATCAGAAGTTTCATCATTATGGTAAGATTCCAAGTATGGAAATTAATACCGAAGGACGATTTGATGTTTATGTTGGTCCAAATTTTTGTGTAATGAACGAACTTAAGGGGGCATGTAGAAATATAAGTGGTATTGCATTGAATGTAAAATCACTTAATATCATAGAAGATGGTTTTAATGGTAATATTAATCTCTCAGGCGAAGATAAACTCACCAAAGATCTACAGATTAATGGAAATCTTAAGATCAGTAATAAACTCGATACAAATGGATATTCATTATATGCCAAAAGTATGACTATAGAATCAGATAAAGGCTGTCTTATAATGGATAATGACAGTAGCTATGTGGGCTTATCAGGTTATTTATCTATTTCGGGTCAAAACACTACACTAACAGCCGGTACAATAGAAGTAACCGGAGGTCTTGATGTATCAGCTGCAAAGAATCTTAAGGCTGCAGGAAGTAATAGGATTATAGTTAATAGATATAGAGATAGAATAGCCGGCATTAAAGGCCCAAGAACAGCTGATTCTAAGCTCAATACATTGATACTCCGTGGACATGAATCTGAATTTGAATTGAATACAAGTCCAGAAAAGACAGCAAATGAGATTATATATGAATATGAGACAAAGCCTATAAACAAAGTTGAAAATGTTAATGTCAGTGAAATAAGTGCTACTTCTGTTAAACTGTCATTTGATGATAAAAATATAGATGTTACATCCGGATATCAGATAATGAGAGACGGAGAGGTAATTGGCATTACGAGTTCAGCTGAATATGTAGATAAAAATCTCAGTCCGGAAACTGAATATGAATATAAAATAGTCGTATTTGGAAAGTATGGAGATTTGTCTCCTGAGTCAGAGACTATATCTGTTACTACACAGAAAGATACGACTGCGCCGACTGCACCGGATGGAATAAAAATCAAATCAAGAAGCGGAAAAGCCATTACTATTGCATGGTGGAAATCGATTGATGATGTTGGTGTAGAGGGGTATAGGATATATAGAGACGGAAAGCTTATTGAAGATCTGAAGTCTGAAAACAATGATGAAAATGATGATAACTTATTAATGGAAGATTCGGAGGGATATCTATCTTATCGTGACGAAGACATAGATGCGAGTAATGAAGCTGCTTATGTGTATGAGATCGAAGCTTATGATGCTGCAGGAAATTCAAAGAAAAGCGAAAAATTATCAGCACAAAAAGCTGTACCGGATATTATAAGCGTATCACCGAATGAAAGAGATTATCTGTTAAACGGAAAAAATGAACTAAAAGTAACCTTTAAAAACTATGGAATTTATTCGAAGAATTCTGTAGATATAGAATACAGATATTATAATGAAGCTGATTCTGAATTTAAAAAGATAAATGAAGCTGCTTTGACACATAAACCAAGTGATTCAAAGGAGCTTACATTGGTATGCTCATTTGATACTTCAGAGCTTAAGGAAAACAGAATAATTGTCAGATATACACTGACTGACATTGATGGATGCTCTGTAAATGAATATATCGATTATTATATTGATAATACGGCACCTCAGCCTGTTAAGATAAAAGATATTGAAGATAGAAGCGGAGTTATCAATCTAATGTGGGATGTATCTATTGAGAGTGATATAAGCCACTATGATATTTACAGATACATTTATAACGAAGATGATGAAAAAATGGTTTACAGGATGATAGGCTCTACATCATCTGTAAATGATAATACTTATGAAGATTCGGATGTTTTTGAAGGAGAAGATGTATATTATATAGTTTCTGCGGTTGATTATTCAGGAAATCACAGTGAGCTCAAGTATCCGGAGAGTATAACTGTCGGTGCTGATATTGTTCCGCCAGAGGTTGTGGGAATGAAACCTTCTGCAGGGCGTGTATCTGACAGCGTTCATATCACTGCATCTGCAAAGGATAATAAAGCGGTAGATTGCATCAGATTTTATTGCAGATGGTCTGATGAAAACGGTTTCAATGATGTTGTCAGCAGTGGAACCGGAAATAATTTGTCCGAAATTTTATCTGATGATGGTATGCTGATTGATACTGTAGGTGTATCGGAGCCGAAGAAGAGTATATATGCGGAAACCGAGTGGAACACAAAAGAAATCCCGGATGGAATCTATCAGGTAAAAGCTGTAGCTGTAGATACTTCAGGAAATGATTGTGTAGAAGTGTTTACAAGAAGGTATGTTGTTGATAATACAGGTATATCGACTATTGAAAATATTAAAGCTTCTGCGGGATCAACGTATGTTCAGCTGACATGGGATGATGTATCAGATACTGATTTTTCTTATTTTTCAGTTTTGCAGCTTGGCAATGATGGAAACTATTCAGAAATACAGAAGGTTTATGATTATACAGGATGTACTATAGATGGACTCGAACCTCTTAAGAATTACTCCTTTAAGGTTGCAGGCGTTGATGATCTCGGCAATGTAGGGGAGTATTCGGATGCTGTTGGGATAAAAACAGTAAGAGATGATAAACCACCGATAATCAACAGTATTTATCCAGCACAGGGCAGAGTAAATAATACAATAAATCTTGTGATTTCAGCAAAAGACAATGCTTCACTTAAAGAAGCTGTCTGGAGCTGGTCTTTTGATGGAAAGAATTATACAGAATTATCCAGACAAACCGGTGAAGGAGCTTCTTTTGATTACAGATATGCATTTGATATATCAGATGGGGAATTGTTTCCAGAAGGAAGTATCTTCATCAAATCTGAGTGTTTTGATGCTGAGGGAAATAAGAATTCCCTTATGAAAGATGATAGGGAAATAGTTGCGGAATATATAATAGACAGAACTGCACCGGGAATACCAAATGGATTTAATGCAAGAGCAAATGAAGGAAATATAGAACTGTCATGGGACAAGGGCAACGAGGAAGATATAGCATCTTATCGTATATATAAGGCTGAAAAAATAAATAACACAAATAGTTTTGGTATTTACAGAAAACTAGCAGATGTTGAAAGTCTTAATTATTTTGATACTGATATAGAAAGTGGAAAAGCATATAGTTACCAGATTGAATGCATAGATCTTGCAGGCAATATCAGTAAGAGAAGTGATTCGGTTTATGTAACCGCACTCCCTGATAATACTATTCCTGAAGTTAGAGGAGTATCTCCAAAAGATCATATGACTATAGGCCCCGTTTCGGAGATAACATATTTTGTTACTGATAATAGTTATCTCGGAAGTCTATCTGTATATATAAGACCATCAGAGTCGGATTCTGAATGGACTAAAGCATATGAAAAGAATAATCTTTCGGGGATGTATGTACAGGATTCATTCATACAGGATTGCTCTGATTATGATGAAGGATTATATGATTTTAAGTTTGAAGTCAAAGATAGGGCGGGTAACAGAGGTAATGAGTTTATAAGAACGTATTACCTCGATAAAACACCGTGTACAGGTACTATTAAAACAGAAGATAATGATAATAAGAATCTTATTAAGTTAAATCTTAATACTGATTCATCCTTGGATTACAGTCATTTTGAAGTTTTCAGATGTGAATTTGATGAAGCATCCACAGACCTGGAATTTAAAAAGAAAGCTGTCAGTATAGGCAAATCATATAACATCGATCATACATTTGAAGATAAATCAGCAAAGTCAGGTGTTCGCTACAGATATGCTGCTAAAATATTTGATCATAATGGAAATGTAAGCTGGAGCAATATCGTAAATGATAGATTCATTATGATAGATAGGGAAGCTCCGGTAATCCATACAACTGATAAAATAACCGCTTTAGCCGGACGCTCCTTTATGCTGTCGGCTGGGGCATCAACAGATAATGTTAAGATTAAAAGTTTTATCTGGGATGTCGGAGATAAAGCTCCTCTTTCCGGTGCTTATACTGAATATAAATATGATAAGGCCGGAATGTATAAAATAAAGTTAACGGTAACTGATACATCAGGTAATAGTAAAGTGAAAACTATTGATGTTGATGTTAAAGAGAATAATAACTCGGGATTATGTAAGGTCGTAGTAACTGATAGTTCAGGAAGACCGTTGCCTTATTCCAATGTTTATATAAATGCTCCGGGGGATAGTGATCGCTTTTTTATGACTGATGAAAGAGGTGAACTCTATCTTGCATATAAAGCCGGAAAATACAGAATAGCCGCATATAAAGATGGATATCTTCCAAGAGAAGAAGAAACTGAGATTATCAATACAGAAACTTCAATATGTAAGATAGAACTAGAGAGTGGTGAGGTTGTAGTAGGTGATTTTGAAATTCATAGGATGTCACTTCAGGAGATTGTAGATTCTGGAGTAGACGTAAGCGATCCTGCAAATCTCAATACTTTTACATTTAAGACAACACTAACATTTGAAAAAAGACCGATCCCGATCATTGTGGATGAAACTCCGGGAGAAATGTATACGCCTACACATATTGACAGAACCGGTAGCGGTGGATCTACAGATCCTCATTTTGGAGATGGTCCCGGAGAAGGAGACAAAGTCGCTGCAACATATATTTATCAGACGGTAAATGGTGTGCCGTCGCCTACGCCGGTGCCTATAATTGCGATAATGTCAACAACTCAGACTGTGTCATGGTTGAAGACGATGTATTCTGCTAATCTTACGATAATGAATGCAGCAGATAGTAAATATGTTATTGATGAAGCCGTGGGAAGCATAGAACTTCCTGATGGTGTAAGTTTAGTGCGCCTTGGTGATGGTTCATCAGATGCGTCAGGTTCTCAAATATCCGCTGATACAGAAAAAGTTGATATGGGAAGTATAGCCGGTCAGGAAATGAAGCGAGTAAGCTGGGTGATTAAAGGGGATAAGTCCGGTTCATATCAGATTAAGGCTCGATTTGACGGAACACTTTTACCTTTTAATGTGCATGTTGAGAAATCATTTATAGCTGAACAGACTATGGAGGTTGAACAGGCGGACGTCGAGATACTTGTTATGCCTGAATCCGCAGCATATATAGATGAGGATTATTATATACATTACATGATCACCAATAAGGGTGATGAACCGTTGTATAATTTCACAACAAGTATCGGTGATTACAGACTTCCGAATGATAAAAGTGTAGTTCGCACGATGAATCCCAAAACCGGAGAAATTGGCGCTCCGGAGATTTCAGGTGGAGGAATAAAATTCATTCTTTCAAAGGATGAGCAGATATGTCAGATGCCTGTTTTATCTGGAGAGGATACGGTTACTATTCCGGTACTATATCCGAATCAGCCGATAATGGGTACATGGAAGAAGGGAGAAGGAAATTCCGAGGAATATGGAATGACAGGAGATCCTGTTACTGAGTATTATGTACTCACAAAGACAATAACTGAAGTTATTGAGGGGGCAAACCTTGGAGTAAAGGTTCGTATTGAACCTATTGGATCACATGTATCAAAAGTGATCAGAACATTTTTCCGTGAAAAAGATATAGTTGTCCAAACAGGTGACCCGGTTGATATGACAACCGGCGCCTTTCAGGATGGGTATAATGCATTAACTTTGTCCGGAAGAGCTGAATTAACATATAACCTCAGCTATGATTCTTTGTTTGCGGATGATAGCAATATCTCGCCGAGCAGGCTTTCTGTAGGACAGGGATGGTATAGTAATTTTGATTCGCATATAGTAGAACAGAATGGACTGATAAAATATTATATAAATCCATATTGTTATACACTCTTTATAACCGAGGATTCTTATAGTGGAATAATCTATGGTGAATCGGATTCTGACGAAGAAACTTCTACACCTTCGGATGCGACGCCATCGGACGCTGTATCCGTTAATGCTTCGCCTACTGATGCCGAAATCAGTAATGCACAAATAGTTCTTTCTGATTCAGAGTATTTTAAAAAAGATAAAAAATATGTTCCTGTTACACATGGGATGGAAGGATTCTGTATAATTAGGCATTCCGATGGCACATATTCACTGGAATCACCGATCGATGAAGCTATTGATTATGACGACCAGGGTCGAATAAATGAAATCCGAATGGAAAACGGAAGTGTAACGGTATTTGACTATAGTGACAAAAAGACTGAAATAACAGAAGTTCAGTCGGGAATTAAGATAATATTAAATTATAATGAACAAAACAGGATATCTTCAGTATCGGATGGAGGTGACAGAAATACATATTTTGAATATGATGATGCGGGAAATCTGGTAAAGATTATCGATGCACAAGGTAATTCTATAACTTATGAATATGATTCTGATCATCATATAATTTCAGAAAAGAATACTGAAGGTGAAACATTTATAGTAAATACTTTTGATAATAACGGCCGAGTGGAAACTCAGACCGATTCTTATGGTGCGACATTTAGTTATTCATATATAGAGGATAGTTCCGGAAAGCTGACGGTTACAGCTGTTAAGAAAGCTGACGGATATCCGGATGATGTAACTACTGTTGTCTCAGATCTGAAGGGAAATGTTATTGAAACAACATATGGTTCCGGTGCAAAAGAATCATATACATATGACAATAAGGGAAATATTACAAGCGTAACAAACAGTTATGGAAATACCACAACGCTTGAATATGATTCGGAAGACAGACTGGTGTCATCTTCCGGTATCGAAGGAAGGAACTATTCTATATATTATGATGATAATGGCAATGTAATCTCCATTAAAACTAATGAAGGAGACGATGCAAGCTATACTTATGATTCTGAAAACAGATTGATATCATCAAAAATTCTAGGGGCAGAGACGCAATATACGTATGATACGGACGGAAATGTATTGACTGAAAATCGAGTTGGAAAAGGGTTGAAGGAGTATGAAATAAAGAATGGCTCACTTAATTCTACTGTAGATGAACTCGGAAATAAAACTATATATAGATATGATGCAGCAGGCAATCTGACAGAACTGACGGATCCTTATGGAAATAAGCATCTGTTTACTTATAATGCCATAAACCAAAAGATCGCATACACAGATTCTCTGGGTAATACAACAAAGTATACATATGATTCATATAATAATCTTACATCAGAGACGGATCCGCTGGGAAATACATATCGATATGAATATAATACAGCCGGAAATCTGACTAAGATGATAAGGCCTGATGATTCAGAAGTTAGTTTGTCATATGATATGGCGGGAAATGTATCAGAGATGATATATCCGGATGGAAGTTCTATAAGATTTAGTTATGACATTAACGGTAATAATACAGGTATTACTTATCCTGATGGAAGTGTTGAAGAATATATCTATGATAAAAACAATAATCTGATTGCGTCTAAAGACAAAAACGGAAATATGACAGAGTATGCAGTTGATTATTCTCTTGAAAAGACATCATCATTCAAAGACATATATGGAAATGTACTAAGTTACAATTTTGATAGCAATGGAAATATCAGTTCAGTAAATCATTCACAGGGTTTTGACTATAATTATTCTCATGATATAGCTGGAAATATCCTCGGTGTAACAGACACTCAGGGACATATAACAAGTTATGAGTATAATGAATGGAATGAGCTTATAAAGGAAACTGATTATAGGGGAAATGTTACAGAATACTTCTATGATGCTGCAGGAAACTGCATTGAAAAGAAACTCCCGACAGGTCTCGATATTCATTATACCTATGATAAGAATTATAATGTCAGCAAAGTATCAACCACGGTAAGCGGTAAAGAGATATCTGAATCTTATTCTTATGACAGTATGGGGAATATGCTTACATATACTGATACCATGGGTAGAGTGACAACGTACACATATGATAAGTGTAATCGTCTTTTAACCGAGAAGGGTCCTGATGAAATAACAATAAGCTATTTCTATGACTGCCTCGGAAATCTCACAAAAGTAACTTCATCAGATCAAAAAAACGTGTCATTGGAGTATGACTCTATGGGACGTGTTATTTCTATGACTCAAAAAGGCAGTATTGAGGGAGAATCAAAACTATATAAGTATTCTTATGATCAGATGGGAAGACTTGTATCTACAATAGATCCGATGAATAGTGAAACTTCACAAAGTTACGATATCCTTGGGAATATTACATCTACTAAAGACGCTGAAGGAGGAGTAACATCATACAGTTACGATGATACAGGAAGACTTATATCTGAAAAGAATGCAATTAACTGTGAGAAGACTTATAAATACGATACCCTCGGAAGACTTATCAGTGAAGTAGATAATTCAGGAAGAGAGATTAAGTATGTATATGATTCTTACGGTAGAATTGAAAGTGTAAAGGATGATGAAGGAGTTATCACCTGCACTTATGATTCGGATAGTAATCTTTCCGAACTTACTGATAAAAGCGGTTCAATCAAGTATAAGTATGACGAGTTTGACAGAATGATTGAAGTCACCGATGTAAGGGGAAAGACAGTAAAGTATTCTTATGATGAGATTGGCAATATAATCAGTCTCACATATCCGGGTGGAGAAATAGTTAGATATGAATATAATCCAGACGGATCACTTATGTCCGTAACAGATGGAAAGAACAGGGTAACAAAGTATGCTTATGACAGAGCAGGAAGACTTATAGAAGTAGTAAAACCGGATGGAAGTAAGAATATAAAATCCTATGATGCTTCAGGATATATGACAAGTGAAAAAGTCCTGAATGCCAAAGGGGATGCAATCCTCAATTATGAATATACTTATGATGATTTCGGCAATATAATCAACACTCATAACTGTCTGGAAGATAGAGAGGATTATGAAAGTATAAATACTTCAGCACTCGATGCAGAGATGACTGAAAACGATGATGTAACTGTTATTAATTCATCGATGGAATATAACAGTGCCAATCAGCTTATCCGTTTTAATGGAAACGAAATCAAATATGATAAGAACGGAAATATGATATATGGTCCACTAAATGGAAAAATGACGGAATTCAGTTATGACTGTAGGAACAGGCTGGTCAAGGCAGGAGATGTATCATATACGTATGATGCGGATGGAGTTAGAATCTCAGCCGAAACGGATGAATATATAGAATACTATATAATCGATAGGGTAAGTAGTCTTTCCAGAGTTCTTCAGATTGAACGAGTTTATAAAAATACCAATACTGAAAATAATAAACAGAATAAAGAAAATACTAAGGATAACAGCAGAACGGAATTAGTAAACTATTATTATGGAATCGGATTGATATATGAAGATTCTGCAGATGGTATTATGGTATACCATTATGATCATCTGGGAAGTGTTCGAAAGATCACGGATGAATCGGGACAGATCATGTATCATTTTGCTTATGGTGCATATGGAGAGATACAGTCTATATGGCATAAGGGCGATAATGGAAAGATGTCTGTCGAAGCGATAAACAAAGATCATCCGATGAGATTCTTATATAACGGAGCGATAGGTGTAATCACGGATGATAACACACTCTGCTATATGCGTCAGCGCTACTATGATACGGAGATAAAGAGATTTATCAACCAGGATATACTATCAGGAGGTATATCTGATAGCCAAAGCCTTAACAGATATTCTTATGTTCAGGGAAATCCGATTAATTATAACGATCCATTCGGATTATCACCGAGGAGAATACTTCAGCCGTATATTACTGCGATGCATGACCTGCTTAATGTTGCAGGAATAGTGCCAGGTCCGATAGGTGCACTTGCGGATATGGCTAATGCAGCATTATATATGTTTGAAGGTAATGCTGAAATGGCAATAAATTATGCATTCCGAGCATTTGTTACAGGAATAGCACTTCCTGCAGGTGGAACAGTAATAGGTGCACTCTGCGGAGGCAAGAAGGCATATAAAGTAATTATGGGAGTAACTCTCATAGGAACAGGATTAATATCGGTAGCAAGTTCAGGATGGGATTTTGTTAACAATATGTACGATCTCTTCTATGAGTTTTCTAAAGAAGATATCAACTGGCTTGATGTGATTCATTATTCATCCGGTATATTCGGAGATGTTGCCGGAATGGTATATGGAGTGAACTCTATAAAGGGAGGCTTTACAGCACTGGTAGGTCAATGCTTTGTAGAAGGAACAATAGTAAAGACCAAAGAGGGTGACAAGAATATTGAAGACATAGAAGAAGGAGATGAAGTATATTCCTATAATCCTGAAACAGGAGAAGAAGGATATAAAACGGTAAATCAGACCTTCATAAAAGAGACTAATGATCTTGTACATCTGACGGCAACAAGTGAAGATGGTGAGAAATCGGTAACGCTTGATACTACGTTAACACATCCTTTCTATGTAGTGGGATATGGTTTTAAGTATGCTTCAGAACTTAAGATCGGAGATAAACTAAGAAGCGTATCAGGTGACATCTACGAAGTATCAGCTACAGAAACCGAGCACTTTGACAATCCTGTAAAGGTATATAACTTTGAAGTCGACGAATGGCATACATATGCTGTATCTGAAGAGGGAATTGTTGTTCATAATGCAAATTCAAGTGCATATGGAAACAAAACAGAAGACGAGAAAAAGAAAACAAGCACTAAAGCTGATAAGAAAACTACGACTACCCAGCCAGAGGCAGGACAACCACAGACGACACCTCAGACACAAGGAAGTGAGGGTGGAAGTAGCACCAAACCAAGTTCAAAAAAGCTAAGAGATAATATGATTGCATCTGGACAAAAGGAACCCTCCTATAATAATGCCGCCCATCATATTGTTGCTGGTTCTTCCCCTAAAGCAGCTGAATCACGGGCAATATTGGACAAATATGGTATTAATATTAACTCGGCTGATAATGGCGTTTTTCTTCCAACTGATAAAGATGTAACTGGAGTAGCTTATCACCCTAGTTTACATACGGATGAGTATTATAGAAAAGTAAATACTTTATTAGAAAATGCAAGTTCTAAGGAAGATGTTATAGATATATTAAATATGATAAAGGAAGGATTATTGGATGGAACCTTTTAATAATAATGAAAAACGGAGAGGATTATTCTATGAAAGTTTATTTGCTGAATTTTGATGTGAACAATTATAAAAGTATTCAACTATGCGATGATGTAGATGCTGATTATTATCAAATGTTTGATGGAACACGTTTAAAGGAACATTGGATAAGTCCGAAAGTAAAGGTATATGATGAAGATGAAGTATTATTAGACGGCGATGCCCCTGGATTCAACATCCCTGTATTTAACAAAAAAGCATTAGATTTTTTGTATCCATTAATACATAATAATGTCGAATTATTACCATTGCGTTTAAATGATGAATTATTATATGGGATAAATGTAATTACCGTTTTAGATGCAATTAATTATGATTTATCTGACTATTTAACTTTTAGGGATGGAAAAAGAATAATGTGTTTTAAGAAGTATTACTTTAAAGATGAAATAATTAAAGGACATAATATTTTTAAGATTAATGATATACGGCGAGGAGTTGTTTTTGTTTCAGAATGCTTTTATAAAAGTGTTATAGAAAACAATTTAAAGGGTTTTAAAATGGAATTGGTATATGAAAATGAAGACTAAGCCTTGTCCTTAATACCGTTTTCTGCGAGTCTGTGAAACAAAGGCTGTAAAAAAATAATAGCTATGTATTATTAAGACCAGCTATGGAAAGTCAAGTGGAAATGTTGCAAAATCGAAAGGATGGAAAGCAGGCGATCCGATTGACAACTTGACAAAAGCTGGAAATGAACCATCATGGAGTACAGTAAGGGCGAGATATTGGAATAATAAGGCTTATTACAATGCTGATGATTATTTGGATTCGGATTTGATACGTATGCGCAAAGGGTTAGCCCCAATTGAGCCTGAAACCGGTGCTTCGATGGAATTACATCATATAAATGGCAGGGATATTCCTAATCCACACAATATAGATAATTTGCAGGAAGTGTGGCCTTGGGAACATGATGCAATTGATATATTTAGGCATTATACAGGTCCGAGACCGAAGGGAGAATAAAATGAGTCAAAAGTTACCAGATTGGCTTGGAAAGAAAAGAACATATAATAGGAATTTTGGAGATATTGATAAAGAGATAATAAAATGGGAAGTATTATCTGTTCGTAATAGGCAACGCATAAAGGTCAGATTCATAAGTTCCAATTCTGAAAATCATCAGGGAATACGAATTGCCATAGACGTTGGAAAAGGAAATCTGACAATAAATGGAGAGTTGGAAACAGAATTTGTATTATGGGAAGACACATGTCCTAAAGAATGTGAAGTTGAGTGTTTATCTGATGAAGGATATTTAAGTGTTTACAATATATTTGAGAGGAATGAACAGGGAATAATGAGAAGAAATTCTCAAATGGCATATAGTGGAATGATTCTTGAACAAAAAGGGAATATCTATAGGTATTATTGTAATGACACTGGTAAAAATACTGATTTTGATAAACTGGTATTTGAAATAGAACTACTTTAAATGGCACTACAAACAAGCCTCCCCACAGGCAGACTTGAAAATATAAGATTTTATAAAAGATAGTGTTATCTAGTTTAATGTAATTTAAATAAATTTGGGTATTCCGCTTTACATAAATATACTCAACCGATACGTATATCACTATATCTTGCTCATCACTACCGTAACTTGCTACCCCATCTAATTTATCGGTACTATCTATCGTCAATTCGGTTCGGGACGGTGGTTTGTGATTGTATTAAAGTATGCCAATCCTTTAACTAATTATTTTTCGGATTAATCGGGTGGCCTAAACGTTTTAAAATATCTTTATCCCCCATTATTCTGTCAACAACATGTTGCCTATCCCAAGCTGAAACTATTTCTAAATCCTTACAATCCTCATATTCACAAGGAATAATTTCTCCTTTATAGTATATGGAACCTATTTTTGTAATCGCATCAATAACACATTGCGGAGGTGCCCATGCATCTTCTTCCTTTTCAAACTTTCTATTACCAACAATCTTCCACTCTCCATCTTGTAGCAAATCTTTATATACCCCGACAAAAAATTGATAATCTTCTGTGTCAGGCAATTCATCAAATGATGAACATATCATATCATATATCGCTAATGTATATTCTTTAAATAATCTACCATATGCGTTTTTTCCATTTGGTAAAGGAATCTCATAAATATCTCCAAGTTTTAATCTTTTTTTCATTCTTCAATACCTCCAAACTCTTCTATTGCTGAATTAATGTATATAGATTTCTTTTTGTTATTCTTACCGATTCCATTAATAGCATTACCCGACGTTCCTCCCGTCTTTTTTGCACCACCATTTTTCTTAATCAACATTTGTTCTCTACCTCGTATAGCATTGTAATTAGTTGATGATTTATCTAATACAGCCGGATCAAATCCTTTATTATTCATATGATGATTTGCATCTCTTCTTCTGATATTTTCAACTGGAGTACCATAACCACTTGTTCTTCCAGAATATACCTCTCCAGTTTCAGGATTAGTTTTTGTATATGTCTGGTAAGTTTTTACTTTTCTGTCACTTCCACCCTTAACAGTAGTAACTATTAGCGCGTATTATACCTATTCATCAGT
>CAMJHQ010000022.1 GCA_946405625.1 uncultured Lachnospiraceae bacterium | reverse complement strand
CCTGTGACCCTCTGCTTGTAAGGCAGATGCTCTCCCAGCTGAGCTAAGACCCCATTAGGTCGTGCCACTCTCTCAACAGCACGAATGTTATTATATCCATATGACATCCAATTGTCAAGGACAAATTTAGAATTATTTTAACTTCTTCTTCCGTTCAATTTATCTATGATAATCGGAAGTTCAGAATCGATTATATCGTTGTCAAGCTGACACGTTCCGGCATTAGCATGACCACCGCCGCCATAAGATAGACAAAGCTCTCCTATGTTAAAATCGGAACTTCTGTTTATTATGGATTTACCTATCATTACAGCAGTATTCTGCTTCTTAAATCCCCATGCAACATGAACAGAAAGCTCAATCTCAGGCCACATAGCGTATACCATAAATCTGTTACCGGTATAAATGGTTTCTTCATTTCTGAGATCGATCACTGCAACCTTATCATCTATCTTTGTAATTCTCTGCAGCTGTTCCTTAAAAAGCTCCTGCTGCTCGAAATACATATCTACCCTTTCCTTAACGTCAGGGAGCTCAAGAACCTGATCAATACTATGATCCACACAATAATCGATCAGTTCCATCATCAGGTCATAATTGGATATTCTGAAATCATGAAATCTGCCAAGTCCTGTACGTGCATCCATAAGGAAGTTCATAAGAACCCAGCCTGTAGGATTAAGGATTTCTTCCTTTGTGAAATCAGCACTGTCACCTTTATCAACAGCGAGCATTATTTCCTCGGATACTCGTTTAAACTTCTCTGCACCGCCATAATAATCATATACAACTCTGGCTGCAGACTTCGCATGTCCGTCGATAATATACTTGCCTCTATATTCTTCTTCTTTGTTTCTGATCAGCTCACTCTCATGATGATCGAAAGCAAGTCCTACTCTTTTATCAAAAGGAAGGTTTGTCGTGATATCGTTTTCATCAAGATCAACCTTGCCGTCCTGAACATCCTTCGGATGAACAAACTTTATATCGCCTATAAGCCCAAGTTCCTTAAGCAGCATTGCGCAAACAAGGCCATCGAAATCGCTTCTGGTTACAAGTCTTTTCTTCATCGCTACCCCTCCCATAATCACTTCAGACATCATATCCTAAAGTCAGAGACCCCTATCGGATAATGCCCTACAGTCACTAATTACCATAGACTATTCACCTATGATATATTTATATACCCCAAGATAGCTTAATTATATAATAATTGATTTATTTAGACAACGTCTTTTGAAGCTGTATCTGAACTGTTTTTTATCTGTTCTTCATCAGTGAGCACTTCAGTCTCTGCTTCTGTCCCATCATCTGATTCAATATCCTCCTCGGCTTCTTCTTCCATCATCAGTTCAGGCGGAACAATCGGGAATGAAATATCAACCTTAAACAGATCTCCGTCTATAGAAAGATTAAACTCTCCCCCTTGAAGCTCTGTAAGATTTCTTGCAATCGAAAGACCAAGTCCCGATCCTTCTGTAAATCTGGACTTGTCACCACGTACAAATCTTTCTGTAAGCTCTTCAGCAGAAATGTTCAGCATATCACGGCTCACATTTTTAATTGAAAATATCGCATTATCCTCTTCTACAAAAAGCTTCATATATACTCTGGAGCCTTGTATTGCATATTTGCTGGCATTTGTAAACAGATTCTCGATAACTCTGAATGTTCTGGCTCCATCCACGTGAATAAATGCCGGTTCATCAGGAACTGTAAGAACTATCTCCAGAGAATTCTCGGTAAACTTGTCTTCGAATTCCGCAACAGCCTGCTGAATAAGCTCTGTAAAATCGAGATTTATATATTCGAACTCAATATTTCCGGTACTTACCTTGGAAGCCTCAATAAGATCCAGCGTAAGCTGTTTCAGTCTCTGAGACTTCACTTCGAGAATATTTATATATTCGGCCAGCTTCGGATTCTTAACATCCTCTCTTTTCATCAGATCAACATAATTTATGATTGAGGTAAGAGGAGTCTTGATATCATGACTAACATTTGTAATAAGCTCTGCCTTCAGCCTCTCATCCTTTGTGGACGCCTCTACAGCCTTGTTAAGACCTTCACCGAGATGATTCAGGCTTTCTCCGAGCTTTCTGCAGCTTCCCGAAAGGTCATCTGTATTTACCTTCGCAAGGAATTTTCCATTCTCTATATCCTTGCAGACATCAATAAGCTTCTCGATCTGATTAGTATATTTTACAAGTTTATATATACCAATAAAATCAAGAATTACAATTCCAATCATAATGGAATAATCAATTATGCCCAAATCCTCATATTTTATATGCTTAAAGAAAAGATACAGAAGGAAAATGTTCGTCGAACTGAATATAAAGAGTTTTACAAAGAAAAGCATTTTAGCGCTGAAATTCTTTGTAACATTCTTATAACCCTTATATAGCAGATCATAGACCTTAAATACTATAAGTTCCTTAAAGAATACACCCTTCCTGATCCGTCTTATAAATGACAGGAAAACATATGACATAAAAACATAGATCAGCAAGATTATAAGCAGTATAGCAACAACCGTAGCCGGACTATCATAATCGATAGTACCTGACGGCGGAACCAGGAAGCCATATGGTCTAAA
The DNA here is from genome assembly GCA_946405625.1 of uncultured Lachnospiraceae bacterium. Lineage (GTDB taxonomy): Bacteria > Bacillota > Clostridia > Lachnospirales > Lachnospiraceae > Eubacterium_Q. The sequence goes on along the minus strand of CAMJHQ010000022.1, from coordinate 50,875 downwards.
ACCTCTTCTTAAAAATCTGTAAGCAATTAATAGAAGTGCAAAAAATACAACAAGATAGATTTCCGCAGGTATCTTATCAGGAAATCCGAGTTTAATACTCTTTTCTCCGTTTTCATCTATCACAATTCCGGTCGTCATAGACAGGAAAATAACCGACAGAATGAAGAAGAAAGCCAATATAACAAATACCGGTACCGGCTGAGTGAATATACGACAATATGTATATACAGCCGACGGTATAACAAATTCATTTTTTTCGTCATTCAGATCTATTCCGAAAATGAAATCCACCTTCTCAGGCATCTTATCAATTTTCTTCATCAATGTGTCTTTGCAATAATTATATTTTACAAATTCGCCCTTCTTATCATAATAAAACGAATTAACTCTGTTTCTGGATGCACTGTATTCTACAACAATATCAGATTCGTTGATAATGCTGTGTCTGAGATCTTCAAAAGAATTGTACATTTCGCCGCTCGAAACGATCCTTCCGGTTTCCCTGTCTATAAAACCATAATTGATACCGGTCAGCTCCGATGAATCATATACATAGTTTTCAAACATTGAAAGGTTTTCAAAAGGCTGTGATGACAGAAATGGTGCAACAATATAATCAAAATATGGTGCGGATATGATCGATCTGTTTATATCCTCACCATCTATACTGTTTGCGGGAATATATAAGTATGGTGTCTCCATCAAAGTATTAATATCTAATATTCCGACCGATCCATTGAAAAAAAGCCCTTCATCTTGCGAGTAAAGAGCTATTCCGGAATTAGGACTGCTGTCACTTACAACCACATAATTGACGCTTGTATCGTCGTCATTATAATTTGAATAGTTGAGTGTGATATCAGACTGGCTGTTTGCACTGATACCGATCAACTCTCCATTGTCATTATAATAAGCTATATAATCATTTGTATATATTCCGGCTCTGAAATTGCCGATAGCTGACTCAATGTTATCGACCTTATCGGCATAATTCAAAATGAGATCCACATAATCTATACCCGAAATACGAATAAAGTTTTTGTTTATACCCATAAAATCATAGAAGGTATAAGGATGCTCACTGAATACATCATGATAGACATTATTTCCATCAACATAATTATAATCAATAAAAATAGACTCAGCTATGTCTATAAAAGACTTCTTCTCATCTTTTTCGAGATCAAGTGCCGTATAAACATGCTTTTCTTCAAGATCAGGATAATACCTTAAACTCATTGACATATTCGTATAATCCATATTTTTGAGTCTGCCGTACATTTCAATATAATCGACAAAATTCTCTCCACATGAATTAACAATATTTTCTGTATAGGCTATTTCCTGAAAAGGTTTGGATCTGTCAATATCTTTACCAAAAAAATGAAATCGTCCGTAGGCAGATATTACAGAAATTACCATTCCTACAAAAACCGCAAATCCGAGTATATAAACAACCGCTTTGAGTTTTTTGCTGTAAATAAAGCTACCCTTCAACTCTCTCACCTTTTCTCAATCTTATATCCCTGTCCCCAGACAACCTTAAGATATCTCGGTTCCTTTGGATTGATCTCAATCTTCTCTCTGATATGTCTGATATGAACCGCAATGATATTATCCGTTCCTATTGCATCTTCATTCCATACAGATTCATAGATCTTTGTAGTTGAAAAAACTCTTCCCTTATTGACAGTAAGGAATTTAAGAATATCATATTCGATCGGAGTAAGCTTTACCTCATTTCCGTCAACTGTTACCTGCTTTGAACTGTCATTTATAATAAGGCCGCCGCTGGAAATGATATCATCCTCATCTTCATCGGTCATAGATCCAAGCTGTGTATAACGTCTCAGCTGAGACTTTACACGTGCAAGAAGTTCAAGCGGTGAAAAAGGCTTAGTAATATAATCATCAGCGCCGATATTAAGTCCGAGAATCTTATCTGCATCTTCTGATTTGGCCGACAGAAGGATTACGGGTATCGAACTCTTCTCTCTGACTTTAAGTGTCGCATTGATACCATCCATTTCAGGCATCATAATATCCATTATAAGAAGATGGACCTCTTCCGATTCCATTACAGAAAGTGCCTCAAGTCCGTTATATGCTTTAAGTACCTTATAACCCTCTGTTTCAAGATATATAGCAATTGCATCAACGATTTCTCTGTCGTCATCACAAATCAGAATATTAAACATATCTTCGCCTCTCTTTCAGTCATTGAATGTCATAAAAACACATTTTTATTGTAATTCATATATATTAAAATAAAAAGTACAAATTTATGAATATAATATTAAAAACGGCACATTGTAATCAATGTGCCGTCATTAAATCATTTAAGATTATACGATTAGTAGAACAGTAACTTAAGCCTCAGCAATATCTGTATCAGGCTTTACATCCTCTTCGATATCAGCGTCATCTTCAAAGAAGTCATCATCAAAATCATCATCAAACTCATCAAAATCATCAAGATAATCAGGAGTAAGATACTTATAAACTGCAATTGCAATTCCTGTAATGATTGTAATTATACCAACGATGATAGCAACTGAAATAATCGCATTCTTTGCATCTTCTACTGCTGAGTCTTTTACTTCCTTGTTCATGTTCTGAACCCCCTTTGTTAGTCTATTGATAGATGTAGTATATCACAAGAATTATTTAATCTCAAGCGTTCTTTCGCCAATTGAATCGATTAATAAACCTTTAATAATTTCCTCTGCCTGAGCTCTGGATTTTTCCTTAAGTCCGTTTATATCAGCATTTTCCGTAACATCTGCTTCTGCCGAAGATATGGCAGTTACAACATCGTCCTTATCCGACCAGTTAAACAGTGCATACTTTTCATCATAAAACTGAATTGAGTCCGGATCTACATTCACACTCTGAACTTCAACCTCCGGAAGTCGGACTATAACCTTATCTTCAGTAACTGTTATATCAACCTTGGACATATCAATGCCCGCTCTTATCTCAGCCGAATAGATCATTGAGAAAGATTTCTTGGTGATAAAAGGAATACTTCCGTCGGAATAAGTTATAAGACCATTATATGTCAGCACTGCTGTTGTAAGATCACTTGCCTCATCAAGCTTTGAAGAAATGTACTGCGAATCGATTACCGGCTCGGGCTTGGTATACATTTTTTTAGCAAGATTAAATGACAGAAAGCCTACCATAAAAAGGCTTAATGTAAAGAACAATATAAGCAGATAATTCTTAAACTTATTAAGTCCTGAGTCTGAGTCTCTCTTCTTTCTCGGCACATCTCTCTCCTCATCATCTACGTCATGATATTTCAGAGCCATTTCATCCTCCTGTTAAAACTATAAACCTTCAAAAATAACCTTCAACTCACTATATTCGTAAATCAGACCTTCTTAAGCTTTGCAAGAGAAGCAAACATTTTCTTCTCGCCTGTTTTCTCGAAGTCGATCACTACTTCATAATCACTTCCCGTCTTAACTTTGCTTTTCACAACGCCCTTACCGAACTTTATATGCCTTACAGTATCTCCGACTTCATAAGCAAAGCTGTCCGGGGAAGCTGCCGGAATGCCCTTTGATATCCCGCTGAGCCCACTTCCCATTGAACCGGAACCATAGGACCTTACGGGTGCAAAAGCCTTAAACGGCTCAGGGCGTCTCACCGGTGCATCATTTGTCCTGATCCTGTTTCCGAATCCGCTTCTCTTAAGAAGCTCATCCGGAATCTCATTTATAAATCTCGATACAGATCCATACATTCTGTTTCCGTTGATCATTCTGCTGTTGGCACTGCTGAGATAGAGCTTTTCCATAGCTCTCGTTATACCAACATAACACAAACGTCTCTCTTCTTCAACTGCATCAGGGTCATCCGAATCAATTGAAAGACCGCTCGGAAAAAGCCTTTCCTCCATTCCGACTATAAAAACATAAGGAAATTCAAGACCTTTAGCACTATGCAGAGTCATAAGCGTTACCGTACCATAATTGTCGGTACTGTCATCAACATCAGCTACAAGAGCTATTTCTTCCAGAAGTCCTCCAAGTGTCGGAGCCTCTTCCCTCTCACAATAATCGGCAATCTTACTCTTTAATTCCTTAAGGTTTTCAAGTCTTCCCTTTGCTTCTTCAGTCCCTTCAGCAACGAGTTCATTTTTATAACCTGTTTCATCCAGTATACTGTCATACAGTCCAAGAAGATCCCCCTCTGCTGCTTTTCTTCTGAAGCCTTCCATCATCCCTATAAAGGATTTCAGCTTTTCAGCGGCGCGTCCGGCTACCGATACCATATAATCATCCAGACAGATATCATATATACTTATACCAGCTTCATCAGCAAGATCCGATATCTTGTTTACTGTTGTATCTCCGATTCCTCTTCGAGGAACATTAATTATTCTTCTGATAGAAATGTTGTCATCGGTATTTTCGATACATTTAAGATAGCCAACTATATCCATAACCTCTTTACGATTATAAAAGCCCGTAGAACCGTAAATCCTATAAGGAATGTTAGCATAGATCAGTTTTTCCTCGATAACTCGGGACTGATTATTGGTCCTGTAAAGAACGGCTATATCCGAGAAAGCTCCGCCGTTCTTATATATCGACTGAATAATATTAACAACTCCGAGTGCCTCTTCATGTTCGGATTCATAAGCTGTATAGGATATCAGTTCTCCTTCATCCTTATCCGTCCAGAGAGTCTTAGATTTTCTGCCTTCATTGTTTGCTATTACAGTATTTGCGGCAGCAAGTATATTCTTTGTCGATCTGTAATTCTGCTCAAGTCTGATAACCGTTGCATCGTCATATTCGTCTTCAAAATTCAGGATATTATATATGTTAGCCCCTCTGAATTTATAGATAGACTGATCGTCATCTCCGACAACACAGAGATTTCTGTAGCCGTCAGCCAGCATTTTAACCAGCAGAAACTGAGTATGATTAGTATCCTGATACTCATCGACCATTATATATTTAAACCTGTTCTGATAGATTTCAAGAACCTCGGGACATTCCATAAAAAGTCTGATTGTTGTAAAGATCAGATCATCAAAATCAAGTGCATTATTCTGACTGAGTCTTCTCTGATACTCTGCATAGGCTCTCGCCTTATTCATATCCCTAAGATTTGTTCCCGCCATTCTTTCAAGATCCTCGGGTGACAGAAACTCTTCCTTAGCTTTTGAAACTGCAGCCAGCATCATCTTCTCCGGGTAAATCTTGTTATCAAGATCAAGAGCCTTAAGAGTTTCCTTCATAAGAGACTTCTGATCTGTCGAATCATATATCGTAAAATTATTCTTTCCGCCGATCTTATCATAAAATCTGCGAAGAATTCTAACGCACATAGAGTGAAATGTACTTACCCATATACTTTCAGCGCCGCTTCCGACAAGTTTATCAACTCTTTCTCTCATCTCATTTGCGGCTTTGTTTGTAAATGTAATAGCGAGGATATTATAAGGTTCCACCCCTTTTTCCTCGATAAGATATGCAATTCTGTGTGTAATTACTCTGGTCTTTCCGCTTCCTGCGCCTGCAAGAAGAAGAACAGGACCTTCTGTTGTAATAACCGCCTGCCTCTGAGGCGGATTCATATTATCAAGATTCATTCAAAAAAACATCCTTCTATATTTTCATCTGTTAACGAAAAAGAAGAGGCCCCTCGTCATAACGAGAAGGCCTCATAGTCTCAGTTTGATCAGACAATTACTCTGCTGATGTAACTCCAAGCTTAGCCTTAAGTGCAGCAAGCTCATCTGCAACGCCGCCATCCGGAGTAGCATCATACTTAGCAGTAAGATTATCTACTTCATTTGCAGCAACAGACATATTAAGTGCTGACTCAGCTTCAGCTCTGTCAAGCATAGCATCTGCCTTATCTTCCATTCTCTGGAATGCAGCGATACTTGAAGAAGAATCTGAAACTGTAGATGTAATCTTGTTGATATCCTGCTGTGCTTTAGCAACACGGATCTTAGCCTTGATAGCATCTCTTCTTGACTCGAGCTCTGATATATCACTTATAAGCTTATCATGCATCTGACGCATCTTCATAGAGTTAGCTGCCGCAGCTTCATAAGTCTTCTGGAAGCTTGCCTGTCTAGCCTGAAGCTTAGCCTTCTCCTGAAGGAACTTAGCAGCATCAGCATCATTTCCGGCAAGAACTGCTTTCTCAGCATAGCTCTGCATCTTATTAACTTCTGCAGTAGCTTCATCAAGCTGTCTCTTAGCTTTGTTCTCATCGGCCATAACAGCAGCTGTCTCTTCACGAACCTTAGCAAGATCCTTGTTGAGATTTCTCATTGTCTGATCGATCATCTTTTCAGGATCTTCTGCCTTATCGAGAAGTGCGTTGATGTTAGATGACATGATGTCTTTAAATCTTGAAATGATTCCCATATATAAAATCCTCCTTGAATAATAAATCCTTCACTTATTATGTGAAAATCACTTTTATTATTATATCTTATACAACATAATTATACAAATAATATTTTAACAGCAATCATCATTTTGGACGAGTGTGAGCACGTATCCTTTAAACCGGGATCATCAGATTCTTTTTATAATAACCGGTCTTTTTTCAACTTTATTATCCGATATCCTGTATGCACTCAGAAAATCCTCTTCGGCCTTTTCAAGAACATCCTGTTTATCGGTATATAAAGTAGCTAAAATCTCGCCGGACTCTACATGATCTCCGAGCTTTTTGTTTATTATGATTCCTGCCGAGCTGTCAATAGAATCTTCTTTTGTAACTCTTCCTGCTCCGAGCATGCACGATACAAGGCCTACCTTTGTTGCATCGCAGTAAGAGAGATATCCATCCCTGTCAGAAATAATATCTTTCTTATACAAAGCCTGCTTTAAAACTGTCGGATCGTCAACAAAGCTGTCATCGCCGCCCTGTGCCTTAACAAATTCACGAAATTTAAGAAGTGCTTTACCCGACGAAATAACCTCATCGATAACTCTGTATGCTTCTTCCCATCTTTTTGACTCATCCTTTTCATCAGACAGATCGGACATTACATAGAGGTAAGCTGAAAGCTCTTTACATATTTCTGTGAGTCTTTCTTCTCCATGTCCTTTAAGGACCTCAACAGCCTCAAGAACCTCCAGACTGTTTCCGACTGCATGTCCAAGCGGCTGATCCATATCGGTTATAAGCGCAGCCGTTCTTCTTCCGCAGTTATTGCCGATCTTTATCATTGTTTCGGCAAGCTTCACAGCACTTTCATAATCCTGCATGAAAGCCCCGCTTCCGCATTTAACATCCAGAAGTATAACATCAGCACCCGAAGCGAGCTTCTTACTCATTATGCTTGAAGCGATAAGAGAAATATTATCAACGGTTGCAGTAACATCTCTTAACTGATACAGCTTCTTATCGGCAGGAACAAGATTCTTTGTCTGTGCCGCATCGACCATACCGATTTCTTTAACCTGCTCAATAAATCTTTCTTCACTGAGTTCGGATGAAAAACCGGGTATACTGTCGAGCTTATCGATTGTTCCACCGGTTGCACCAAGACCTCGTCCGCTCATCTTTGCAACTTTGCCTCCGAGAGCAGCCATTATCGGTTCAATAACGAGTGTAGTCTTGTCACCGATACCTCCCGTAGAATGCTTATCAAGCTTGAGTCCTTCTATCGACGAAAGATCCATCACATCTCCACTTTCCATCATCGCCATGGTAAGCTTCGTTGTTTCTGCTTCGTTCATCCCCTTAAGGCAGATTGCCATCATAAGAGCCGAAGCCTGATAATCAGGAATATCACCCGAAGTAAACCCCTTAACAAAAAACTCTATCTCTTCATCAGAAAGAGCATCGCCTTTTTTCTTCTTATCGATAATATCATACATCCTCATAGCAGCACCCCCATCTATTGCAACAGCGAGGATTTATCGCTTATAGCATATCCGTGATAAATCCCCCGGACTGTTTCTGTAAATTACAAAGCATCATTTAAAATTTCTGTTCCCGGAAGAACAAATCTACCGTCTCTGATAATATCTTTTCTCGAACCATCACTATATACAGCTGTAATATTCCCCAGTTCACTGTAAGGTATAGTGATATCCGTATGGCAGTTGAAATAAGCCTTCTCAGGATCTGTATTTCTCATCATAGAGAAATCATTTTCTCTGGAAATGATCTCTTTACCGTCAGGATTGTAAACCTTCTTATCCTCTGCATGGCTGTAACATGTATCACCTACGGCAAAATGCGGTCCTGTCTTCTCAACTATAAGGATCGGAAGCTTATCGAGTATGTCAAAACGTCTTGCCATACTGTATGCAACAGTATTTGTACCTATGGCAAACTCGCCGATCGGAAGAGAATCATGATTAAAAAGTATATTCTCTTTAATATATCTCTTACCGTCTTCCTCATTCTCATAATTACTGCAAGTATAGTCTTTTACCATACCGTCTTCAAAATCAATTGTTATATTTTCAAAATGGTATCCTCCGAGATAAGCAGAGCTTACCTGGAGTCTTCCGTAAGTTCCTTTAAGTACAGGTGAAGTAAAGACTTCACCAAGAGGAATATTTACATCTGCAACGCAATTCTCAAACTGAGTCTCTTTAGCGGGATCATTAAGATGTCTCATAGAAACATGCATATTGGTTTCGTTTCCTTCAGAACCTATAACCTCTACATAATCCGATGTATCAAGAGCATCTATAATCTTCTGCTGAACTGCTGAATATTTATCATTATCTAGAGTATTGAGGATCATCGTCTCCTTAAATATCTCATCAAAATCCTCTCCTATCGAAGGAAGCGGAAATGCAATGATAGTAAATGAATATTCATCACCCGGAATATACTTATTCGATATTACAGAAAGCTTACGATTCATATCTATCGATATCTCTTCCTGTGACGGATTAAGTCTCGCTACACTTTCCTTTGCTTCAGGATCAAAAAGTTCTTCACCGAAGGTTTCCATTACAGCCGGACCTGCGAATTGCGAAGAATATTCCTTCAGCTGCTCATATGCAGCTTCTGAAGCATTTATTCTTCTGTCGGCAAATCTTCCGTCAAGGTATACGGATTCATCCATTCTGTGATCATATTCAAACTGGTCGTTTACGGATGTTGCCTCATATCCCTGCTTGATCACTCCACGTCTGCAGATTCTGTTAACGGCATATCTGTTAAGGATTGACTCAAGTCCCATGGCCCTAAACTTCTTAACGGCGGATTTTACTATTCTTTCTTCTCCGATATGATATCTGATATTTACTGCCTTCTTTCCCTCGAAAGGTACTCTCATAACATCAAATCCACGTCTGAAGCCCGATGTAAAGACCTCTGCCATTCTGTCTATCTCTTCTTCACTCAAGCGACTTAAATACTCCGAAAGTTTGATCTCATTATCGGAAATGTATTCTCCATATCTGAAGAGGTAAGCAGGATCATCATGGTCTAAATTCATAACGATATCATAAGCTGTATTTTCAGACGGAACCATAGTATCCCTAAGTCTTTCAAGCGTATAATATTCAACATAATCAAATGCATGGTAGAATAATGTCTCACTTACAGCCTTTGAAGTAGGTTTAACCTCATCCGTAAAGAGACCATAGAGTTCAAGAAACAGTTCCATAAGTATAAGGACATCATAATATTTCTTATCCACGATAAGCTGAGGCAGATAAACAAGCTCCGCAGCTAAATATGACATCTCATGTCCGAAAATACCCAGCTTTTCCTCAGCATAATCCGGATTTGCATAGCTGCTTCCGTAATTAGCCGGAAGCACGCTTCTGAAAAGATTTTCATTATCCTTTTTAAGACTATCTATATCTTTATCGAAATAGCCTTCTTTACCGATTTCTTCAAAAATACCAAAAACCCTGCATATGTCCGCTGCAGTGCAAACAAAAAAGTCAGAGTATTCCGGAAATCCAAGCCCGGGATTCTCTGATATCTCTCTGATCCTGCCAAGAGCAAGATCAAACCTTTCCTTTTCTTCATCTGAAAGTACCATTATTCACCCCTTCACATTTAAAATGCAATCATTAAAATCTGCTGCATAAAAATACAGCACCGACAAGCAGAATTGCTATAATGCTTATCCACATAGCCATTCGCTTACTTCTAGCTGATCCTTCATTAGCCTTCCTGGCAAGAATTGCAAATGCAAGCGCCGTCAATCCCGCCAAAAGATCAGCAAGAAGCACGGCGCCTGCTGTATATAGCGCCGTACCTCTTTTAATTATTCCGTATATCACTATTGATATCGTTCCGAGAACCGATAGAATACCGAGTATCGAGGAAATCACTACATCCACCGAAATCATTTCATCAGCAAAACGATATCTCTTAACATGTCTCTTCATAGATAACACTGACGACATCCATAGAAATCCGTTATAAGCACTTTCTGATTTCTGACAGATTGTCGATACCCTTCCTCTTCATGAAATCCTCTATACCGCTTATTACCTTCAGTGTTGTATAAGGATCACTGAAATTGGCTGTTCCTACAGCAACAGCAGTTGCTCCTGCCATAATAAATTCAATCGCATCTTCAGGTGTTGAAATTCCACCCATACCGATTACCGGAACATCAACCGCATGGCACACCTGATAAACCATTCTGAGTGCAACAGGCTTGATAGCAGGTCCTGAAAGACCACCGGTAGTATTAGCTATAGCAAAAGCTCTTTTCTCAATATCTATCTTCATACCTGTAAGCGTATTGATAAGTGAAAGTGCATCAGCACCACCGTCAACAGCAGCCTTTGCCATTTCTGCAATATTTGTTACATTCGGACTGAGCTTCATAATAACAGGCTGAACCGCCTTCTTCTTTATCTCAGATGTAATATGATTAAGTGCTCCCGGTTCAACGCCAAAAGCAATTCCGCCCTCCTTGACATTAGGGCAGGAAACATTTATCTCTAGAAGATCGACCCTTTTCTCATCACCGAGTCTTTCAACAACTTCCAGATATTCAGCTTCCGAATGACCACATACATTTACAATCACTGCTGTATCCTTACTTTTCAGGAACTCCAGATCTCTTTCAATAAATGTATCAATTCCTGGATTCTGCAGACCGATAGCATTCATCATTCCACTGGCAGTTTCAGCAATTCTCGGTGTTGGATTTCCCGGCCAAGGAACATTTGCTACTCCCTTTGTGGTTACAGCTCCGAGTCTGGATATATCAAAAAACTCATCATATTCCATTCCGGAACCGAAGGTACCTGAAGCAACCGTTACAGGGTTCTTAAGCTTAACTCCGCATATATCAACTGACATATCCATTAAAGAACCACCTCCTCAGCAAAAAATACAGGACCATCCTTACATATTCTCTTATTATGAACCTTTGAATGATCATCGGTATCCGTGCTTTCACATACGCATGCAAGGCACGCTCCTACGCCACATGCCATTCTTTCTTCAAGTGAAAGCTGAGCCTTTATTCCGGTCTCTCCGGAATAAGCCTTTATAGCTCGAAGCATCGGTGTAGGGCCACAGGCAAATATCATATCAGATTCGATCTTATATTCTCTTACTCCATCCAGTACATTTCCCTGAACGCCAACACTGCCTGAATCACTGGTTAAATATACTGTTGAAACCTCTTCAAAATCATCCAGAAGAAATGTTTCATCTCTGAATCCAAGAACAACCTTGATATCTTCCTTTGCAACACCCGATTCGCGAAGCTCCTTTGCAAGTCTGAGCATCGGAGGAATTCCTATACCACCTCCGAGAAGAAGCGGTTTTCTGGTATCAATCTTATATCCGTTACCCAAAGGTCCGAGAAGCTCTACTGCATCACCCGGTGTGAGCATACTTATAAGTCTTGTACCTTCTCCTGCAATCCTGTAAACAAGTCTGAGGAGTCCGTTTTCCTTATCAAGATCACATATACTGATCGGTCTTGGAAGAATCCTTGAAGGATCTGTAATGAAAACCGATACAAACTGTCCCGAATGTGCATCCTTAACCAGCTGAGGTGCATCAATCCATAAACTGAATATACCTTCAGCAAGCAAGTCCTGACTTACTACTCTGCATTTATACTTATCCATAAGATAACCTCTTTCAATTATTTGCCATTTTTACGACATACCATCCGATAATCTCCTGCTGATCATCTGACAACCTGTAAAATATCAAACAGCCTGTAAATAATCCAACAACCTGTAATATTTCCAGCAGCCTGTAATATTTTCCGACAGCCTGCAATATTCTGACAGCATGCATTATTTTTCAACAGCCTGTAATATTATTTAACAGCCTGCAATATATTCCGACAGCATGTACTATTTACCATGCAGCCTGTAATATTTTCCGATTACATGTAAATTATCCAACAGCCGTTTAATTATCCGATAGCCTGTGAAATATCCTCGATCATATCGACAGTAGCCTGTCTTGCAGCATCCGCATAACCTTCTTCACCGAAAGATGCATATTTCTCATTCTTATAAGCAGCTATGATGCCTCTTGAAGAATTGACTATTGCTCCGAGACCATCTTCATTGAAATATCCCTTAAGGTCACTGCCCTTACCACCCTGTGCACCGTAGCCCGGTACAAGGATATATGTATTCTTCATTCTTTTTCTAAGCTCAATACCCATTTCAGGATATGTAGCACCAACAACCGCACCTACATTACTGTAGTCGCCATCCATTGATTCCTTACCCCATTCGCTTACAGTATCAGCAACTTCTTCGTAAAGAGTCTTATCTCCGATCTTCTTATCCTGGAATTCACCCGATGATGGATTCGAAGTCTTAACAAGAACGAAAATACCCTTATCACATGAATTACAGATTTCGATAAACGGCTTAACTCCGTCAGAACCAAGGTAAGGATTAACAGTTACAATATCCTCATCGAAAGGAGCAATCTCTGTATTTCCTACAGTTATCTTTCCTATATGTCCGATAGCATACGCTCCGGATGTTGAACCTATATCACCTCTTTTGATATCGCCTATTACTACAAGACCCTTATCGTGTGCATAATCAACCGTTTTCTTATATGCAGCAACTCCCGGAACACCGAACATCTCATACATTGCAATCTGAGGTTTTACAGCCGGAATAAGATCTGCAACTGCATCCATAAGTCCCTTATTATATTCGAAAATCGCATCTGCCGCAGCTTCAAGAGTTTCCCCTTTTTCCTTTATTGCTTTATCCAGAAGAAACTTAGGAAGAAATGCCATCTGAGGATCAAGTCCTACTACAACCGGTGCATTCTTCTTTTTAATTTCCGTAATAAGCTTAGATATCATTTATATTACCTCTTTCATTAATTATTTGAATGCCCTACCGACACTCAATCCTACATATTTTATCAAAATTATGTATCATAGTAAAGTTTATAAGTTAATATTAAATGCATCACTCAGCCTTCCCATTCCCGATGCTGTGACATGTATAGTTTCATTAAGTCCGATCATTATAAGCTCCTTATCATTATAGCCTGCTATATAATCAGGATTAACATATTCGCTCCTGTTAACCTGTACAAAGCCATAATTTATCAGCCTCTCAACTATATCCCCGGCTCTTCTGACATCCATCGAATACCTATTACTGCCGGTACAGATTGTAAGTCTTCTCTCATTTTTCTCAGTAATGATTATATTACCGGGATGAAGAAACTCTGTATGGTTATATCTCTTAAATGTTAATACAATTTCATTTGTTCTTTTCTTAAGCGCCAGACTTCTCCTTCTTCCGATTATAAATCTAAACAGTTCAACAGCTTTATTAATATCTATCGGAGCCGAAAGGATATCACAACAAAACAGACCTTGATTTATAATATATATCGAATCAGGATAATCCGCTGTCAGAACTATATCCGTATACTTATATTGTTCAAATCGTCTAAGCTTCCTGATGAACTTGATACCAGTAACATTTCCTGACTTATGCAGATCTCCCACCTGATTGACAACAAACATATCATATTCCCCCGATAAAGCTGCTTTTAATGCTTCATCATAATCACATATAATTGTTATCTTCTCAAAAGGAAATGCCAGCTGAACTGCTTTTTTAATGATCGATGCTTCTTTCTCATCGTAAATAAATATCATGGTCATGGTATTCTCCTTCCCGAAACCATGATCCTGTCAGAATATTAAATAGTATAATATCAGCGAATGACTATAAACATGTAAAATATCATTGAATAAATATCTCTTTTTACATTCAAAAAGGTTTATGCAGTCATAAAAAACTGCATAAACCTAAATATTTTAAATTATTCAATTATGGTGTTTCAGGTTGTGGTTCCGGCTGCGGTTCCGGTTGTGGTTCCGGCTGCGGTTCAGGCTGTGGTTCAGGCTGCGGTTCAGGCTGTGGTTCAGGCTGTGGTTCAGGCTGTGGTTCAGGCTGTGGTTGCGGTGCCTGTGTCGTTGCCTCCGTAGTAGCCTGCGTTGTTGCTTGCGTTGTTGCCTGCGTTGTTGCCTGCGTTGTGGTTGCTTCTATTTTCTTAAAGCTGGCCGTAACCGAATGATTTCCGGTTACTCCATTAAATACAACCTCCGTTAATCCGAATTGCGGATTACCGTCAATCCATACAGCATCAACTTCATATCCTGCAAGCGGATAAATATGTACTGTAACAGAACCGCCTGAATTAACAGGCATTGAAGCATCTATCGAGCCACCTTCTCCAAGCACTCTGTTGATGACCTGATAATCGCCACCCAGTGATGGATGCTTCTCACATTCCGAAGTAAAGATTGAATCATCATATGGGAATGGGAAATTAACAATGGTTCTTTTATTTGAATCTCCGTCTCCGCCCTGTATTACCTGATACTCAGTAACACAAGGACATGCATTTGTAGCTCTCTTATGAGAATCATCACATATTTTAATTGATGTTTCATGTCCACCCTTACATCTCTTGCTCGGAACATTATCAACCGAACAATAATCAGTTGATGTAGGACATCCGGCAACAGGAAGAAGTCCCGACATTCTGCAGACAGTAACCTGAGTAAGTCCTTCAGGCTGCTCCCAGTCAAGATACGGATCATGTCCTTCGAGCTCTGCAATACCATCCATTACATCTCTCCACATATATTTATGAAGCTGTGTATCTGCATATACGTTTGAATCATATCCATACCATATAGATGCAGTATAATATGGTGTCATTCCACAGAACCAAAGGTCATAACAGTTTGAAGTAGTACCTGTCTTACCTGCTGCAACTCCACCTGTAAGAAGCTGAGCCTTCATACCTGTACCTGTAGTAAGAACGTCCTTCATAGCATCAATAAGCTGCCATGCGGTAGTAGCCTTACAAGCAGTATGTGTTGTAGAAAGCTTCTCCGGAACAGTATTATCTATAATAAGATTTCCATCATGATCATAAACCTTTGAATAGAAACACGGCTTAATATATGTTCCCATATTTGCTATTGCAGCATATGCAGCCGTAATCTCAAGATTTGTAACTCCGTATGTAAGACCACCGAGAGCTGTAGACTGTGTAATATCCGTAAACATTACTCCGCTAGGTGATACATACTCATCAACCAGTGTAGTAAATCCAAGTCTCTTCAGATATCTGAATGCAACTTCAGGAGTAACAGCAGTTATAGCCTGAACTGCAATAATATTCATGGATTCGGATATACCGAGTCTGATCGATGCCCATCCTCTGTAACCACCGTACCAGTTTTTAACCGGTGAACCATTCTCATATGCATAAGGTTTATCTTCAAACATGTTACAAAGGCCACCCATGGTATCAATAAACGGCAGGAATGCAGCAACAACCTTGAAACAGGATCCCGGTTGTCTGGTAGCATCTGTCGCACGGTTAAATCCTAAGTTTTCGGTCTTTTCGCCTCGTCCTCCGGTAACAGCCTTTACATATCCGGTATGCTGATCGATAACTGTACATGAAGCCTGTGGCTGAATAGCGAATTTAATCTCCTCACTTACAAAAGAGCCACCATTCTTATCAAGAAGTGCTTCCTTATATCTGTCGGCTGCCTCTCTTGCAAAGGTCTCATTCGGAAATATATTATTATATGAATAATTCTCGGTTACTTCTTTATAATAATTTACAAGAGTATTCTGATCATAATAATGAGGTGTCTTACCATCTTTGTCCATAAGCGTCAGCTTATAGTTAAGCGCAACCTCAGTATCTTCCGGATAATAATCAGGGTCATTAATTACATCATCACAGATCTTCTGAATTCCAAAATCCTGAGTACTGTAAATAGTATAGCCGCCTGTGTACATTTCATTGAATGCTTCTGATTCAGTGTAGCCGTACATTTCCTGAAGATCGGCAACAAAAGCCCACATCATTGCATCCTTGAAATAAGAATTATACTCAAAATTCTCTTCATCCTGCTGTCTGATCTCTTTAACACGAGCATATACATCATCGTTACGTGCAGCTGTATATTCTGCTTCGGTAATATAACCGAGCTCTTTCATCTTATCCAGTACGTCAATACGTCTGTTGGCATTCTTCTCAGGGAAGATAACCGGATCGAAACTGTAAGGATTCTGTGTAATTCCTGCGATCATCGCAATCTCAGATACCTTAAGCTCACCGATTGATTTCTCAAAATATCTCTGAGCAGCTGCCTCTATACCGTTAACACCCTGTCCGAGATAAATAGTATTGAGATAATACTCTATTATCTGTTCCTTGGTATAATTCTTCTCGAGTTCCATTGCGAGCATCTGCTCCTGAACCTTACGTTCGATTCGCTGAATCTTTGAAGGCTCATCACCACCGTTGAAGGCAGCATTCTTGATAAGCTGCTGCGTAATTGTAGAAGCACCTTCGTCCATACTTCCGCTTGCAAGGTCTCGATAGAGAGCTCTGAAGATACCTCTTACGTCAATACCGTTATGCTCCCAGAATCTTTCATCCTCGATAGCAACAAAGGCATTGATAAACTGCTGGGGAATATCCTCATAATAAACGTAAATTCTGTTTGAATTTATCATTGAGAGCGAATCGATCTCGTTACCGTTTTGATCAACTATGATTGTTTTAAAACCCTTCGGTTTGATATTTATATTTCTTACATCAGGTGCATCATCAAGAATACCCTTCATGACACCGAAGCCTGCTCCTGCCAACACAATAATGCCAAGTACAAAAGCACTCAGCACTATTTTAAAGGCACTTATAAGACCCCTTCTGAAAATTCTTTGTTCTTTAGAGACCAGCCTGTCTCTTCTCACCTTAACGGAATGTCTGTCTAAATCCAATTTAAGCCTCCACTTCCGATATACATATCGGATTTAATCATAAAATTACAACATAATATTATAACACTCTACAGGTTTATTGCAAACTGATAATTTATTAATTTCCTTAACGAGAATCCATCCCCTGTTATTAATTCGGATTCTGTTGTGAATTCGGATCCGGCTGTGGCTCTGGATTTTGTGGAGGCTGCTGTGAAGCAGGATCCCCCGGTTGTCCCGGTTGTCCCGGTTGTTCCGGCTGTCCCGGTTGTCCCGGTTGTTCCGGCTGTCCCGGCTGTTCCGGCTGTCCCGGCTGTCCCGGTTGTCCCGGCTGTCCCGGCTGTCCCGGTTGGTTATCCAGTTTCTTAAATTTAACTGTTACCGAATGATAATCCGATATATCAGCAAATGTAAACTCAGATAAATTGAACATAGGATTACCGTCAATCCATACCACCTCAACGGCATAACCCGGATCAGGCTGCCAATGAACCGTTACTGTATCTCCGGCATTTACTCCTACCGTTGAATCAACAGTACCACCGCCGCCTTCGTATACTCTGTTTACGATTGAAAATTCTCCTTCAACAGGTGGATGAATCGTACATTCCTCTGTGAAATTCTTTTCATCATACTCGAAATTAGCACCTTCTATAGTTCTGGATCCAGCATTTTCTCCGCCCTGAACGAATTTATACTCTGTCACGCAGGGGCATGCATTTGTCGCTCTCATATGAGATTCATCACAAAGCTTGATGCTTGTTTCATGTCCACCTTTACACCTCTCACTCGGTGCATTTTCTACAGCACAATAATCTGTAGATGTAGGGCATCCGGCAACAGGAAGAAGACCCGACAATCTGCATACGGTAACTTTCTCTATTCCCTCAGGCATTTCCCAGTCAAGTGACGGATCATGTCCTTCAAGCTCCGCTATGCCGTCCATAATGTCTCTCCACATATATTTGTGAAGCTGAGTATCCGCATAAGAAGGAGTATCGATTCCATACCATACAGAAGCTGTATAATATGGTGTCATACCGCAGAACCAGAGGTCATAACAGTTAGATGTAGTACCCGTTTTTCCGGCTGCCACTCCACCTGTTGTGAGCTGTGCCTTCATACCTGTTCCGTCCGTGATAACATCCTTCATAGCATCAAGAAGCTGCCATGCTGTCGTCTCCTTACAAGCCGCATGAGTTGTAGGAAGCTTTTCAGGTACCGTATTATCAATGATCAGATTTCCCTCATGATCATATACCTGTGAATAGAAACACGGTTTTATGTATGTTCCGTAATTAGCTATAGCAGCATAAGCCGCTGTTATCTCAAGATTTGTAACACCGTAAGTAAGGCCACCTAGTGCAAGCGACTGATTAATGTCGGTAAATGGTCTTCCGTCCGGAGCTATATATTCATCAACAAGTGTCGTAAATCCAAGTCTGTTCAGATATCCAAACGCTACCTCAGGCGTTACTTCAGTTATAGCCTGAACAGCAATGATATTCATAGATTCCTGAATACCCATTCTGATAGATGCCCATCCTCTGTAGCCCTCATACCAGTTCTTGACAGGAGATCCGTCTAAATATTCATAAGGCTTATCCTCATACATGTTGCAGAGTCCGCCTATAGTATCGATATAAGGAAGAAATGCCGCAACAACTTTGAAGCAGGATCCCGGCTGTCTCTTCGCATCTGTTGCACGGTTAAATCCAAGGTTTTCGGTCTTCTTTCCTCTTCCTCCGGTAACTGCTTTTACATATCCCGTATGCTGATCGATAACCGAAACAGAAGCCTGCGGCTGAATAGCAAACTTTATATCCTCACTTACGAAGGAACCGTCTGTCTCTTCAAGCATCGCTTCTTTAAATTCATCTGCTGCCTGTCTTGCCGAAGCCTCATCAGGATACAGATTCTTATATGAATAATCCTCCGTAGTCTTCATAAAATAGCTTACAAGAGAATTCTGGTCATAGTAATGCGGCGTCTTTCCGTCACCATCCATGATTACAAGATCATAGTTAATAACTACTTCTGTTTCTTCCGGATAGTATTCAGGATCATTTACAACATCGTCACATATTTTCTGTATACCGAAATCCTGTGTACTGTAGATTGTATAACCACCGGTATACATTTCATTGAAGGCTTCCGCTTCAGTGTAGCCGTACATTTCCTTAAGGTCATCAACAAACGCCCACATCAGAGCATCCTTGAAATAAGAGTTATATTCAAAGCTTTCTTCTTCCTGCTGTCTGACTTCCTTAACACGTGCATACACATCATCATCACGTGCAGCCTTAAACTCGTCTTCTGTTATATATCCGAGTTCCTTCATCTTATTCAGAACATTGATACGTCTTTTATTATTATTCTCAGGGTAGACGACCGGATCATAACCATACGGATTCTGAGTGATTCCGGCGATCATTGCGATTTCCGAAATATTGAGTTCGCCTATAGACTTATCAAAATATCTCTGAGAAGCTGCCTCTATACCGTTAACACCCTGTCCGAGATAAATGGTATTAAGATAATACTCGATTATCTGCTCCTTCGTATATGACTTCTCGAGCTCCATGGCAAGCATCTGTTCCTGGACTTTTCGTTCGATACGCTCGATCTTAGTCGGCTCGTCTCCGCCATTGAAAGCCTGATTCTTAATAAGCTGCTGAGTAATAGTAGAAGCACCTTCATCCATACTTCCACTTGCAATATCTCTGATAACCGCTCTGAAGATACCTCTGACATCAATACCGTTATGATCCCAGAATCTTTCATCCTCAATAGCGACAAAAGCATTTACAAACTGCTTCGGAATGTCCTCATAATATACATAAATTCTGTTCGAATTTATCATGGATAAAGAATCGATCTCATTACCGTTTTGATCTACTATTATGGTTTTAAAGCCCTTCGGTTTGATATTAATGCTTTTTATGTCAGGTGCATCATCCAGAATTCCCTTCATAATACCGAAACCGGCTCCTGCCAAAATGATTATACTCAGAACACATACACTGAGTACAATCTTAAAGAAACTTATAAATACTCTTCGGAAGTATCTCTGTTCCTTTGATACCAGTTGTTTTCTTCGAGTTTTTATGGATCTAAAGTTAAAAACCAAAATGCGCCTCCATATACCTACGTAAAAAATCTTAGTATAAACCTTTTATCACCAAAATATCATACCATGCATAGGCATATTTATTTCATAGTATTACTTAATATTTCTTGAAGATTTTCTTTACCATCTCAATGAATTCTTTATTATTCTTCGTCTGTGAGAATAGCTTTATCAGCTCTTCGACTATCTCATCTGTCCTGTTTCCGCGGAAGTTGCTGTGAATAAGGTCAAGTGCCTCCTTCTCATCCGGATCGAGCAGCAGATCGTCTCTTCTGGTTCCTGACTTCGGAATACTGATTGCAGGAAAAATCCTCTTCTCCGACAGACTTCTGTCAAGCACAAGCTCCATATTACCGGTACCCTTAAATTCTTCGAATACCACATCATCCATACGACTTCCCGTTTCGATAAGTGCAGTTGCAAGTATTGTAAGACTTCCGCCTTCTCTCATATTTCTTGCAGCACCGAAAAACTTCTTAGGCATATGAAGAGCCGCAGGATCAAGTCCTCCAGACAGAGTCCTTCCGCTTGCTGTAACTGTAAGATTATATGCTCTTGCAAGTCTGGTAATACTGTCTATCAGAATAACAACATCCTTCTTCAGCTCAACCAGTCTTTTTGCCCTTTCAATAACCATTTCCGAAACTCTCTTATGATGCTCCGGAAGCTCATCAAAGGTCGAATAGATAACTTCAGCATTAGGTGCTTCAATAGCTTCTTTTATATCCGTAACCTCTTCAGGTCTTTCATCTATAAGAAGGACAAGAAGATGCATGTCCGGATAAGCGGTTGTTATCCTCTTTGCTATCTGCTTAAGAAGTGTAGTCTTTCCTGCTTTAGGCGGAGAAACTATCATGCCTCTCTGGCCTTTTCCGATTGGTGAGAAGAAATCAACTATTCTGATAGCTCTCGGAGCATTATCATAGTCAAGATGAATCCTCTCATCAGGAAATATCGGAGTAAGATCTTCAAAAGGAATTCTGTTTCTCACCTCCTCGGGAGAGATACCGTTAACCTTATCTATATAGAGAAGTCCGCTATACTTATCATTAGCTGAATTGTTCTTCTTTACCGGACCTGATACTACATCACCTGTTTTAAGCCTGAACTTTCGTATCTGAGTCGGAGCAAGATATATATCTCTTGCTCCAGGCATATAATTATCACTTCTGAGGAATCCGTAACCTTCAGGAAGTATTTCAAGAATCCCATCGGAAATGTAATCTTTCTCCGGAATATCTGAATCATCATCAGCATACTGATCCGGTTCCGGAGCTGAATATACATTCTTCTTGGCTTCTTCCGCAGTTGAATATGTATTCTTCTTTGTTTCTTCTGCAGCCGAATATACGTTCTTCTTTGTTTCTTCAGCAGACGAATATGCATTCATCTTCACATCTTCCGAATCCTTTTCATATGCATTTTCATTTTTCTGCTCTTTATCCGTATCTTCAGAGCTTGCAGAAATCTTTGCTTTACCCTGTTTAGGCAGATTCTGTTTAGAAGGCTCACGCTTTTCGGAAGCTCGCTTATTAGACTCATGTTTAACTGAGACTTTCTTTGAATCATCTCGTTCAGCTGCCTGCTTTTTCTCTGAAGCCTTCGATTTTTCCGACACTTCTGCCTTAGAAGATGTCTCTGATTTCTCCCGAACCTCTGATTTAGATTCTGCTTCTGATTTAGATTCTTCTTTTGACTGCATCATAAGATCTATCTTCTCCAGAAGCTGCGCAAGATCTTTCTTCTTCATTTCAGATGCATTTACTATACCCTTTTCGGCTGCCAATGCTCTGAGTTCCGCTACAGGTGTTTTACTGTAATTCATAAATTCTCCTTTTCAATAAAATAAGACCACTACACATTATTGATAAATAGTCACATTGATTTTTTTTATTATTTGTCGTATTCTATTTAATGCGTCATTCATGACACAATTAATTCATTTTGGGGATAACTTATGGAAGGTTTAATGCTATATAAACTGATAATTCTATATATGCTGGACAGAATAGATGAATACACTCTGACCAACTCTCGTATATCCAGTTTTATTCTTGATAAGGGGTATACCAATCTTTTCAATATTCATGAATCACTCAGTGAACTGATCAATGAGGGATTTATCTCCGTCAGCACTATCAGAGACACTAAGCACTATAAAATAACCAATCTGGGCGAAGAAGCCCTTCTGTATTTTGAAAACAGATTATCCAATTCCATCAAGCAGGAAATACTCGACTACTTCAAAGCCGAAAAGATAAATCTGAAAAACGAATCTGAAATCTATGCAGATTATTATTATAATGAAAATCAGGAATATACCGTAGAATGTGTTATTAAAGAAAGAAGAGATACACTTATCGATCTCAAGCTGAATGTCACAAGTAAAACTCTTGCAAGATCTATATGTGACAACTGGCGTGCCAAGAGTACCGATGTATATCAGTATCTCATCAACGAACTGTGGGTAAACTCAGATAACGAAAACTCCGAGCCTACCACAACCGATATTCTGAAATCTAAGACTCCTCCTGAGGAGCATCAGTAACAATCTCTTCAATAAGATCCAGAATTTCTTCACGTCCTGTCCTTTTTAAAGCAGAAAAGGGCAGGATTTTTACATCACTGTCTGCAGAAAGAGTTTTTCTGATTATACCGAGACTTCTGATCATCTGATTCTTACTGAGTTTATCAGTCTTTGTGGCTATAATAACCGGTTTAAATCCCGCAGCAACCATCCAGTCATACATCTGCTGATCATCCTTCGTTGGCGGAATCCTGCTGTCAACCAAAAGAAAAACACTCTTCAGTGTTTTACTGTTATTTAAATACTTTTCAATCATCTTGCCCCATTTGGCTCTTTCTGTACGAGCCGCCTTGGCATATCCATATCCGGGTAAATCCACAAAGAAGAACTCTTTGTTTATTTCATAGAAATTGATCGTGATAGTCTTGCCGGGAGTTGAAGAAGTTCTGGCAAGATTTTTTCTGTTCAAAAGACCGTTAATAAGAGATGATTTGCCGACATTTGATCTGCCGGCAAATGCTATCTCTGTTTTTGTATTTTCGGGAAACTTGCTTGTTACACCACATGTAACAGCAAGTTCTGCGCTTTTTATAACCATATTAACCTCAGGCTATTTCATCACTTTGTTTTGCTGTTTTGCGTGAATGCTGTTTGGTTTCTCCCTCTTCACGATATGTAAGCTCCGGATCGGCCCCATCAGCAACCGACTCCTTAGTAACATATACAGCTTTTACTCTGTCATCGGAAGGAATCTCATACATGATATTCATCATAGCCTTTTCAATAATGGCTCTGAGACCTCTTGCTCCCGTATTTCTGTTCATCGCTTCTCTTGCAATCTCACGAAGAGCATCTTCAGAGAAATCAAGCTCAACATCATCAAGTTCAAAAAGCTTCTTATACTGCTTTGTGATCGCACTCTTCGGCTCTGTAAGAATGCTTACAAGAGCATCCTCGTCAAGCTCATCAAGTGTAACAACAACAGGTACACGACCTACAAACTCAGGAATAATACCATATTTGATAAGATCCTGTGGCTGAACCTGTCTGAGCAGTTCGTTGTTGGTAGACTCATTCTTATCTACATCGGCATTGAATCCGATTGATTTCTGACCTACTCTCTTTTCGATAATCTTGTCAAGTCCATCGAAAGCACCACCGCATATGAAAAGGATATCGGTAGTATCAATCTGTATAAGTTCCTGATTAGGATGCTTACGTCCTCCCTGAGGAGGAACAGATGCAACAGTACCCTCAATGATCTTGAGAAGTGCCTGCTGTACGCCTTCACCGGAAACATCTCTTGTTATAGAAACATTTTCGGACTTCTTGGATATTTTATCGATCTCATCGATATAAACTATACCATGCTCAGCTCTGTCAATATCATAATCCGCAGCCTGAATAAGCTTCAGAAGGATATTCTCAACGTCCTCACCGACATAACCTGCCTCTGTAAGTGTTGTAGCATCAGCAATAGCAAAAGGTACATTCAGCATCTTTGCAAGTGTCTGTGCGAGATATGTCTTACCTGAACCTGTAGGTCCGACAACAATGATATTGGACTTCTGAAGTTCAACGTCAAATGTCTTTCCTGACATAACTCTCTTATAATGATTATATACGGCTACTGAAAGGACCTTCTTTGCTTCTTCCTGTCCAATAACATACTCATCCAGAAAAGCTTTGATTTCCTTTGGCTTATAGAGATTGATCTCGTCGCTCATCTCATCGCCGAGCTCTTCATCTATAATTTCAGAACACAGATCAACGCATTCGTCGCAGATATATATTCCCGGACCTGCAATAAGCTTTCTTACTCTGTCCTGGCTCTTTCCGCAGAAAGAACATTTTAATAATTTTTCATCTTTAGCCATAATCAATCCTTATTTACGATTTGTAACAACATGATCAATAAGTCCGTACTCGGCTGCCTCTTCAGCTGTCATCCAGTTGTTTCTCTCGCAATCCTCTCTCAAAGTCTCATAATCCTTACCACAGTTATCAGCCATGATCTTAAGAAGATTTTCTTTGATTCTGAGAATGTGCTTTACGTCAATCTCCATATCGGTAGCCTGACCCTGTGTTCCGCCAAGCGGCTGGTGGATCATTATCTCTGAATTCGGAAGTGCAAATCTCTTACCTTTTGCACCACCCGAAAGAAGAAATGCGCCCATTGAAGCTGCCATTCCGACACAGATAGTCGAAACGTCACACTTAATATAATTCATAGTATCATATATTGCCATTCCGGCAGTAACCGAACCGCCCGGGCTATTGATATAAAGACTAATGTCTTTGTTTGTATCCTCAGACTCAAGGAAAAGAAGCTGTGCTACAACAAGACTTGCTGTAACATCATTTACTTCATCTCCGAGGAAAATAATTCTTTCCTTAAGAAGTCTGGAATAAATATCATAAGCTCTTTCACCCCTGTTGGTGGTCTCAATGACTGTAGGCACCAATGCCATATCTATACCTCCTGATCTATAAATCTATAGATAACAATTAAACTTCTTTAATATTTGCAACAATGAAGTCTGCTGCTTTTTCTACTGCAATATCCTTCTTAATTGACTCTTTCTCCTTGTCGCCGATATAGCCCTTAAACTTATCAGCTTCAATTCCGTACATAGCAGCCATCTCTTCAAGCTTCTTGTCAACATCCTCATCGCTTACTTCGATGTTCTCAGCCTTTGAAACTGCCTCAAGTACAAGTCTGCTCTTTACACGCTTCTCAGCCTCAGGCTTAACCTGCTCAAGCATTGTCTCCTCATTAAGACCTGTATACTGTGAATACATATCAAAGCTCATTCCCTGCATTGAAAGCTGCTGCTTGAACTCATTAAGCATTGTCTCCTGCTGTCCTTCGATCATTGAAGCAGGAATATCCATCTCTGATGTCTCCATAAGCTTCTCGATTGCTGCATTCTCAATCTTAGTCTTAGCCTGCTTCTCCTTCTTCTCCTCAAGCTGCTTTCTGATGCTGTCCTTATATTCATCAACAGTCTCTACATCTGAGATGTCTGATACATATTCATCATCAAGCTCAGGAAGCTGCTCCTCCTGAAGTGAGTTAAGCTTGCACTTAAATACTGCAGCCTTACCCTTGAGGTCTTCTGAATGATAATCTTCAGGGAATGTAACATTTACATCAAACTCTTCACCGATTTCATGACCAACGATCTGATCTTCGAATCCCGGAATAAAGCTCTTGCTTCCGAGTTTAAGTGTATAGCTCTCACCCTTTCCGCCTTCAAATGCCTCGCCGTCTACAAAACCTTCGAAGTCGATATTTGTTATA
Source organism: uncultured Lachnospiraceae bacterium (assembly GCA_946405625.1). Taxonomy (GTDB): domain Bacteria; phylum Bacillota; class Clostridia; order Lachnospirales; family Lachnospiraceae; genus Eubacterium_Q. The sequence goes on along the minus strand of CAMJHQ010000022.1, from coordinate 24,674 downwards.
TCTCCATCCTTAGCAGCTCTGTCTGTAACGTCGATCTTTCTGGCATTCTGACGTCTTACTCTGTCAATCTCTTCATCTACTTCAAGACCTGAAACTGTTGTATCAACCTTTTCAACTTCGATGCCCTTATATGTTCCGAGCTTAACTTCAGGCTTAAGATCAACTGTTGCTGTATAGATGAAGTCCTTACCCTTCTCGATTTGTGTAACATCGATCTCCGGACGTGAAACTATGTCAAGCTCACACTCATCATAAGCTTCCGGATATGTCTCATTTATAACCTTATTAGCAGCCTCATCGTAGAAGATTTCAGGGCCGTACATTTTCTCGATAATAGCCATAGGAACCTTACCCTTACGGAAACCTGAAATGTTGATCTTGCCCTTCTGCTTATTATATGCAGCTACAAGTGCCTTTCCGAAATCCTCTGCAGGTACCGTGATTGTAAGCTTTGCCCTGTTGTTCTCCAACTGTTCAACTGTGAAACTCATTATTTTTTCCTCCTGAAATGTTATCTCTAATGCAGTTTATACTGCTTTTTAGCTTTTAAGCATCAGTCGTTTGATTATATCACAACGATTTAATTAAGTAAAGACGCGAGATATACGATATTTTAATCCTGATATATAAGTCTGTCATCTGTAATATTCTTAAGTACTTCCAGATACTTTGCAGCAACATATTTTGCCATCGGAAGATTCATATCAAGATAATTTCCGCAGTCACGTGCTGCCTGTCCCGGAACCTCTCCTTCAAAGGAAGCCATAAACTCATACATTCTGATCATAAGAGGAAGCACGTCCTTTGATTCATAATCTCCCGCAAGAACTGTATAGAAGCCGGTTCTGCATCCCATAGGTCCAAAGTATATTATTTTATCCTTATATTCAGGATCATTTCTGAGAAATGTAGCACCCAGATGCTCAAGTGTATGAACTTCTGCAGTATTCATGACCGGTTCAAAATTCGGTCTGGTCATTCTAAGGTCAAATGTTGTAATCACTTCTTCACCAACCTTATCCTTTCTCGAAACATAAAGTCCGGGAAGTAAAACAAGATGATTAACATTAAAGCTTGCAATCTTTTCCATATATTATATCTCCTCTTTAAAACAGTTAAAATATATCTCGTAGTATAAAACCTTAATTACTTTATTTAATAAGGTCTCTTCCCGAAAATGAGATTTTCTTCGGGCTTTCATCATCTACCACATGGCTCGGGTCAAACTCGACAGGTTCATATTCCTGTATCGTAGGAACCGCATTTTCTTTTATATACTCCGGATCTGAAGCCTTAGCTTTCTTATTTATCAGATACAGTATTGCATTTCCGAACAAACAGGCAACTCCGATGAAAATACCTATAAAAAACTTTGCCCATAATCCCTTAGTATTATATGAAACATCCATACATGCATATCTAACACGGACACCGTACTGTCCTTTATCAATTCCATATTTTTTCAGAGCTTCTTCATACTCTTTAAAAACGCTTCCGGGTTCAATTTTGGTAACTCTTCCTTCTGCAGTTATGGTTGTACCGGATCTTTTGCCGGATTCAATATCCGTTTCCTGTGTAATGGTATCAAGCTGTGTCAGATACTTGGCTCCTGCAACTTTTAGAAGCATTACAGAATTATCTTCAAGTTGAACTATATAATATGTACCGGACTCTTTTGCCCTATTGCGTCTAGATGTCGAATAATCCGAAACATGAAATGTTCCAAGACCTGCATTTATATCCACCTTGCAGAACTCTTCATATATATTCTCACTGGGATAATCATTATTATTTTTTGCTATCTCTTCATTAATATTGATTTCATTTCCCTTGTTCATATACTGAAAATGTGCTGCATAGATATAAATCGCATATACGATACCAAGTATTCCTACGCAGAAGAGCTTTGCCTCTTTACTCATGCGCAGAAACGTCCTCATTGTTGCATTCATTACTTTTTCCCCTTTTATAAATATTATCTATAATAAATACTTATAACTCTTCACTTTAATACTTCACTTAATACTTTTTATTTGATAAGATTCGTACCTGCTATCGAAATCTTACCGTCTTTGGTTCTTTCGTGACGTTCACCGTCACCGAACCTTACGGGTTTTTCAGCCTCTTTATCCATAGCAGTCCCCTCCCCAAGGTAACTGTCAACGGACAACATATCTGACTTAACGCTATGATCAAAACTTGCATTTACAGCATTCATATTCACATGCTGTGCAGCTGCAGCCGAACGTTCTGCCGCCTTTCTTGATGACTCTTCAAGTGCTGCAAGCCTTCTTTTTTCGGCTTTTGAAATCGCTGTAACTATCGCATCTCCAAACAGGACAATGACACCGCCTCCAAACAGCACGATAAAGAAGAACCATAACATTCTGTTGTTATCTGTAGCATCAATAGAAATATATCTTATCTTGACCTTATTATTTTCGGCATCCTTTATCCCCAGCTGTTTAAGTGCGTCATCATAAAATTCCGTAAGATCTTTATCATATAATTCATTAACTCTTCCCTCAATGGTAAGTGTATGCTCAGAATAAAAATCCTTCGATGCATAGGTTTCACTAGTTATTGTATCAAGCTTATCTATATCTTCAGCTTTATTTACCTTTACGGCCATTACCGAATTATCATCAAGAAGCGCAATATAGTAAGTATCTCCGTTTGCTCCTTCGACCTTTCCTTCTCTTTCCGCGAAGCCGCCAAGGCAAGAGTTAATGGTAAGCATACAATACTTTTCTGCAAGAATAGTATCACTGTCAAGTTCGTAATGACTGTCATACAGCATTTTATTGATGCTTTTTGCTTTACCGCTTAACATATATTTATAATTTAAGGCAAACATACCTAAAGCGATTATTATGCAGAATATTGCTGTAACGAAGATTCGGCCCTGGTATTTAATACCGCTGTACATTATTGATATACCTCCTGAATTCTTACATCATCCTGAGCATTTCCCTGACAAGCTTAACCGAATGCTCTATTGCTTTAATTTTAAATGTAGGATAATCCATCTCTGCAGAATTATCTGCCTTATCGGAAATAGCTCTGATAATAAGATACGGCACATTGTTTGACCATGCCGTCTGAGCTATGGCTGCACCTTCCATCTCGGTACACATACCGTTAAATATCCTTACGATATCCTCTTTGGTCTGTTTATCGGAAACAAACTGATCGCCGCTGACAACACGTCCTTCAAACACCTTTACATCAGGGTTAACTTTCATGCATGCTTCCTTCGCAATTCCCCTAAGCTCATGGCTTGCTTCAAAGAATGATGTATCCTGATCGGGAATGATTCCTCTGTTAAATCCCAAAGCAGTAACATCCATATCATGCTGTACACTGTCAGTTGAAAGAACAATATCTCCTATATCTATATCCTTGTTCAAGCTTCCGGCGATACCGGTATTTATTATATAGCGTACTTTATATACTTCAGCCAGAACTTCGGCAGCTATAGCCGCATTTACCTTTCCAACTCCCGACTGTACAAGTACGGTATCTTTTCCTTCAAGACTTCCTATAAAATAATCACGTGAGGCATGTCTCTCTACTCTGCAGTCCTTCATGAGAGACTTAAGCTCTTCAACTTCGGTATCCATTGCACCGATTATGCCTATCATATGAAATCTCCTTTCATAATCACCATAGTTTAACTTCATTATTATACTTAAACAAATATATTATTTCAAACACCAAAAATTTTTTGCATATTTTTTTAAAAAAACACTACACGTTTTGTGTGAAAAATGATATAGTATTACGGATATTGAAAAAGAAAAGAAAAAACAGTGAACAAGACAAAAATGAGGAGGATAATACAATGTCACAGAGAACAGACATTCATAAGGTTCTGATCATCGGCTCAGGTCCTATTATTATTGGACAGGCATGTGAATTTGACTATTCGGGAACTCAGGCATGTAAGGCCCTCAGGAAGCTTGGTTACGAGATCGTTCTCGTTAATTCCAACCCTGCAACTATCATGACAGATCCTGAAATGGCAGATGTTACATATATCGAGCCATTAAATGTTAAACGATTAGAAGCTATTATTGAGAAAGAACGTCCTGATGCTCTCCTTCCGAATCTCGGTGGTCAGTCAGGACTTAATCTTTGTTCAGAGCTTGCTGAAGCAGGTGTTCTGGACAAGTATAATGTTAAGGTCATCGGTGTTCAGGTTGATGCCATTGAGCGTGGTGAGGACCGTATCGAATTCAAGAACACGATGAAATCTCTCGGAATCGAAGTTGCTAAGAGCGAAGTTGCTTACTCTGTTGACGAGGCACTCTCCATTGCAGATAAACTCGGTTATCCTGTTGTTCTCAGACCTGCATACACAATGGGCGGTGCAGGCGGCGGACTTGTATATAATAAGGAAGAGCTTGCAACAGTATGTGCAAGAGGTCTTAAGGCAAGTCTTGTTGGACAGGTACTTGTTGAAGAATGCGTAAGTGGCTGGGAAGAGCTTGAGCTCGAGGTTGTTCGTGATAAAGACGGAAACATGATCACCGTCTGCTTCATCGAAAACATTGATCCTATGGGTGTTCATACCGGAGATTCCTTCTGCTCTGCCCCTATGCTTACTATTTCAAAGGAAGTTCAGGACAGACTTCAGAAGCAGGCATATGCTATCGTTGATGCTATTCAGGTTATCGGTGGAACAAATGTACAGTTCGCACATGATCCGGTTTCAGACCGTATAGTCGTTATCGAGATCAATCCTCGTACATCAAGATCATCAGCACTTGCTTCTAAGGCAACAGGTTTCCCAATTGCTCTTGTATCGGCAATGCTTGCATCAGGTCTTACACTTAGTGAGATTCCATGCGGAAAGTACGGAACTCTTGATAAGTATGTACCGGACGGTGACTATGTAGTAATCAAGTTTGCTCGTTGGGCATTTGAGAAATTCAAGGGTGTTGAAGATAAACTCGGTACTCAGATGAGAGCCGTAGGCGAAGTTATGAGTATCGGTAAGAATTATAAAGAAGCTTTCCAGAAGGCTATCCGTTCCCTCGAGAAAGGTCGTTACGGACTCGGTCATGTTAAGAATTTCAATGATATGACAAAGGAACAGCTTCTCCAGGCTCTTATCACTCCTTCAAGTGAAAGACATTTCCAGATGTATGAAGCTCTTCGTAAGGGAGCTACAGTTGATGAGATTCATAACATCACCAAGGTTAAGCATTATTTCATCGAGCAGATGAAAGAACTTGTTGATGAAGAAGAAGCTCTCGTAAAAGAATTCAAGGGTTCTGTTCCTTCAGATGCTGCCCTTACTCAGGCTAAGAAGGACGGTTTCTCAGATAAATATCTCAGTGAGATCCTCGGAGTTGAGGAAGCTGATATCCGTAATAAGCGCGAAGAGATCGGCGTAGTTGAAACTTGGGATAAGGTACACGTAAGCGGTACAGAGAACAGTTCATACTTCTACTCTACTTACAATGCACCTGATAACAACGAAGCAACAGACAACGCTAAGAAGATAATGATCCTCGGTGGTGGTCCTAACCGAATCGGCCAGGGTATCGAGTTCGATTACTGCTGCGTTCATGCTGCTCTTTCACTCAAGAAGCTCGGATACGAAACAATCATCGTTAACTGTAATCCTGAGACTGTATCAACTGACTATGATACATCAGATAAGCTCTATTTCGAGCCGCTTACTACAGAGGATGTTCTAAGCATTTATCGTAAGGAGAAGCCTCTCGGAGTTATCGCTCAGTTCGGTGGTCAGACACCTCTTAATATAGCTGCTGAACTTCAGAAGAACGGTGTTAAGATTCTCGGAACATCTCCGGAAGTTATAGATCTTGCAGAAGACAGAGATCTCTTCCGTGCTATGATGGATAAGCTTGAAATTCCTATGCCTGAAGCAGGTATGGCTACAACAGTTGATGAAGCAATCCAGATTGCAAATCAGATCGGATATCCTGTAATGGTTCGTCCTTCATACGTTCTCGGCGGACGTGGTATGGAAGTCGTATATGACGACGAAAGCATGACAGGCTATATGCAGGCAGCTGTCGGTGTTACACCTGACAGACCTATCCTTATTGACAGATTCCTGCATCACGCAACAGAGTGTGAAGCAGATGCTATATCAGACGGAACACATGCATTTGTTCCTGCAGTTATGGAACATATCGAGCTTGCAGGTATCCATTCAGGAGACTCAGCTTGTATCATTCCTTCAAAGCATATTTCTGAAGAAAACCTTGAAACAATCAAGGAATATACACGTAAGATTGCTGAGGAAATGCATGTCGTTGGACTTATGAATATGCAGTATGCTATTGAAGACGGAAAGGTATTCGTACTTGAAGCTAATCCACGTGCATCCAGAACAGTTCCTCTTGTATCTAAGGTTTGCGGAATCAAGATGGTTCCACTTGCTACTGAGATTATTGTTTCTGAACTCACAGGCCAGCCTTCACCGGTACCTTCACTCAAGGAAAAGAACATTCCTTACTACGGAGTTAAGGAAGCTGTATTCCCATTCAATATGTTTCCTGAAGTTGACCCGATCCTCGGACCTGAAATGCGTTCTACAGGTGAGGTTCTCGGATTGTCCAAGTCTTCAGGTGGTGCTTATTTCAAAGCACAGGAAGCTGCTAAATCCGAACTTCCTACAGAGGGCACAGTTCTTATCTCAGTTAACAAGACAGAGAAGCCTGAGGTTGCTGAAGTTGCTGCTCTTCTTCATAAGAACGGCTTCAAGATCATGGCAACAGGAACAACCTGCGATATTATAAACGCAGCCGGAATTCCTGCTGAGAAGGTTAAGAAGCTCTATGAAGGAAGACCTAATGTACTCGATCATATAACAAACGGTGATATCCAGCTTATCATCAACTCTCCTGCAGGTAAGGAAAGTGTTCATGATGACAGTTATCTCCGTAAGGCTGCTATAAAGAGTAAGATTCCATATATCACAACCATTGCTGCAGGACGTGCCGCAGCAGAAGGTATCGATCATATCAAGAATCGTACACACGGAACCATCCATTCACTTCAGGAATGGCATGAATCCATTACAGATAAGCAGTAAATATTTAATCCGACTCATTTTGGGACAGTATATCAGATTTGATATACTGTCCTTTTTATTTATACATTTTTAACGATTCCACTCTCTCATTTTAATGTTTTTATGTTATTATATAAATATATTAATATGCCGGGAGGCGGGGTCGATTTCCGGAATTACCAATCGTCTATACCGAGTCGAGCTGACATCCGGGCGGTTACTTAAGGGGTAAATATGAATTCAGTTAATTCAAATTCCATATATGGCGAATATGCCGAATACCTGGATAAGATTCTCGAGGATCTGTCCAGACGTTTTAAGAATTATGATGATTATGTGCTTGAAAGAACCGGTGAACATGGTTTTGAGCATATAACCACACGTATCAAATCAGATGAAAGTATGCGTGAGAAATGTATCCGAAAGGGAATACCGGAAACGCCATACTCTGCACTCTATGTCAATACCGATGCGATCGGAATGCGTATAATCACATCCTTCGTGGATGATATCTATCAGATGATGGATTACATCAGAAGCTTTGATAACTCAACTATCATCGAAGAAAAGGATTATATAAAGCATGCCAAGCCGAACGGATACAGAAGTTATCACCTCATCCTTGGTATAAAGACAGATTATCCTGATGTAAACGGAAACGAAAAAGGAATCTATTATGTTGAGATACAGCTCAGAACTATTGCAATGGATACCTGGGCCAGCCTCGAACATAAGATCCGCTATAAAAAGAATATCGCCGATCAGGAATTAATAAGCAGTGAATTGAAACGATGTGCTGATGAGCTTGCTTCCTGTGAACTTACAATGCAGACGATCAGAGGAATGATACGAAGTAAATTGCTTCAGGAAAGTAATCCCACTACATCAAATGATAATTAAAGAGTAATCCTGTAATTTCGGTGAGATTAACAGTCACCGTAACGACGAAAGGACAATATCTATGAAAATATTACTTGCAGAAGACGAACATGAGCTTTCAAGAGCTCTTGTTGCGGTCCTCGAACATAATGAATATGAAGTAACCGCGGTATTTAACGGTGAAGAAGCGGTTGAAGCCGCAAAGGCATCAACATATGATTGCTTCATATTCGATATAATGATGCCTGTCAAAGACGGTATATCCGCACTTAAAGAGATCCGAGCATCCGGAGATATCACTCCTGCTCTCTTCCTTACTGCAAAATCAGAAACAAATGATAAGATTACAGGTCTTGATGCCGGAGCCGACGACTATCTTACAAAGCCTTTTGCTATGGCTGAGCTTTTAGCACGCCTGCGCTCTCTGACAAGACGCAGGGTCGTATATCAGTCAAATGATATCACCTATGGAAATGTAACTCTGAATATGGATAATCAGGAGATAAAATCAGAAAACTCCATCCGCTTATCCAGCAAAGAAGCTCATATGCTTGAACTCTTTATGAGAAACCCAAATAAAGAGATCAAGACCGATGAACTATTTAATCATATCTGGAAGGATGAATCAAAGACCGATCTAAGTGCTGTCTGGTTATATATTTCTTATCTTAACAATAAACTATCTGCCATTGATGCGGATATTACAATAACCGGAGAAGAAGGCGGAAGCTTCGCCCTCACATTTGCTTAACGGAGAATTATAAATGCAAAAACTAAAGCTGAAATTCATATTGATTGCTTCTGTTTCATTCTTTCTTGTCCTTATAACCGTTCTCAGCGTTGTAAATTATATCAGTTATAGAAGCATTTACAGCGAGATATATACAACTCTCAGAATAATAACCAAGAACGGCGGACTTCCGGATTATATAAACAACGAATATAAGAATTACGATGATTTCTTTGTTACACCGGAAACAATATATGAGACCAGATATTTCACTGTCGAATATGACAACAATATGAATATCACAAAACTCAATATAGAAAATATTGCTTCGGTAAGCGAACAGGATATAGCTGACTTCATCAGTTATACAATGACAAGCGATAAATCCGAAGGCATGCTTCATAAGAACATGATGCGATATGCATTTTTAAAGACCAAAAAAAGCGACGGGATTACCGTGATCGCATTTATGGATTGTACCAGACGAATGATGACTCTGAAAAATATGATCAGATTTTCAATCTATGTCGGTATCATAAGTATGCTTATGTTGATCCTTCTGCTCTCCTTTTTCTCGAGAAAGGCCGTTGCTCCGATACTCAGAAATATGGAATCACAGAAACAGTTTATAACAAATGCAAGTCATGAGCTTAAAACTCCTCTCGCAGTTATATCGGCAAATGCGGAAGTAATAGAGATGACAAACGGACAAAGTGAATGGACCGAAAGCATACGTAATCAGGTCACTCATATGTCCGAGCTTGTATCACAGCTGATAGTTCTTTCAAAGCTTCAGGAGCATGACGATATCGAGCTTACTGAAGTAAACTTCTCCTCCAAGGCAGCCGATGTTGCAAAATCCTTTAAAACCGTCGCTGAAGCTGCAGGTAAATCATTTGAAGCAACTATCACTCCTGATGTAATGATACAGGCAGACGAACGCGGTTCCAGAGAGCTTATCAGTATACTCGTCGATAATGCCGTAAAATACTGTGACGAAGGAGGAACCGTAAATATGTCTCTTAATTCCAGAGGCAAGAAAGCAATCCTTATGGTGTCCAATGACTATGCAGCCGGTGAAGGCGTGGATTATTCCAGATTCTTTGAACGTTTTTACAGAGCAGACGAATCCCACAATAACTCGACCAAGGGCTACGGCATCGGACTTTCCATGGCAGAAGGTCTTGTAGATATGTTTAACGGTAAGATCAGTGTAAATTACAAGAACAAGGTTATAACATTTACGATTATATTATAAATCCATTATTTTATCCATATCCGATAATGATAATCTAAAACGGTAAATCAAATGTGGTAAGTCAAATATGATAGATCAAAAATGAGCAGAGAACTGATTGTTCTCTGCTCATTTAATATATAAGCAATTTTTACTTATTAGTTATTTGGAACTACCGGTGTCCAGTATTCCTGATTATAAATATCTGTTAAAAGATATGTGATCTGAGTATCAGCTCCGACATCAACATTAGATATCTCAAGATTCGATGAATAAGTAATCTGATCACCGAGGTAATAACTATCCTGATATACTCCGTCATATGAATAATAATCACATAAGAAATCTATCGTTGTACCTTCAGCAATTTCAGAAACGCCCTTAGCTACAGCCTCTGTCTCACCATTTACATAATCATATCTTGCTCCGGCTATATAACCATAAGGATTTGATTCATCAAATGTAATGATAAGATTAGCTCTAACTCCATCGAGCATAACCGGTACTCTTCCCGAAACAGTTGTCTTACCATCAACCTCAATTTCCGATTCATAGTAGAATGCAACCGGCTGACCATCTATAGCAAGCCAAGTGTTGTCTGTATCCCCTATGAGTCTTCCATCCTCGGTAAACTGATATATACTGTCAAGTCCGAGATCTACAAATCCCGTACCGTCATCAACAAACATATTTACCTGAAGTGACTGTATAAGCTGCCACTGTTCGGTCGGTATGCTCATTGTATGAGTTCCGTCACTTTCTGTATCCCAAACCATCTGAGACGGATCAAACTGGTTTGCAGCTACATAATTTGCAGCCTCATCTACATTATATACAGATGCATCATCCATATAGTCAGATGTGCTTCTGTCTATTCCTTCAATACTTCTTCCTCCTCCAAGGAATGCATTAAGAAGTGTACTGATTGCATCACTGCCCTGAGTTGATGAACCTGCTGAACCACCTGTCAGCATTCCGAAAGGATTTGCAGTACCACCGGCAGCAACCTGTCCTGAAGTTTCAAGACCGGCAAATGCCTTGATACACTTAGCATATTCGCTGTCCATACCGATATCATTGTAGTTAGATACAACTGTTCCGACCTTGTTTGCTTTCCTATATGGGAAATAAATTGAAAGGCCATATGCATTTGACATACTGTTGGATGTTCTGTTGTACTTGACAGCTGAAAGAAGTGCATCCTGAAGTTCCTTAGCATCTTCGCTTCCGATTCTCTGAGTAAGATTTACAAGATCGATCTGATCAATCTTGGAAGAAGTAGCAAATTCTCTTGTTCCAACTCTGGCATCTGAAACCTGCTTATAGTCCTTCTTTATAAGCTCGGCAGTATCTGTCGAAAACTCTGTCATCTTAGGTGGAACTGTCTGTGAAAGCTCTGCAAGATCAACAACAGAAAGTGTTGTCTTCTGGCCATTACATTTACGTCCACATTCATCAACGAAGCCGTCTACTATATTTTTACCGATCTCAAGAGTCGGCATAGATGTATTCTTTGAAAGCTCATTTAACCACGGTGTGTAGTACCATCCGATACCGGGCTCTGTCTCTTCAGAAGCTATAAGATAATCTGCATAATTGCTGCACATAAGAGCTGTCTCATATGTTGCCATAAGACATGCATCAAATCCGATGAAATCAAATGTAACACCTGCGTTCTTAAGTGCACTGTTGATCTCTGCCAGGTCCATAGAACCTGATGATGCATACTTTTCATCATATCCGTAACCGGTGATCGAGCCGCCGCCGTGATCCCAGAAAATAAGTTCATTTCTGTTAGCCGGATAATTCTGACTGCAGAACTGAATAAATGAAGTAAGATTTTCAGGATCTGTCATAGGCTTTGTGCCTGCATCGGCTACAAGCTGTTCAAGATTACCGTTATTCAATCTGTAAATCTGATTTACCTGATTTGAAACACCGTTGATCTTCCAGCTCTTACATCCACCTGTAAAAATGATAATGTTGATCTTATCATTCAGTGAAGCTGAAGCCATTTCTCTCAAGTCATTTGATGCCATTCCGCCTCTTGACTCAAGATCTGTACCGCACATATAGATCATGATAGTAACGGTATCCTGACCATTACCGATAATCTGTGTTCTCTTCTCTCTTGCTGCAGAACTGACTTCTGTATTTAATTTACTGGTATTGTTGAAGCCGTCCATCCATCCGGATGAAGTCTGTCCACCTGAGAAACCACCGAAAAGACTGGTTATATCACCAAGTCCGAAGGATGTTCCACCTCCGGAATTACTTGTTACAGACGGTGTACCGCCTCCAAGTCCGATCGATCCTGTTCCCGTTCCTGTTCCTGTTCCGGCAGAACCGCCTGAACTTCCGCCTCCGCCAAGAAGTGCGCCAAGTCCGCCTCCGCCTCCACCAAGAAGCAGTATGAGTATTAATATAAGCAGCTTACCACCGCCGCCTCCGGCTCTTGTACCACCCTGACCGGTTCTTCCCGAACTATTAGATCCCGTTCTTCCGGCATATCCGTCAGTTCTTCCGACCGGGCCTGTACCGAGACCTTCGCCTCTTCTATGAACTCCTTTTGAATTATTAGTTACTCTCTTCTGTCTGCCACCATCTTTTGGATCCATACAGTATCCTCCTGCCAATAACTAATAGAGTCTGATTATCAGTCCTCTTCCTCAAAGTTCTTTGCGTCGAGAATTCCCTTCGTAAGAAGCGGAACAATCTTATTAAGATCACCAACTATACCATAATCCGCAACATCGAAGATCGGCGCTGTTTCATCTTTATTGATAGCAATGATAAGATCAGATTCTTCCATACCCGAAACGTGCTGGATTGCACCTGAAATACCGATTGCAAAATATACGCTCGGACGAACTGTCTTTCCTGTCTGTCCTACCTGAAGTTCCTTAGGAAGCCATCCGTTATCTACGGCTGCACGAGAACAAGCAACTTCACCGCCTATAGCGTCTGCAAGATCCTTAAGAAGCTGGAAGTTCTCAGCTGAACCTACACCTCTACCTCCGGCAACAAGAATCTTTGCCTTCTGGATATCAACCTGCTTTACTGTTTCTCTAACAACTTCAAGTATCTCTACATACTTATTATCAGGTGTAAATCCAGGATTGAACTCAACAAGCTCGCATGTTCTTCCTACAATCTTCGGGGATCTTGTCATAACTCCCGGACGAACTGTAGCCATCTGAGGTCTGAACTCAGGACAAGCGATTGTAGCTATTGTATTTCCGCCGAAAGCAGGACGTGTCATAAGAAGCTGATTATGCTTCTGCTCATCCTCCTTACCCGGTATAGGATTAAGCGGAAAATCACCGATCTCAAGTACTGTACAGTCAGCTGTAAGACCTGTATGAACACGTGCACATACACGTGGAGCAAGGTCACGTCCGATAGCTGTTGCACCGATCAGGAAAACATCCGGCTTAAACTTATTGATAACTTCTGACAGAGCATGTGCATAAGGCTCTGTTCTGTACTCCTTGAGCTCCGGATCATCTATAAGAATTATCCTGTCAGCACCGTGCTCTTCAAGATGGAATACTTTGTTCTTTATATCAGAACCGCAGAGAACGGCAACTACTTCTGTATTAAGATCCTTTGCAAGATCGATAGCCTTTCCCATAAGCTCATATGTGATTTCAGATATATGATTATCTATCTGCTGAGCAAAGACATATACGCCCTTATATTCTTCTAGAGACATAATTATCCTCCTAATATATTAATCCACTTTATATTTCATATTAAACGAGAAGTTAAATCACGTGCTTTTCAGCAAGCTTACTGATTATAAACTGTGCAGCGTCATTTGCGCTGTCCGGAACAAACTTCTCTCCTTCGCCTTTAGCAACCTTATCTGAAGCTTTGGCGATCTGTGTCGGAGAACCTTTAAGTCCCATATTGCTGTCATCAAGAGTCTTAAGATCATCTCTTGACCAAACTGTAATTTCTGCATTAAATGCATCTAAGATACCGCCCGGTGTCATATATCTCGGCTTATTAAGTTCAGAAAGAGCTGTAATAAGGCAAGGCATCTTAGCCTTTAACATATGATATCTGTCATCAAACTGTCTTTTAACGATTACAGAATCTCCATCAACCTTGATCTCCTCTGCATAAGAAATTACAGGGATATTAAGATGCTCTGAAATCTGAGGACCAACCTGAGCTGTATCACCATCAATAGCCTGACGACCTGTGATAATAAGATCATACTCAAGATTTCTGATAGCAGCTGCGATAGTCTGGGATGTAGCCCATGTATCCGCACCTGCAAGAACTCTGTCAGTTACAAGGACGCCCTTATCAGCACCCATAGCTAAAGCCTCACGAAGAACATCCTCTGCCTTCGGAAGACCCATAGTAATAACTGTTACTTCTGCACCTATCTCATCCTTAATTCTGAGAGCAGCCTCAAGACCTGCCTTATCATCAGGATTCATGATAGACTTCATTGCAGCTCTGTCGAGAGTACCGTCCGGCTTAAACTTAACTCCACCCTTTGTATCAGGTACCTGTTTTACACAAACAACTATTTTCACGCCTGTACCCTCCTTAACCAAGTAAATTTCCAGAGATAACCATACGCTGAACTTCGCTGGTTCCCTCATATATTTCAGTAATCTTAGCATCACGCATCATACGCTCAATCTCGTACTCCTTGATGTAACCGTATCCACCGTGAAGCTGAACTGCCTTTGTAGTAACTTCCATAGCAACCTCTGCAGCGTATAACTTAGCCATAGCAGCTTCAACGCTGTATGAAGTCTTATGATCCTTGTTATACTGATCCTTTGTACGAGCAGCCTTATATACAAGGAGCTTTGCAGCTTCAATCTTTGTTGCCATATCAGCAAGCTGGAACTGTGTATTCTGGAAAGCAGAGATTGATCTTCCGAACTGCTTACGTTCCTTTGTATATGCAACAGTTCTCTCAAGGGCTCCCTCAGCAATTCCGAGTGCCTGAGCAGCAATTCCGATACGTCCACCATCAAGAGTATGCATAGCGATACCGAATCCCTTACCCTGTGCTCCGAGAAGAGCATCCTTAGGTATACGGCAATCTTCGAATACAAGCTCATATGTAGATGAACCACAGATTCCCATCTTGTTTTCCTTTGTACCAAATGAAAATCCCGGTGTACCCTTATCTACGATGAAAGCAGAAATCTCCTTCATCTTCTTACCGCGCTTCTCAACTATTCCGGTAACAGCAATAACGATATATACATCAGCTACTTTACCATTTGTTATAAAGCATTTTGATCCGTTAAGAACCCACTCTTCTCCGTCAAGTACAGCCTTTGTCTGCTGTCCCTGAGCATCGGTACCTGCACCCGGCTCTGTAAGTGCAAATGCACCAAGCTTCTTACCTGTTGCAAGATCAGATACATACTTTGCTTTCTGAGCATCAGTACCGTATGTGAGTATAGGATCGATACAAAGTGAAGTATGAGCTGAAAGTATAACTGATGTAGTAGCACATACCTTTGCCATCTCTTCTACAGCCATGATATATGTAAGTACATCACAGCCCTGTCCACCGAATTCCTTCGGAACAGGTATTCCGAGAAATCCTGCCTTAGCCATCTTTTCAACTGTTTCACTTGGAAATCTGTGTTCTTCATCGATTTCCATTGCAAGCGGCTTAACCTCGTTTTCAGCAAATTCTCTGAAAAGCTCTCTGGTCATCTCATACTTTCTGTCAAGTGTGAAATCCATTAATTCATTCCTCCAAATATATTTCTATTAACTATATGTCTTCTCCGAAAAACATAGTATTAAACGCACAACAACCCGGGTACTGTAAATTTGCGCGAAAAGTACAGTCCCGGGATAAAAAAACTATTATTTCTTTGAATAATCGTAGAATCCGATTCCTGTCTTACGGCCAAGCTTTCCGGCACGAACCATCTTACGAAGAAGTGGATGAGGACGATACTTAGGATCGCCTGTCTCATTCTGAAGAACTTCCATGATAGCAAGAACGATGTCAAGACCAACAAGATCTCCAAGTGCAAGAGGTCCCATAGGATGTGAGCATCCAAGTATCATAGCTGTATCAATATCCTCAACTGTAGCAATACCGTCAGCATAGATGCCGATTGCTTCGTTGATCATAGGAATAAGAACTCTGTTAACTACAAATCCCGGAGCTTCAGCAACCTGTACCGGAGTCTTTCCGATTTCTGTAGCAATACCCTTGATCTTCTCAACAAGATCATCAGGTGTATTACCGCCTGCAATAACCTCAACAAGCTTCATTCTGTCAGCCGGATTGAAGAAATGCATTCCGATAAGAGGTCTGTCAAGAACAGAACCGATTTCGGTAATTGAAAGTGATGATGTATTTGTTGCAAAAATACAATCAGCCTTGCAGATCTGCATCAGTTCCTTAAATGTCTGCTTCTTAAGCTCCATATTCTCAGGAGCAACTTCTACAACAAGATCAGCATCTGCACAGATATCCTTAAGACCGGTCTGGATCTTTCCGAGAATCTCTGCACCCTTCTCTGCTGTAATCTTTTCCTTACCAACAAGGAAGTTGATGTTCTTTTCGATCTTAGCCTTTCCGCCATCAGCAAACTCCTGCTTGATATCGCATAAACGAACCTCATAGCCGTCTGTCATAGCGAAAGCCTGTGCAATACCGGAACCCATAGTTCCTGCACCAACGATACCTACTACCATTTCTTATTCCTCCTAAATATATTCATTATTCATCTATGAAATTACAAATTAAATTACTATAATTATTTATTTACAAAAGGTACAACCTTAAGCTTCTTTTCCTTATCTTTTTCAAGGAAATTAGCCATAGCAGCCTTCTGATCCTCAGTCTCAAAGCAATCACCGAAGAGCTTCTCTTCAATAACTATAGCCTGATCCATATCTGCATCAAGTCCGTCATTGATTGCCTTCTTGCAGTTTCTGACAGCTATCGGAGCGTTTGCTGCTATGATAGAAGCAAGCTTCTTAGCCTGATCAAGAAGTTCATCCTGAGGATAAACAGCATTTACAAGCCCAATACGAAGCGCTTCATCAGCCTTAATATTTCTTGCTGTATAAATAAGCTGTTTAGCCATTCCGACGCCTACTATTCTGGCAAGTCTCTGAGTACCGCCGAATCCCGGTGTAATTCCGAGTCCAACCTCAGGCTGACCGAAGATTGCATTGTCTGAACAGATTCTGATATCGCAGCTCATTGAAATCTCACAACCGCCGCCAAGTGCAAATCCGTTAACAGCAGCTATTACAGGGATAGGGAATGTCTCGATAAATCTGAAAATATCATTTCCCTTCTTACCAAAAGCTTCTCCTTCAGCCTTTGTAAGTGTTGACATCTCTCCGATATCAGCACCTGCTACAAAAGACTTCTCACCAGCTCCTGTAAGTACTACTGCTCTTACAGCATCTAAATCTATAGCCTTAAATGTTTCCTCAAGTTCTTCAAGAACCTGTGAATTAAGTGCATTAAGCGCCTTCGGACGATCAATGGTGATAACACCTACAAAACCGTCCTGCTCATATTTGATAAATTCAGCCATAACAGTCTCCTTAGTCTCTCTCTACGATGGTTGCACATCCCATACCACCACCGATACAAAGTGTTGCAAGACCCTTCTTGAGATTCATATCTTCCATCTCATGAAGAAGTGTTACAAGGATACGGCATCCTGAAGCTCCAACCGGATGTCCGAGTGCGATAGCACCACCACGTGGGTTAAGCTGCTTCTCAACATCGATTCCAAGATCCTTGCCTACTGCTACTGACTGAGCAGCAAAAGCCTCATTAGCTTCGATTACATCGAAATCTTCAATCTTATAACCTGTCTTAGCCATTACCTTCTTTGTAGCTGCTACAGGACCAACACCCATGATCTCAGGTGCAACACCTGCAAGAGCTCCACCAACGAAAGTAGCCATAGGCTTAACACCAAGCTCCTCTGCCTTCTCAGCTGACATAACAACGATAGCAGCAGCTCCGTCATTAATACCTGAAGCGTTACCTGCTGTAACATATCCATCAGGATTGATAGCTCTCATCTTTCCGAGGCCTTCAGCTGTGATACCTGCACGAGGATTCTCATCTGTATCAAATACAACTGTTTCCTTCTTCTTCTTTATCTCTACAGGAACAATTTCTCTCTTAAATGCGCCTTCAGCCATAGCCTTCTCACACTTCTGCTGTGAGTTTGCAGCAAACTCATCAAGTTCTTCTCTTGTAAGTCCCCACTGCTCTGCTACATTATCAGCTGTCTTGATCATATGATAGTCATTGAATGCATCCCAAAGAGCATCCTTAACCATTGTATCAACAAGAGCACCCTGGCTGTTTGAAGGCCAAGTCATTCTATATCCATAACGGCCATTAGGAAGTGCGAAAGGAGCCATTGACATGTTCTCCATACCGCCTGCAACAACGATATCAGCATCACCTGCCTGAATCATCTGTGCAGCCATATTAACTGCATTAAGTCCGGATCCGCAAACTACGTTGATCGTCACTGCCGGACACTCAACAGGAAGACCTGCCTTGATTGCAGCCTGACGAGCTACATTCTGTCCCTGTCCTGCCTGGATTACACAACCCATATAAACGTGATCAACCTGATCTGCAGGAACACCAGCTCGTGTGAGGGCTTCCTTGATTACGATAGCACCAAGATCTGCCACCGGAGTAGTGCTGAGTGATCCTCCCATGGTTCCGATTGCTGTACGACAAGCACCAGCTAATACGACTTTCTTTGCCATTAAATTTTACCTCCATTTTAAATTGTGATTAAATATTTGTCTTCCAATGTTCCTTTTACAAAAAGAACTTCTAAATAATAGCATAAATACCGCGTCTACGCAACTAAACAAATTGACTATATTTTGTATGTATCTTCTAATTATCAATGTCATTTTGACGTTTTTCGGCTTCAATATATGAAATATACTTTCCGGCCATACCGGCACCTGCCGCAAGTACATTTACCGGTTCGGCAGACGGTATAACCTTTATACCTGTTCTTTCAGCTATCAGTTTTTCCATTCCGTAAAGCTGACTTCCTCCTCCGGAAAGCATAATTCCCTCCTCTGAAATGTCAGTTAAAACGTCCGGATCAGCCTTATCTATAATATGAAGTGCTCTGTCAGCTATACGGTTTGCAAGCTCCGATAAAGCTTCAACAGTCTCGTTAGATGAGAGTTCAACCTTAGCCGGCAGGCCCGTCATTACATTTCTGCCCTTTATTTCATGTGTTATATCATTAGCTCTGATCATTACGGCACCGGCCTCTATCTTTGCGTCTTCGGCTGACAGGTCTCCGAGCAGTACATTATATTTTCTTCTGACATATCTCGAAAGTGCTTCCGTGAAGTCATCACCTCCGAGCTTCATGGATTCACCTATCACAACATCACCAGCGGAAATGATCGCGATTTCGGTAGTTCCGCCTCCGATATCTATTATCATATGGCCTGATGCTTCCATTACATCTACACCCGAACCGATAGCCGCCGCTATCGGTGCCGAAATCAGCTGTCTTCCTCTGGCTCCGAGTTTTTCAACAGCAGAAAGGACCGCATTCCTCTCAACCTCAGAAATATCCATAGGTATCGTCACGCATATATTAGGTCTTCCGAAAAGCCTTCTTTTTCTGAGAGCATTTTTGACGAATGCCTTGATCATTCTTTCAGCCAATGAAAACTGTGATATAACACCCCTTCTTATAGGAAGCTCTACAACTATGCTGTCATCGGTCTTTCCGATCATCTTCTTGGCTTTTGTTCCAACGGCAACAATCTTTCTGGTTTTTCTCTCATATGCTATTACCGCCGGCTGATTTATTACTATTCCTTTGTCTCTCATATATATTGAAACCTTAGAGGTTCCAAGATCCATACCTATATCAACTCTGTACATCTGATACTCCCTTAAAAAACAGCCGATGCTTTTTAAGCACCGGCTGTAATATCTGCATAAATGTTTATGCTAAATCTTCAGCAAGAATTAACTTATCTTCTTTGCCAGCCTTCTTTTCTCTCTCATCACATCTTGTGATCGATTCATCAAGATAAGCAATAAGTCTGTCAAGGTTTCCATCCTCCATACCGAGAATGATATTCTTCAGCTTTTCGGAAACATCTTCCCCTGAGAGATATCCTCTCTGCATCATGTAACCGAGAGCAATGATACCCATATCATTTCTGTCAACCTTCTGAAGCTCGATAAGATGTTCGAAATCAGGAACAACTTCAACACATCCGTCGAAGAGTCTTGTTATTGAATCAATCTCACCTGTAAGAATTATTACAAAATCAAACTTCTCGCTGTCTGAAAGCTCAACTATCTCTTTAAGTCTTGCCGGTGTTACAAGACCTGCATTCTCTACTACGAGACATCCGCCCTTAAGCTTCTCCATAGCAGGTCCGAGGTTAACCTTGTTAAGTGCCTGTGCCTTAATCTTAGCGATAGTCTTTGATTTACAGATTCCCATATCATAGAAGCTTCTTGCAAAATCTTCACCAACACAAACTTGACCGAATCCATGACGTCCGAGAATAACTACATTTCTTGGTCTATCAGCATTCTGAGAGATTGTATTAAATGCATTTACTATCTGATCATCAGCATCTTCGATACTGAGATATTTCTCAAGATAATATGCAGCAAGAGGAAGTCTTCCTCCGTCAGCGACTGTTGAAAGATCAAGATCGATCTTATCTGCATCAGCAAGTCTCTGCTCAGCATCCTTCTTGGATTTCTTTGCTTCTTCTATTGCCTTTTCAGCATCTTTCAGTTTCTTTTCAAGTTCAGTAACTTCTTCACTTGAAACAGTTCCTGCTGCCTTTGCAGCCTCTTCTTCAGCGGCTTTCTTTGTATCTGCAATTTCTTTTTCAACGTTCTTTACATCAGCATCTCTCGCCTTGAGATCTTCAGCAATCTTAGCCTTGCTGTCTTTAGCAGCCTGAACAGCCTTCTCTGCTTCTGTTCTTTTCGGTGAAAGTGCATTTATTGCCTTAGCTACAGCAGCATCGATAAGAGCTGAAAGTCCATCGTCTGACTTCTTTGCTGCAACTTCTTCTGCCTTTTTCTTTGCTCCTTCAAGAGCTGATGCTCTTGTCTTTGCATCCTTTTCAGCATCTGCATCAATTGCAGCGAAACGCGCCTTAGAAGCTTCTTCGATTTTCTTAGCTTCCTCATCACCTGAAGCCTTAGCCTTATCTACTGCAGTCTTTGCTGTATCAACAAGCTTTATTGCGGCTTTTTCTGCATTTCTTGCAGCATCAACCTTGCCTCTTGCGTCATTAACAAGCTTTTCGGCATCAGTCTTAGCCTTCTTTGCAGCTTCCTCATCCTTAATTGTAAGCTCGCGTGCGGCTTTAGCATCATTGAGAGCCTTCTCTGCATTTTCAACAGCTTTCTTTGCGTCTTCAACGGCTTTCTCTGCATCTGCAACAACTTTATCAGCTACAATCTTCTTATCAGCTGCACTCTTTATTCCTTCCTCTGCAGCCTTAACCTTTTCGAACTCGGCAGTAACATGTTCTTCTGCCTTTTTAACTTCATCAGCCGCTAAATCAGCCTTCTTCTGAAGATCGGCAACAGCATTCTTTGCTTCCTCTTCTTTAACCTGAGCAGCTTTATAAGCTTCCTGTTTCTTTGCTTCTATATCCTTGCGAGCATCTTCTCTCGCCTTAGCAAACTTCTCATCGGATGTCTTTGCAGCTTCTTCAGCTTCCTTCTCGACCTCAGCAATAGCTGCCTTGATTGCTTCCTGCTTAACCTTTTCAGCTTCTACCTTAGCTTCTTTAAGAGCATCTGCCTTTGCCTGTTCTTCTTCCTTCTGTACTTCAGAAACTTTAGCAACAGCTTCTTCAATAGCAGTATCTGAATCAACAAGAAGTTTTGCAGCAGCAATTCTTGCTTCTTCTGCATTCAAAAGCTTTCTCTTAAGAGCAGCAGGAATATCCTTAACCTCAACCTTCTGAGCCTTTGAAGCTTCAGCCTTCTTCTTGGCATCTTCAACAGCTTTCTTAATCTGGTCAAGTCTTTCTTCAGCTGCTTTGATTTCTGAATCAGCAGCCTCAATTTCCTTCTTGGCATTCAGCTTAGCTGTTTCCTTCTGCTCAGCTATAGCATCCATACGTGCCTTCTCAGCAGCTTTCTTTCTCTCTTCTTCTAATGCTTTACGCTTAGCTGCATCAGCTGCTTTTCTCTTTGCAGCTTCTTCTGCTCTTTTCTTTGCAAATTCTTCAGCCTTTCTCTTAGCCTCAGCCTCGGCAGCTCTCTTCTTTGCAAGCTCCTCTGCCTTCTTCTTTGCTTCTTCCTCAGCAGCTTTACGTTCTGCCGCAAGTTTTGCAGCCTCTTCAGCTCTCTTCTTATCTTCATCGCTTAATGAAGCACCTTCGGCAGCCTGCTCATCAGCCTTACGCTTCTCTTCTTCTGCCTTTCTTCTTGCAGCAGCCTTCTGCTTAGCAGCAGCAATTCTGTCAAGCTCTTCATCAGCTCTCTTCATTCCTGCTGTAGAACGTTTCTTTCCAACCTTAGGATCATCATGATGCTCATCTTCACTCTTTCCTTGACCATCCTTGGTTTTATGAGCTTCCTGCTGAGCTTTTTCTTTCTTATCATCTTCAGCAGTCTTTTCAGCAATAGTCTTTGCCTGTGCTGCGAATGATGAATCGTCTTCATCATCTATGTCGTACATTGATGCAGCATCTGCAGAACCGCCTGCTCTGTTAGGAATGATACTATCAATGTCATCCTGACTCTTCTTGCCTTTAGCCGGTTCATCACTGGATACCCATCCGGATTCATCAGCATTAACGGTATTTCCATCAGCACTGAAGGATGCTTTTCCATCTTTATTATCTACTACCTTAATATCAAGACCAAGACCACCTGTAGGAACGGAACCAAGCCCTCCTCCAAGTCCGCCATTAAGTCCTCCTGTAGGTTCAGGAATAGAATTAAGACCACCATCTTTCTTAACTCCACCCAATCCTTCTTTCATATCAGCAGTAAGTACAGTAGTCTTATCATCTGATCCTTCTTCAGTATTTGAGCCGGGGCCTTTAAGAACTTCAGTATCTGTTTCCTGCACCTTTGGATTGCCGTTCTCATCCAGTTCAATGCCGAGTTCTTCAGCACGCTTCTTTCTCTTCTTCTCCTGGATTTTGGCAAGTTCCTCAGGTGTGAGGGTCTTATACTTTTTCTGGCCTTCTGCCTCTTTCTTCGGTTTGTTTTTGCCGGAAAATGCCATTGCCTCCTGCTCTCTCTGCAGTTTTGCAGCTTTCTCAGCACGTTCCTTCTCAACCTGTGCACGAACCGCTGCAATTAAGGCTTCTCTTTGGTCAACAGCCACTGCTATGTACCTCCTTTAATACATTACTAATTATACATTATATCTTATAATCAATCTGAAATATATACTAAATCTCAATACCAAGTGATGCAAGCAACTCCTGTGCTTCCCTCATTTTTTCATCCTCAGCTTTAAGCTTAGCATCAAGCTCACTCTGCTTCTCATTAACAATGTCATCAAACTTATTTTCAATATCAAAGTTTTGTCTGACTGCAGGGAAGAGATCTGTTTTAAATTCAGGAAATTCAAATCTCGGTTTTACCATAAGGTATGCCGGTTCTGTTTCTCCTTCATATACGTCAGCGGTTCCACCCTCTGATGGTGCTTCGATAACATCATCTATATCCGGTTCTATAATAACCGTATCTTCAGACTCCTCTATAACCTCAGCCTCAGGTTCAACATAAGCCTTAGGTTCATCATAAGCCTCAGCTTCAGGTTTTTCATATATCTGAGTTTCGGGTTCAACCGTAACCTCAACCGACGGCTCTGTCACTTCTTCTGTAACAGGACTGCCAAAGGTATCCGACTTCGTTTCTGTAAGTATTTCTGAAGTTGATTCAAAAACTGTTTCTGTTACAGATTCTTTAACTGTTTCCGAAGCGGATTCCATTACTGTTTCTGTCTCGGATTTTATTTCAGGTTCTGCCAACGGTTCAGATACAACCGTTTCAGCAGAAGGTTTAACAGAACTATCCGTCTCTCTTTTGAATGAAATTTTATCTTCTGATGAGAACGAAGGTCTAAGTCCCGGACCGAATGTAATCTTTTCCTCTGTTCCAAATGATGGTCCGGAGCCAAATACAGGTTCAGGTTCTGACTTTGTACCTGTGCCGAATACTGATCCTGTGCCAAACGGTGTCTTAAGTCCATACTTGATGGATGTCTTAACTTCAGGTTCAGGTTCAGGTTTCGGTTCCTCTTTTGGTTCAGGTTCAGGTTCCGGTTTCTGTTTATCTATAGATTCAAGTTCCGACTGTAACTGCTGTTTAAATTCCTGCTCTGAATCAAATCCGATTATCGTACTGAATTCCGGACTGGACTTAAAACTGTAACTATAAGTCGAATCCTCATCCTGATCCTCTTCGGCTTCAGCTTCAGTATCAAATTCAGCTTCGAATCCATTATCTGAATCAATGTCAACATCTACCTTGATCTCATGTTCAGAAATCGGACTACTCTCTGATTCCGTTCCTGAAGAAGTTTCATCCGCTGATTCTTCAACATATGAATAGCTGTCTGTCACATCAGATTCAACTGCTGATGTATGATCAGATGCCGCAGCTATCTCAACTTCCGATGTAGATGTATAATCAGATGTCACATCTCTTTCAGCTTCTGATGTTGATGTGTAATCAGATGTCACATCTCTTTCAGCTTCTGATGTTGATGTGTAATCAGATGTCA